>JBDNFP010000183.1:0-23105 GCA_041689775.1 Spirosomataceae bacterium
AGTATTCGCTAATTTTGGCCAGAAGGCGCGTGAGCATACATTAATAGGTTTTGGTCGACCACTAAGGTATGTCTTTTACGCCCCTTTGTTAAAAATGTCTAGTAGTGTGCACTCTGACCACACAAATTGTCAAAGAACCATTTACTTTTATATTCCGACCACACTCAACGAAACAGAAGCTGAAATGCTTTCTTGTGTCTGGCCGTATATTCCGTTGTCAAACAGAATCTTGACCTACCAAGATCCTCGATTCTACCAGTTGTTGAACGAGAACCTCCTGTTTGACTATGGGCACCTCAATAAAAAGGGAAGTGAATTGTTAACGGGTATCATTATTCAACAATTACGGTTTAAAAATGCAATTCCATCCTCTACACCGGAACCTACTGGCTCACTTGCGGCATCACCTTAAAAGTAAACTCTCTGCTACCAGTCAGTCCGCTTGGTGTAATGCCCTGCACTACTACCCGATACGTACCGGTTTGGTCGGAAGTATAGAAGTTGAGACTCTGTTTTCCCTGAGTATCGGTGGTAAGAGAAGGCGCCCAGTGGAGCAGATTACGGAAGTCTGGTAAGCGGCCCTGCTTACTATTAACACTATCGTAGCGAGGAGCGTAAAATTCCTTTTTAGACTGCATAAACTGGTACGATTGTACCAACGCCCGGGGGTTAAGCTCAAAGTCTCCCAGGTCGCCTTTATAGGTAGTATAGCTCACTATCCCGGAGAAAGATACATTGCCTAAATAGTAGAGGCTGTTGACCACTTCAAGTTTTTTTACTTTCAAAGGGTCGAAAGCGATGATTTTATCAGTATTAAATACTGGTATACCGTCCAACAAAATCATCGGATCATCGGTGAAGGTATTCGCGGTAGGGTTAACTTGATCTATTAAATAAAAGTGAAATTTTCCCTGACGCTTTCTGACAAAGACTCCCGGCACGTACTCCCGCATTACTTCTTCCATCGTAGGGAAACGGGTATAAGCGTCCAGAAAATACTTGTTCGTGGGTCTGCCAAAGAATCCCAGACTGTCAACCCCAAGGGGGGTTGACCGCACCGATGCTCTGGCGATGAATGCGTTAAACGTTTGCATATTGATACTCCGGGTCAATAATTGCTCGGTATTCTGCTGACTTTGTGCTACTTCTATCCACCGCCGGGATGAGTATTTATCCGAGTAGGGGCTGAGCAGCTCGACCCGGTTAGTGGTGTCGCCTCTGGGGTTAGCTTGCACTATTATTTCACGGGTATCGTATAGTTTTTTAACCTCAAAACGCAGATTTCCTAAGGAATCACTTATGGCGGAGAACAACTTGGGGTACTGATCGGGACTAGCCAGATAGGTACTAACGGAGCTCGTCGGCTTGCCGGTAACCACGCTGCGTACCTTCCCAAATATCAAATGTCCACCGTATTCGGGTAGGTGCTTATAGGTTGTGGGAGCAGTAGCCTGGACATCCGCCCATGTGTAGTGGCTAAAACCATGGGTAAGCATCAGGTTATCGAGTGCTTCTATTACTTCCGGGCTGTTTGCTTCCAAGTAGTAAGAAGGCGACTCGATGGTTCCTTTCAGTTCGGAAGTAAGCCAAAGGTAGCTATGGATACCCACTGGGTCGGGATGTGCAAGAGAGTCTTCCAAATAGACCGAAACGGATAGGTTCTTAAGCTCTGAGGTAGTTGAGGTAGTCAGGTCAAGCTGGACTTTGGACCGGGTAGCGTAAGATGGTTGACTTAATGTTTCGGATATAGTGAAGCGTCTGGTAGGGCGCTTAAAGTACAACCGCTCACAAACGGGCTGACTGGCCTGATTAAAAACCGTAAAGTGGGTAATTCCTTCACCTAATGCACTTTTATTTAGCGTAAATGCCGCCTCTCCGTTGCTAGTGATTTTTCCTTCTGAATGCACAATACCTAATCTGGTATGAGCTAATAAAAATACGTCCGTAATTTGGTCGCTGGGTAAGCGAATCGCCACTTTAACTTGTATCAGCTGATCGTTCGAATCTTGAACCTGCATTACGTACCCATGCGTACGGATGTCGGGCAATGGGTACGTAAACGAAGCGCCCTTTTTATCCCTTATGACAGCGCGGTACATTTGGCCGACCGTTGGGGTAAAAGAAAATCGTCCGATTCCGAAACGTAGAGGTTGAAAGCGGATGAGGGTATCGTTTTCCTGATTGATAATGGCACCATCGAAATCGATACCCTTCCCAGTTTGGTCAATGGCTCGAAACGCTATCCGACTAGGGAGTCCTTCTATCAAATTTCCTCCTTCCGGAAAAAACTGAACATCATAACTGGGTTGTAATGGGCTAACTACCGAAGTACTCGTAGACTGTTCAAAGGGGTTAAGGACGATAATGGCGGTCTCGAAGTAAAAATCCGGACTAAAATTTTTCATCCAGTTGGTATAACCTCTAACGGTGTACGTACCGTTGGTCAGCGAAGTGGGGATCTGGATAGAACCTTCTCCCTTGCCATTAGCCAGGGAGATTTTAGTTTGGATCACAGGGTTTAATTCTTGGTCCAGTACTTCTATATAAGCTACTTTACTGACATCCAGCGCCCGGTGTTCATGGCCATCTACGTAGTAGGCTTTTAGCCATATAGTTTCACCCACCAGGTACAACGGGCGGTCGAGGTGCAAGAATAGCTTTTCTTGGAGAGTACGGTTATCGTAAGCCGTTAATCGTTGCTTAACCGTTACTTCTACCGTGTTTTGGGCGTTTCCTGCCAATGGGAACAGGAGGGCTAGTGTCCAACCTATTATTCGAAATCTAGATCGTCCTGACTTCTTCATCATACTCGTAAGTATACCCGGATAATTCTTTTTAGTCTTCATAAGCTTTGATTTACTGCCAGAAGGGCGGACGTTTATTAACTCCCCCTTGCAAGCGGCAGTCGGCACAATTGGTGGTTCCCATGACATAATCTGGTATTGCCGATCCCTCGGGATAGTATTCTTCTACGATCAAATCGATCGATTCTAGTACTTCGCGAGCGGTGAGGGTGTCAGTTGTTTCGCAGGGAACCCTACTGCCTAGTCGCTCGGTAACAAATATTCTTTGTTCCCGCTGATAGGAGGCACTGAAATAACCGAAGACCAACTGACTCGGGTCATTGATACAGGTAATATTACCCGTTACCTGAGAAGGCTGCGGGTCAAAAAGACCACCGGTACCTTCGGTAGTTTTGGAAAGGGTAGTCCAGTACTCATATTCTTCCTGAGTCAAACCAAACTGCTTTACCAGGATACTGTACTTTACCCGAAGTTTTCCAGATATAGCAGGTATCGACGTTACTTGCTGATCTTGGATAATATCCTTGGTCAGCTTGACGGAGGAGCCGAGCACGATTTTAGATGGTTTGGCATTTGCCCAGCAGGTACTAATATCTTCTCTGCGAAGTTCGATGGCCTTGTTAACTACCTCAAAGCCGGAATATAGTGCGGAGTAGTACTGCCAGGTTTCGTCGAAGCTCCATCGGTAAAAACGGGTAGCGGCGTTAGGGTCATGGGTATTAACAAATACCTCAACGCCACTTTCGGAAGGGTTTATTTTATACGTTACACTGTCGATTGGGGGCGTTTTTACGATAGGAACGTAGGCTGAAAGATACTCCTTACCGTCGGTTGTTTTGACCCGGACCCGGTACTTCTCGCTGTCTTTATAAGCTTTGGGCGTTAGAGTATACATACCATTAGGAGTTTCGGCAAAAGTAAAATTACTTCCCCGGTCGCCTTCAACCGTCACCTTGGCGCGAAGTTCGGCTTTGGGTGCGGTTTTATCCGATACGTTTTGGGTGCGGCTTAGCTTGATCTGACTACCCTCCGTTGAGTTGGCATTCAAAAAGCCATCCACTACCAGATAACGTTTAGCTGATACTATTTCGGGGGGAGAAAAAGGCTCAACGCAGCGTATTAACGATAAAAGTATCAAAATAGAGCCTACTATATAGACTACTGTTCGACTATTTTTCACGGATTTTGCCATGATTAAAATCTGAAATTATAAGTAATGGTTGGGATGGGTTGCCCAAAAATGGACAGTTTGTAGCCACTGACGACCCCATTGTTGGTCTGGAAGTACACCGAGGACGGGTTCTTGCGCCCCAGCAGGTTATACACCGCGAACGTCCAGGAGCTATGGGCCAGTTTTCTGACCTTGTGATTGCCTTCGACGTTCACTGAGGCATCTACCCGGTAAATGTCCGGAATCCGGTATTGATTTCGGGAAGCATAGTATACTCGTTGGGCTCCGTCGATGACGTACTTCCCGATGGGTGGCGTGTATGGCCGGCCGGTGCTGTACGTAAAATTGAGTGACAGACTCACCCGGTGGCTGAACCGATAATTCGTTACCGCCGTAAAATCATGAGGTTTATCATAGTTGCTCGGGTAATAGTCGCCATTGTTGGGAGCGTCGGGGGAGGTGCGGTCAGTAGCCCGGAGTAGCGAGCGCGAGTAGGTATAACCCAACCAACCGTTAAGTTTACCTGACATCTTTTTGAGCATTAATTCAATTCCATAGGCTTTTCCCTGCGTATTGATAACGGCCGTCTCGATCCGGCGATTCATGATGAGCGAATCACCGCCCTTGTAGTCAAGGAAGTTTTTGATGTTCTTATAGTAGCCCTCTACCGAAAACTCTATCTGATTTCCGCGTAGATTTCGGTAGATTCCGATTGCAATCTGATCACCCAGCTGCGGCTTGATGTAAGAGTCACTCAGCTTCCAGATGTCGGTTGGCGAAGCTACCATAGTGTTAGACAGTAGGTGGATGTACTGCCGCAATGTATTGTAGCTTGCCTTTACCGATAAATCTCCGGATATCATGTAGCGGGCCGAAAGTCGGTATTCTGGACCACCGTAATTTTTGATTGGCTCCCCGGCGCCGTAGCTTTCGGTGCCGAGGGTATATATTCGTTCGATCGGGAAGCCGGGTACGTACGTGTTGACGGTTTTGGGCCCCAGGTAGTTGAAAAATGAGAAGCGTAACCCAGCGGTAAGCAGAAGCTTGCGGTTTACTTCAAATCGGTCTTCCAGATAGATGGCGCTTTCGAGTGCCTGTTCGGGTTCTAGGGTCTCGGGTACAATCAGTGACTCCGTACTACGAGGTTGAAAAGACCCCGGCGAAAGCTTATAGCGGATAGTACTCGCCCCAAAGTCAAGACTATGCTTGTCATTCAGGAGGTAGTTAAACTCTGCCTTGACGCTCGATTGGTTAATCCCGAAATTGAGATCGAAGGAATTGAGCGGAACGCGTTCGCTGGCAATGGCATACTGGTAGGTACTCTGGGCTGCAACAAAGGTACCATACAGTTTAGCATTGAAGGTATGCTTCCATTTGAGGGAGACAAACTGATTCTTATAGCCATAGAGGGTATCGCCGAGTAGTCGAAAACGATCATTGCTTACGTAGCCCGTCAGGTACACGCTGTTTTTTTCGTTTACCTCGTGGCTAATGTGGGCATTTACATCGTAGAAGGAAGCGGTACTTTGGTTGAATGACGCGTTTTCAAGCCGCTTTAATAGCCAATTGGAGTAGGTGGAGCGTCCTCCGATTAAAAATGACGACTTGTCTTTAATAATTGGCCCTTCGAGGGTCAGTCGGCCGGTAATAAGGCCGATGCCACCGGAGCCCACAAACTTTTTCTTGTTGCCATCCCGGCTGTTGATATCCAATACTGACGATAGCCTGCCACCGAAGCGCGAGGGAATCGTACTCTTATATAATTCCACGTCTTTGAGCATATCAGGATTGAAAGCGGAGAAGAAGCCAAAAAGGTGCGATGGATTGTAGACGGTTGCGTCATTGAAAAGAATCAGATTTTGATCCGTTGATCCACCCCGTACGTTTAACCCAACACTATTTTCACCCACTGACTTAATACCGGGTAATGTCAGTATCGTCCGGAGTAAGTCAGATTCTCCCATGACGGTGGGTACTTGTTTCATCGTTTTTATGGAAAGCTTAATTTGTCCCATCTGTGAGCTTGACACGTTGGCATCTACTCCCGCTTTCACGTAAACTTCTTTCAGGGCTGTAACGCTTTCTATCTGCTCGATGTCCAGCTTGCCGTCGGAGTACAGCATCACTTGGCGGTAGGTTTCGCGCATACCCACACTCTTAACCCGGATACGCTGACTGCCTCTCGGAATGGTAAGCGAATAGTAGCCAAATACGTCGGTCGTGATGCCTATCTGTGGTGAATCGATATAGACCGCTGCTCCAATAACTGGCTCACCGGTAACGGCGTTGCGTATATACCCGGTAATGGTAGAGTTGCCGGGGGTAATCCTGACCTTTCGGGGTCCGATATCGTATACTTTGTTTTCGGCAGTGGACAGTATTTTATCCTGTTCATTGGTTTCCGGTGCCTCGTACTCCACAATCTCCCGGATAGAGGTGCTGCTGGGTAACTCGGTGATGATAGCCTTTCCTTTGGTTACATAGATCCGCTTCTTGCTATCGACGGCATAGGTATACTCGGTGTCTTTGAATACCTGGCCAAGCAGGGTGCGAATAGGTAGCTGGTTGGCTTGGAGCGAAATCAACAGGCTATCCAGGGCCTGAGCGTCATAGTAGAAGTAATAGTCGGTTTTGGATTCAATAATTTTTACAAATTCATTGAACCGAATATCATGGAATTGCCCGCTGATGGTAGTTTCGGGTATGGCTTGCCCAACCACTATATGTGTATTGAATGTCCAGAAGGCGCAGAGGAAAAGTAGACGATAGGCTGCTTTCATGGTTTGGATAGTTGATCGTAGCGATAGGCCAAGGCCAGAATAGCCCCTTCCTTATTTTTTCTAAACTTGATTTTCTGTTCTCTGAGGTACTTGTTAAGTGGCCGCTTTTGGTCGGCCATAAGTGCTAATACTGATTTCCTTGTAGCAACCGGATGGTACTCTCCCCGGGCATAGAGATAAAACACTTCTTTGTAGGGAAAACCAATAATCACTTTGGTGTCAGAAATAGTTTGCTGCCTGACTTTGACTCGGCGGGTAATCACGCTGGATGTGCCATCGTAGATCAGGTCATAAAAGCCGGTCCGCATTCCAATACCTGCTCTCTGCCCGGCTTCAAGCCGGATGAAGGTATGCCCGGTCGATTTACCTTCGGATAAATAAAAATGGCTTACTTTTTCGCCCTGCAGACTGACCTTGCCAAAACTCTTGGTATACTTCACCACGAGCTGATCTTTGACGATGTCGTACAGGAGTGGCACAGAATCAAATAACTGACCGTCGTAGAAAACTGAGCCGGTGACCCATTCGCGGGAAAGATAAAACGGGTGCTCCTCCGATTGACTATCGTAGATATGGTACTGTTGCCCGTTGTAGAGGTTCTGAGATTCTAGGGTTGTGGAGTCATACAGTATCAAGGCGTATGCACTACCCGGAGAGGATAGGTCCCGAGTGAAGGCTTCCGGAGTGGATGTTACTATACCCTGCCCAAAAATGGGCGCTATGAGATTCAGGAAAAGGTAACAGCAAAGTAAAGCTATTTTCATGCAGGATGAAGAAGAAATGAGGTAAGGGTAACGGAAAATAAAGGTGTAAAACTACGCTAACTTATTCTTTATTTAGTACTTCAATATGTGTGTAATTGCGGCATTTAGACGAATAAATAAATCTTTTTCTAGGATAGAGAAACTAATGTATCCGAAACATCAGATAACGATTCCTTGAATACCTTGGTCTGTACGCATTGTCGTGCGTAGCCAAACCACAAAGCGCTTTCTAGGTTAATTTACCTACTGGTTCTAAAAAAGAATGGGAAAGTAGTTTTTAGACTACCTAATGATGGATAAGAAAGAACAAGAATTGCCCGGAATAAAATGAGCTGACTACAGAAGGAGCGGGGATGCTCCGGGGGGCGAAAAAGTAGCAAAAAGAAAAAGCCTTACTCAGTTGAGTAAGGCTTTTGAATACTATGTTGGCTGGCAAGGATTCGAACCCTGACTAAGAGAACCAAAATCTCCTGTGCTACCTTTACACCACCTGCCATTCTTAATAGTGGTGCAAAAGTAATTGTAATGATAACATGTGTCAAGTAAATAGCAAAAAAAATTAAATCCCGGCAGTTTCTACGCCCGATGCAATCTTCTTTACCAGGCCTTGAAGTACCTTGCCGGGGCCACATTCTACGAACAAAGTAGCACCGTCTTGTACCATTTGTTCTACCGACTGAGTCCAACGAACAGGGGCAGTAAGTTGAGCAATAAGGTTAGCCTTGATCGTATCTATATCAGTTGATGGTGAAGAATTTACGTTCTGATAAATGGGGCAGCGAGGAGTGTGAAATGGTGTCTGAGCGATGGCTTCGGCCAGTTCTTTACGAGCGGGTTCCATCAATGGTGAGTGGAATGCACCACCTACTTGAAGCGGTAAAGTGCGCTTGGCTCCGGCCTCTTTTAATTTTTCACACGCAACCTGAATTCCTTCGGTTGTACCAGAGATTACCACCTGTCCGGGGCAGTTATAGTTGGCTGGTACTACAATTTCACCTTCGAGTGAAGAACATACCCCTTCGATAACCGCGTCGGAGAGACCAAGAATGGCTGCCATTGTCGACGGTCGGATCTCGCAGGCTTTTTGCATGGCGTCGGCGCGTTTAGCTACCAGTTTAAGACCGTCTTCAAAGTAAAGTCCACCGGCTGCTACCAGCGCGGAGAACTCTCCTAATGAATGTCCGGCTACCATTTCAGGATTAAAGTCTTCGGCAACCATTGCCATCGCCACGGAATGTATAAAAATGGCGGGTTGGGTTACGTTCGTTTGTTTGAGCTCCTCGTCGGTGCCTTCAAACATTATTTTTGTTATGTTAAATCCCAGGATTTGGTTAGCCTGATCGAACAATGCTTTGGCTTCTGGTGAGCTATGGTAAAGATCAGCTCCCATTCCTTTAAACTGGGAGCCTTGGCCGGGAAAAATGTATGCTTTCATGGGTGAGTTGATTAGTGGTAAGAGGCAAAATAACGATACTAAAAAAGCCCGATTCAGCATGAATCGGGCTACAAATAAAAGCATTACGGTCGAAAATAGAAAATCAGCGGTCAGAGGAAGCGTGCTTTCAACTCCGGGGTAGGCAGACGGCACTCGTTTCGTTTGCCAAACCATTTATACCGGTTTTGGGCTACTTTGGTATATAACCAATCACGAAACGACCTAGGAATAATCTTAAAGACGACCAAAATAGGCCAGCCACCACCCAGTAGTTTTATAATTTCCAGAACCGCGTCGGATTTCTGAAATAGTTGATTACCCTTTAAGAAAAGGAAACTATCATAGTCGTCGCTGGGTAGGGAGAATCGCCGTAACACCTCAGCACCAGCCTCCGATTGCAGGGAGGCGAATTTTAGATTTTGCTTCTTATCCTGATCAATCAGAAAATTGATAGCGCTGTTACATAAATTACAGACTCCGTCAAAATATACAATATTCATTATCGTAGTAGTTGAATCCAACCTTTGAACACCAAAGGTGTGGTAGTGCGCTTTACGGAAACAAAACTAACTACCACTTCATAGTAGTATTGGCCCGCGGCGAGGTCTTTCCCATCGTTCGACTGACCGTTCCAGTTGATGTTGATATCGGTGGTCGTAAATACCTCAACACCCCAACGGTTGTACACCCTAAAACTCACCGTCTCAATGAAGGTTGGGCATTGCAGTGGCCGGAATACATCGTTACGTCCGTCGCCGTTGGGCGTAAATACATTGGGCAACGCAAACTGCGGACAGTTGTCTTTGCACACCAGATTACTTGGGGCGCTTTCGTTGCCGTAGCGGTTTACGGCCGTCACGTAGTAGCATCCCGCAAACGAACTCAGACCCGTATGGGCAAAGTTGGTAGCCGGAGGAGTAGGGGGTGGTACTATCGAAGCAAGCAAGGCAGGCGTCTCGTCGTCGTAGCGGCCGTAATAAATATTATATCTTACTAGGTTGGGATCACACTCCTCGCCTTTCGTATTCGTGACCGGATTGGTCCACGATAAGTTATTCGTAAACGTATTTTGATTACAATACTCATCCGGGGTGATCGTCGAGCAGTCCAAGGTGTCCAGACTTAGTTGGGGAGGGCACGGCTTTATCGTATCAATAGGAGTTACGCAGATAATCTGCGACCTATTTAGTAGTACAGCTGGTTTAATTCGGGCGTTACCGTAAGTACCTACGGTTTCTACTTTATAGCAGTACGTCGAATCAGCCGACAGAGCAATAGTGGCCGTACCGTCGCCCGCAAAGCGGTCGGTACCGTCATCCAGGTAGGCAAACGTTTCGGGACCCTGTACGGCTACTTCGGCAATCTGATTGAAAGTACCCTTGTTGGCCGGGTCTTCACGATACACTCGGTGGCGTTGGTTGGTGTTCATCCAAGGTACATCGGCGGTCCATTCCAGACGTACCTGCCGGGACTCGGCCCGTCCTTGTGCCAAGCGCACGCTACTGGCGGGGTCCGTAACGTCGAGCTTAATCAGGGCGTTGTTTTCGGTAAAATAGTATTCCAGCTGGTAGCGATAGGCATTTGCCGTAGTATTCAGCCCACGATCCACAAACAGAGTATCAGGCGCACCGGGAACAAGCTGAGTATTGATAGTCGAAATCAGAGTATAGTCAGTTCCCGTAAGTCCAACGGCCCGGTAGAGGCGGTACTGCGACGGTCCCGCCTGAGCATCGGGGTTTAAGCCGATGGGGCGAGTCCATTTTACCGTGATTCTACCCTGAGTAGTACTAGTAGAGTCTACCGTTACGTTGGTAATCACTGGCATCAGTAGGGGTAAGTCTAAGCAGAACTCGGAGGAGGGCAAGCTAGTGCCACCGCCATTCAGGTAGCCCGGTTCACTGATATTCGAGTTAGGGCGGGGAAATTCTACCACGAGCCGGTAGCTGTAAAGTACCCCCCGGCGGAGTCCCTGAACACCATTGTTGTCGGTAAAAAGACTAGTACCAACGGGTACTCGGCCAACTTCTGTGTAGCCTAATGTAACGGGCAAGCCCGGTTGGCAGGCGTTGGCCTCATAGTTGGAACATCCCTCTTTCCGATACACTACAATTTGAGCGCCCGGTACCTGACAAATATACGGGTCCCAGGTTAGGCGGAAAGCTCGGCCGGAAGCGTCGGTTGTTGCCTGGGCTTTCAGATTTTTAGGTCGGGGACCATATACTCTTATCCGGAAGGTTTTTATATCGACCAGTTTACGGAAGAGTGATGGGTTGGGAAAGTTTGGTCCAGCATTATCTTCTACCTTAAATAGTACGTCGTAAGGTTCAAAACGTATGTGATCGCAGCTTGTTTGCCAGCGGAATACACCTCCGGCTTGCCCCTGAGTAGGTTGGTTGGCAATAAATTGTGCTACCTGTGGATCGATAAGGTCGCTTCGGTATACGCCACCGGTGGTAGTAAGTATCAGACGGTCCCCATTTCGGTCCGTCGCGTTTATGGATTGCTGAATCAAGGTTCCAGCTTCTACACAAATATCCGGGATGGAATCCAATCGAGGCCGGTCGTTTCGGGCTTCTACTACAATAATCTGCATGTCCCTGACAATCTCACCAATTTTGATACCGTTACGCCACTCCTCTACCACAAAGGCTACGTTATAAAAGCCAGGTATTGCCGGGGCATCCCACGTTAGATCACCCGTAAGGGCATTGATGCCAAACGTGGAAGGCAGACTACCGTTCTCTTTTGGTCCGACGGGAGAAACCTGATTAGGGTCCATGTACTGTACGTTATTACCGTTAGGGCGTCCGTCGATTCCCTGCTGAGGAATTACTAGTCGGTAGGCAAGGCTATCTCCATCGGCGTCGTAGGCACCCGGATTGTGAATATACCGCTGACCGACAGCGGCCAGGTCAATCGGCGCGTTGAGTAGTACTGGTGTCCGGTTTTGGCCTAGGCTGGCGTTGATGACCAGAATACTTTTTACATAGAAGCTCAATTCCTGGGTAGGAGGAGGTCCAATGTTTAGTACGTTATTATTCCGCTTATCAAGATTGACCGAAACAGTAAAACGACCGGGAGCCGGGAACGTGTAGGTAAAGGTGTACTCGTTCAGTGAAGTATTATTCCCGATAACCGTAATGGGTAGCTTTCGGGCTACGGTAATAGGTCCAATATCCCCGATAAAAAAACGGACATCAACCTGAGCGTCCGCCGCGGGTTTTCCATTCTGCAGGTCAAAGTACCCGGTGAAGGTTATTTCGTAGGTCAGAGATGTATTCGAGATGCGCTTAGCGGTAATCTCTCCCGCCCTCACGTGCGTGGCCCTGGCTTCGGCGACACTGAGAATAAGTGCTATAAAAAATAATATGGAGCGTAGTAATGGGCGCATGGAACAATGGATGCTTAGCTGTTTCAATATAGTCTTGAACGAAAAAGAGGCGAAAAAATTTGTGTTTTGACCTTCCAAAAGTGAAGATACCGATTAATTACAAAAAGTAACCTTAACAACTGACTGCAAACAAAACAAATAATTTGTACAAACTGTTAGGAAGACAAAAACTTAAAAATCATTATAAATTATTAGGATTTGTACAAAATAGAAAGCCTTTTATTGTGTCGGAATCGTTTGTCATGTACCTTTGAAAGGTTATAGTTTTTTCTATTTTTTGCACTGAATCTTAAACGGTTTTGCTATGTCGTGGTTAACACAAACGTTATCAAGTTCTATCGGTAAGAAACTCGTCATGGCTCTTACAGGTCTTTTTCTTTCCACTTTTTTGATTGTCCACATGGTGGGTAATTTACAGTTATTTAACGCAGACGAAGGTCTGTCTTTCAATACCTACACTGTTTTCATGACATCCAATCCGCTGATCAAGACCATTTCGTATGGCTTGTACGCGTTCATTTTGATCCACGCCGTTGATGGATTGTATCTTGCATACAAGAACCGTAAGGCTCGTGGAAAACACAACTATGCTACCACTAAGAACCAGAGTAGCTGGTCGAGCCGCAACATGGGTGTGCTCGGTACAATTCTTCTGGTGTACATTGCTGTGCACATGGGAGATTTTTGGTATGAGTACAAGTTTGGTTACGTTCCCTTCAAAAAGTATACAATTGACTTGGCAGAGGGAAAAGTAATCAGCACGGAGCTGATGCCCCAAGACTTTAAGTTAAAGAGTAAGCTCGAAGAGCGTTATAGTGATGATAATATCACCAAGACCGTGGTTGTGAAAGATCTCTTTACCGAGGCAGAAGAGTCGTTTTCTAATCCTTTACTGGTGCTGTTCTATGTAATCAGTATGGGGGCGGTGTCGTTCCACCTAGTACATGGCTTCAAAAGCGGCCTTCAAACCTTGGGGGCCAATCATCCTAAGTATAATCCACTCATTAGCTTTATTGGTGTGTGGCTGTTTGGGATTATTATCCCGGTAGCCTTCGCGGCCATGCCGGTCTACTTTTACATTCAATACATAATACAATAAAATTAATTGATCCATTAAACCAAATATATATATGGCAACTTCATCTCATTTAGATGCCAAAGTTCCTGACGGACCACTGGAAGACAAGTGGACCAAGTATCGTTCTTCTGTGCCTTTGGTTAATCCATCTAACAAGCGCAGGATTGAAGTAATCGTAGTTGGTACTGGCTTGGCTGGTGCTTCTGCTGCTGCTTCATTGGCTGAGCTCGGGTATCAGGTCAAAGCATTTTGCTTTCAGGATTCACCTCGCCGGGCACACTCCATCGCGGCGCAGGGAGGTATTAACGCAGCGAAGAACTATCAAAACGACGGAGACTCAATCTATAGACTTTTTCATGATACAGTAAAAGGGGGTGATTATCGCTCGCGTGAATCGAACGTCTACCGTCTTGCTGAAGTATCAGGAAGCATCATTGACCAATGCGTAGCTCAGGGAGTACCATTTGCCCGTGAGTACGGTGGACTCTTGTCCAACCGTTCATTCGGTGGGGTGCAGGTGCAACGTACATTCTACGCCGCCGGTCAAACCGGACAGCAGCTTTTGTTGGGTGCTTACTCCGCTTTGCAGCGTCAGATTGGTATTGGTGCAGTACAAATGTACACCCGCCACGAAATGCTTGATGTCGTCAAAATCGACGGGAAGTGCCGTGGTATCATTGCCCGAAATCTGGTAACAGGAGAACTCGAACGCCACTCGGCCCACGCTGTATTGCTTTGCTCGGGAGGATATGGTAACGTATTCTACCTTTCTACTAACGCAATGGGCTCCAACGTAACGGCTGCCTGGCGTGCGCACAAGCGTGGTGCTTACTTTGGTAATCCTTGCTTTACCCAAATTCACCCAACTTGTATCCCCGTATCGGGCGATCACCAGTCTAAGTTAACCCTGATGTCGGAGTCGCTCCGAAACGACGGAAGGATCTGGGTTCCAAAGAAACAGAATGATAACCGCCCCGCCAATCAGATACCAGAAGAGGAGCGCGACTATTACTTAGAGCGACGTTACCCTGCCTTCGGTAATTTGGTTCCCCGTGATATTGCTTCGCGCGCCGCGAAAGAGCGTTGTGACGCGGGTTATGGAGTAGGCCCATCTAAAATGGCGGTATACCTCGACTACGCCTCGGCGATTGATCGTTACGGCCGTGGTGAGGTCAATAAGAATAATATTGAAAATCCTTCCGCCGAGCTCATCATAGAACTCGGAAAGGGAGTTGTAAAGGAGAAGTATGGTAATCTGTTTGATATGTACAAGCAGATCACCGGGGAAGACCCCTATGCAATACCCATGCGCATTTACCCTGCGGTTCATTATACCATGGGTGGTTTGTGGGTTGACTACAACCTGATGACTACTGTTCCGGGACTTTACGCTCTGGGTGAAGCTAACTTCTCAGATCACGGAGCTAACCGCTTGGGTGCATCTGCGTTGATGCAGGGACTGGCTGACGGCTATTTCGTGGTTCCTTACACAGTGGGAGCCTACTTGGCCGGAGAAATCCGTACTGGGGCTATCCCAACCGATCACGAGGCTTTCGAGACGGCTGAAAGGGAGGCAAAGGGAAAAATAGATCAGTTATTATCCATCAAGGGTACAATTTCCCCTGAGCATTTTCACCGTCGTTTGGGGAAAATTATGTGGGACAAATGCGGAATGGCCCGTAATGAGAAAGGTTTGAAAGAAGCAATTGCTGAAATTCAGACTTTGAAAAAGGAGTTTTGGAGTGATGTACGTGTTATGGGCTCGGTAGATGAGTTTAATCCAGAATTGGATAAGGCAAGCCGCGTAGCTGACTTTATCGAATTGGGAGAGTTGATGTGTACTGATGCCTTGGATCGTGACGAATCGTGTGGTGGTCACTTCCGTGAAGAGTTTCAGAGCGAGGACGGCGAGGCTGTCCGTGATGATGAAAACTTTATGCACGTGTCTGCCTGGGAATATGAAGGCGAGAGTAAGTGGGGTCTTCACAAGGAATCTCTCGAATATAACAACATCAAGATTGCCCAGCGTAGCTATAAGTAAACAGGCAGGAAGCTGAAAGATCAATAGGTGGTCAGCATAGGCAAGCGCCGGGGCTGACCACCAGTTTTATCGAAAAGTTAGTTTCTAATCGGGGTACTTCCTCATAGAAATAAAAAAGGAGTGCCGTTCGGAAAAGCCCATTGAAAAAACTATTTAAGGAACGGTTAACACGAGTAACCATTAACCAAACTTCAACTCATGTCAGCAGAAAATATGCATCTCACACTCAAAGTGTGGAGACAAAGAAATAAAAATGCCGAAGGACATTTCGAAACTTATTCGCTCGACGGAATTTCACCGGATATGTCCTTCCTGGAAATGTTTGATGTTTTGAACGAGCAGCTCGTTCACGAAAGTAAAGAGCCAATTGCTTTTGACCACGACTGTCGCGAAGGTATTTGCGGATCCTGCTCTATGCACATCAACGGCCGTCCTCACGGTCCGTTGTCGGCAGTTACTACTTGTCAGTTGCACATGCGCTCATTCAGCGACGGTGATACCGTGGTGGTTGAGCCATGGCGGGCTGCCGCGTTTCCGATTATTAAGGATCTGGTAGTAGATCGTTCTGCCTTTGATCGTATTATGTCTGCGGGTGGTTTTGTATCGATAAATACCGGTAATGCACGTGACGCCAACAGCCTGCCCGTACCGAAAGAAGCAGCTGATGAGGCATTTATGTCAGCCGCTTGTATTGGTTGCGGAGCTTGTGTTGCGGCTTGTAAAAACTCTTCGGCTATGCTATTTACTTCTGCTAAGGTATCCCAGCTTTCGCTTTTACCACAAGGACAAGTCGAGCGAAAAATTCGTGCGGAGAAAATGGTAGCCCAGATGGACTCAGAAGGATTTGGAGCTTGCACTAACACGGGTGCTTGTTCGGCCGAATGTCCTAAGGAAATTTCATTAGATAACATTGCTCGCCTAAACCGTGAGTACCTGGGAGCTAAGATTACATCAAGTGCGATGTAATACTACTTGCTGTGATTCCCTCAGAGACAATAAGAAGAGCCGTCCATGTGGACGGCTCTTCTTATTGTCTCTGAGGGAAATGCGTAGTTCGTTACTTCTTAGCGGTAGAGTCCTTCTTTGCCTCAGCCGGCTTGTTTTTTGACTTGTACTCTTTGTTTAAGCCATCAACCATCTTCTGAGTGATGTTAAGGGTAGAATCGGCAAACAGGATTCCACCACCTTTGGTGTAGCCCAGTACATACTCATAATTATTATCCTTATTGTATTTCTCAATGTAGCTGTAAATGAGATCGTACAATTCGCCGTTCTTATCAGCTTCTTCCTGTGCTAAGGTCTGGGCAGAACGATCACGGTAGGCAACTAACTCCTGTTGCTTCTGACCAAGCTGTGCTTCGGTAGACCGGGCCTGATCAAGCGTCATGGTTTGGGCTCTCTGCTGAAAAAACTTAATTTCATTTTCTAATGAACGTCCGCGGTTTGCCAGATCGTTTTCGAGCTGGTAGCGCTTACTTTCAAGTTCTTTACGCGTATCGTCAAAAAAATCGTAATTGGTCAGTAGAGAGTCTACCTGAACGTATACGATACGACGTCCGCCTACACCCGTAGAATCAGAGTCGGCCGAAAAGCCTGAATTATTTCCGGAGAAATGTAAAAAAAATAACACCACGACAGCCAAAGTGAGCGCGACGTTCCAGATAAGTGAGGTATTGTTGTTCACGATAAAGATTAAGTTAATAATAGTTTTTTTTTCTAAGTGTCGCAAATATAGTAATTTGTATATCAAGGCCTATATGCCCTACCAAATTTTGGCAGGGCATAGTTTTAAGATGACATTAGTATGCTTCTTTTACAAAAAGCTGTCGAACATAGTGGCCGGCTAAGCCACCAAAGCCCGCCGCTAGACCTCCAACAAGAGTAACTACCGCCAGTATAGACCCACTGGGTAGAAGGAATATCTGGGCAATCCGGTCAGACATGCTGGCCTGTGTACTGATATTTAAGAATAGAGCATAGGCAAACCATACGGTAGCAACCCCCGCAAGGCTGATAATGTATGCGATCAGTGGCGTGTCGGAACGAACGATATACACCAGAAAAGGAACAACTACAATGACCCACCACGGTAGGAAAAGTTGGAGTATCGCCGTCGCGACCACGATGATAATATAATTTAATGCGCTTTTCATAAGGTTATTTCTTTTTTAAAGTCCAGGTTGATGTTAAGCGGGGATTTTTCTCATCCGAAGATTTTAGGTAAATCAGCTCGTTGAGCTCACCTTTTTCCCATTTATCCAACATATTAGTATAAAACGGGCTGCTAGGGTTACCAGACTGCCCACCGGGGTACAACCCATAGGCCTTTGGCTCAGGCCCAAGCTCCACCACCATCCGCCACGATGGACCGTGATATTTGGTAGTAGCATTAATAATACTAGCACCGCCGCCATTCCGTACAGGAGGTGCATTGAATGGTTTGAGCACCCGGCTCAGGTGTTTAATTTCGGTGCCTTTCACCTCAGCCCACTGCCACGAGGTACTCATGGGACCGTGGTTGATCGTGAGTGAATCGAGTGCGGCTTTGAAGCTACCATACACCACATCGTTAATTGTTTCCTTAGCGGGAGTTCTGATGTTATCAAACCACGGGGCATCAGGCTCCCTCAATAAAAGGAATAGAGTACGATCCCGGCTAGGGTACTTATACGAGGTAGAATCAGAATAAATTTCATCCTTCCAGATAGCCGGGCCGATGTTTGAAATCCATTCGTCAAAAATAGATGGAGCGATCGCCTTAGCATCGTTGACAAAATTCCACTCGGTTAGTGTTTCAACGGCTGACTTTTGAGCTGAGCTAAGTGGAACAGTTTTCAGGTAGTTGAGTAGGGTAGGAAGTATGGTACGAGCCAGTACGCTGAAATTATCGGTCTGTAACAGTCGTAAACTATCAGCGTTCGCCATAGTCATACTTTCGAGACGTTCGTTAATTCTTATGGCACGCTCCGAGGGGCCGAAACGCCAGTTGATATAGTAAGGGTAGCTGGGGTCGGTAGAAGACTGATTGGCAGAACTCAAATAACCTCTGGGGGGATTCTTCACGTGCGGGTTTTGATCAGCGGGGATCCAGCCTTGCCAATCGTGGGCTGGATTACTTCCATCAAGCAAGAACTTACCCTGATCCTTCCATTTCAATGGAAACTTGCCATTGACCGTCATGGCAATATTCTTACCGTTATCGGCAAAAATAAAGTTTTGAGCTGGTCCTACGTAGTGGGTAAGCGCGGCCCGGTAGTCCTCGTAGTTTCTGGCTGCATTGAGCTCATAAAAAGTACGAAAGTTATTGCCTGGTTCATGACCAATCCATTTCACTGCCAAAGTCGGTCCGTTGTGTTTTTCGCCTTCGTAGTACATCACCGGGCCATGGTGCGTGTATATAACTGTTTCCTGAACAGCATCGGGCATACCTTTTACCTGGATCAACTCTTGACGCTTACGGGTCGCCTGCCAGGCGTTGTTGTACCAGTACTGCGAGTTGGTGGAGTCCTTAAACTTTATTTCATAAAGGTCCAGTACATCGGCGTCTACGTTGGTGACACCCCAGGCTACATTTTGATTGAATCCAATCACTACTCCGGGGATTCCGGGTAGGGATACTCCGTAGACGTTTATTTCAGGGGTGTGTAATTGTACCTGATACCAGATGGAGGGCAGCGTAAGTTCTAGGTGAGGATCGTTGGCCAGAATGGGGTAGCCAGTTGCTGACTTTTCGGCTCCAATAGCCCAGTTATTACTACCTATACCTTCTACCATAGGCTCGGAAAGCGGGAGGCTTTGGTAGGCAACACGTGCCGTATCACCAGTAGCCCGGGGTGCATCCGGAACGGGTAGTGGTATAAAGTTCCAGGGAGTACCAGCGGGTATAACGGGGCTTTCCTGCAGCATTGGGTAGTCGGGAAACAGATTATTCAGTGGCCCATCACCAAGGCGCTTCATCAGGTTTGTCATTGCCAGATCATCAGCCCGACCAGCCAACGTTAGGGTCATATTTTCGAGCATATACATGCATTTGAGCGGCGTCCAAGCTTCCGGTTCGTAGCCCAAGAGCTTATACTCGATAGGCATATCCTTGGGGGAGAGTTGTAGTATGTAATTATTGACACCAGCGGTGTAGCCTAAAATGGCTTCACGCGTAATGGAATCACTCATCGACATTTTAAGGTTAATCTCCGCGCCGTATCCTAGTCCCATTCGTCTCGCCCGACGGTCCATTTCGACCGTCTGCGGGCCCAATACTTCTGATAGGCGTCCAGCCGCACTGCGTACCTGCAAATCCATTTGCCACAATCGGTCTTTGGCCGTTACGTAGCCTTGGGCGTAGGAGACGTCGTAAATATTATTGGCAAAAATATGCGGTACTCCCACGTTGTCGTAGTGAATAGTTACTTCTTCGCGGAGGCTATCAAGGCTGAGTTCTACATCAACTGGTTCTCCGGAAATAGCAGGCTCCCCGTTTTGCCAGAATCCGGTAAAAGGACTGAGGAAACTTCCCAGAATAGGAACAGGACCCCAGGGGCGATTGAGTGCGTACAGTAAGCCAAGGGCTATACTAACACTTAAGATGGCTTTCAATAGTTTCATTTGTAAAAGAAAATGGATAGAAGTGTAAGAAAAAAAAGGTAGGTATACTAAGTTAATTTGAATTGCCTGAGTCCACTTTTTGATCAAATAACTGCACCACCGCTTCAATCCGGGCGAGGTCGCTATACATGATTGTTCGTTCATCGGCTATTTCCCCAGCCATCGAGATGTTCGGTGGAAAATAGGTCTGTTGGCCCGCCCGGAACGACTTCCCGGTCAGATGGAGAGCATCCACGCCGGTTGCCGCCAGAGCCAGGGCGTTAGTAGCTGACACACCACCACCTGCCATGATTTCGATCCTTTTGTTGGCTTGTAACACGAGTTCTGCTAATAAAGAAGCTCCGGCGGGGGCATTGGGCTGTTGTCCGGAAGTCAGAATACGTTCGGTCCCGGTGAGAATAAC
The DNA here is from genome assembly GCA_041689775.1 of Spirosomataceae bacterium. Taxonomy (GTDB): domain Bacteria; phylum Bacteroidota; class Bacteroidia; order Cytophagales; family Spirosomataceae; genus JBDNFP01. The sequence continues at coordinate 20,470 of JBDNFP010000183.1, forward strand.
GGCTTCGAGCGCTTCCAGCGGATCAGGCGTGAGGTCGAACGCTCGGTGAAAAGTAACGCCGAGTGGGTGGGCGTATTGAACCAACTCCCGGGTACGTTCACTATCAACCCGCCCGTCTGGTAGTAGTACGCCCAGTACTACTCCATCAACTCCGGCCTTACGGGCAAATTCAATATCACGTTTCATGGTTTGAAACTCATCCTGATTATACACAAAGTCGCCTCCCCGGGGTCTTATCATAACGTATAGCGCTATTTGGATTACCTCCCGCACGGCTTCGATCATTCCTGCGCTAGGAGTTGTTCCTCCTTCCGCCGGGCCACCACAAAGCTCAACTCGGACAGCACCGGATTTTTGGGCATTAATCGATGATTCAAGTGAATAGGCGCATATTTCAACGTTCATTAATTAGGGAGAGTCTGGTTTGAATCGGAAAAATACTAAAGAATCTTGCGGTTAAATAATATTTTTTGACTTACACAAGTTAAAATAGGACTTCACTAGGAAGTTAATGCCCTTTACCTACCGTGTATTTTGGCTGCATTAAGCTACAATCAACGGCGAAAGTAATCGTTTTTAAAAAATTTGGGAGAAATTTTCTGAGTTTGGGAACAGGAATCAATTCTTTGCGTTATAGGTCTGTAATGCAAGATATTTTATTATACCAGCGCAGAAATACCGGACTTGTTCAAAAAATCACTGGATTGTGTGATCTTAATCCATTGATTATCAATAATCTGTTATTCCTCACAAAAAAAACAGATAGAAGCAAAAAAAACATCTCTTAAAATCATCGTTGGAAACATTTTTTTTTACTTTTGCACTCCAAAAATAGACATCACTTTAATCTGACTTTTACACTATGTACTGGACACTAGAACTTGCATCATATCTGGAGGATGCTCCTTGGCCAGCTACCAAAGATGAACTTATCGACTTTGGCATTCGCACTGGGGCACCCTTAGAGGTGGTTGAAAACTTACAGGAGTTGGAAGACGACGGACAACCCTATGAAAGTATCGAAGAGATTTGGCCTGACTACCCTACGAAGGACGACTTCTTTTTTAATGAGGATGAATACTGACCTGTCTGAAGTAAAAAAGCGAAAAGACGCTCAATTGAGCATCTTTTCGCTTTTTTACTGGTGGTAATCCTTGACTGTTTAAGGAATAATAAGCTGTGAATGTACCCGAATGCCGTCTCGCTGAGCTGAAACGATATAGAGGCCAGGAGATAAGGTACTGAGAGGTATCAATTCCACGGTGTTGTTACCCATATCGTTGGTTTTGAATGAAATATCCTGCCCCAGTATGTTGGATAACTTTAGCGATGAGTTTTCCAACATAAATGTGCGCAGGCGAATGGTACGATTGCTTACCGGATTAGGGCTCACCAGCAGCACTGGCTCATTGGGTCGGTTAATTACGTCTTTAACCTTCGAGTATTCATAGCTTCCGTCTTCATCAACTATTCTTAGGCGGTAGTAGTTAGCACCCATTGCCGGTGAAGAATCGGTGAACCGGTAGGCTTGCCTCTCATCGGTTTGGCCCATTGCCGCTACTTTACCAATATCGCCGAACTCCTTCAGATCCGTGCTTCTTTGCACAATAAACTCCCGACTATTTTGTTCCCAGGCCGTTTCCCAAGCTAGCCCTACTTGCCCTCCCGCCGCCTGGGCGTTGAAATAGGTGAGGTTAACGGGCAGGATACCGTCTACATCCCGAATCAGAAAATCGGATAGACGAATAATACCAATACCATTCTGAAACCGGAATAAAATATCGGTTAGTGATACTTCTTGGGTTGATACTTTACCGGAGTTTTGGAGAAAGCGGGTGGTACCAATCCAGAGATCAAAGCATTTTGCATTGATACTATCAATGGTGTTGTTTGGTGTGCGGTATTTGAGACGCGTTGGTAAATTATTCATGACCCAGGTAACCAACACGGAGCCAGTAATTAAGTTACTGGTTGCGGTAGGAACAGTAGTTCTACTTAATCGATAGGAGTCATCGGCGACAAAATTTATTGAAAATTTAGCAAAAAGATTGCTGTCAGGAACAATAGTGTTTACCGAAGCTATGCCTTGCCCAACACTAAAGGTAGCCACGTTGGCCGTGGTGGTCAGATTCGTCGATGGAATATTTATCCTCACTTGATAATAAAGTGTAGAAGGTATTGGAGAAAAGTCGGTTGATCGAACGATTCTACCGCTCCCCCCACTTGATGAAACAGTACGTTCAAATTCTACATAGCCTTGGCGAGGTATTAATCTGAGAATAGTAGGGCTACTCACAAGAATTGTATCAAACTGAGCCGAGGTAGGTGTTGTGGAGGTATATGGCCCTGGGCCAGTGAAGTTTTGATCCAGGTAGGTGGTTTGTGCAACCGATAGGAATGCTGACAAACAGAGCAGCAGAACCATGGCGCCTAACCTATATTGATTTCGAATAGAAGTGTAGTTCATTAGAGTTGTTTCTTTACTGTAAATCAAATTATTAGGTAAAAATTCCACAGGCCAGCACATATACCCAGAATGTCGTTATATTTTTCAAAATTGTGCATCCTCAATCGGTCCGACAGTACTCTATATCGTTTCAATCTGCCTATATTATGCTCAATAACAACGCGTTGTC
>JBDNFP010000184.1:0-11290 GCA_041689775.1 Spirosomataceae bacterium
GAGAAACTCAACCATTTCGCCCTAAAAGGGAAAATATACATCAAGACTATTCAAGCAGCTTTCAAAGAACTAGAATCACTCAAACTAAAATACGAAGGAAACATTTCCTTTGGATAAAAAACAGCCTTGCGTAACATCAATTAGTTATTCCTCTTCCAGATAATCCAAGTCCTTCTTGAAAGTTTCTTCCAGAAATACAAGCGAAAGCAAGGCTACGGCGGCAGTTAGTAGACCAAGTACTAAACCGGCCTGAATTACTCCCATGGATGATTTCAACCAAACGAACAGGGTTGCCAAAGGAATAGTTGCTCCCCGGACAAAGTTGGGTATGGTAGTAGCCACGGTGGCGCGAATGTTGGTTCCGAAAAGCTCGGCGGCGATGGTAATAAATAAGGTCCAGTAGCCATTGCAAAAGCCAAGGAACGCGCAAAGCATATAGAATGAGTAGGCCTCGGTCGTAGGGAAGAGTAAATAAAAACCCATCATAGCCATCGAGAGTACTATAAAGAGACCGATAACCTTCTTCCGACTTTTAAGATATTGACTAAATAATCCGCTAAAAATATCTCCAAATACCTGTCCGGTAAAGGCCAACATAACGGCTTTTCCTGCCTCAATGCCTTCTATGCCTTTGGCGGCGGCAAATTCAGGAGAAAAGGTGATAAGAATACCAACCACAAACCAAATGGGTAGACCTACTAGGATAGCCATCAAGTACTTAGTGAAACGTTTTCGATTAGTAAATATGCTGAGGAAGTTTCCCCGGCTCACTGACTTTTCTTTCAGGTGTTGAAACATACCCGATTCAAAGACATTAAATCGTAGTACCAACAGCATTAAGCCCAGTCCGCCACCCACAAAGTACGATACCCGCCAGGCAAATAAATCTGCCACAAAATAGGCTAGAATAGCACCTAATACCCCAAGGGTAGCCACCAGAGTGGTACCGTAGCCCCGTATTTCTTTGGGTAGTACTTCGGTCACGAGGGTGATACCCGCGCCTAATTCTCCCGCCAAACCTACTCCGGCAATGAATCGTAGCACGGCGTACATTTCAAGACTCGTCACGAAGCCATTGGCGATATTGGCCAGAGAATACATGATGATCGAACCAAAAAGAACGGATAGCCTACCTCTCTTATCCCCCAGAATTCCCCATAGTATTCCGCCGATTAACATACCGGCCATCTGCATATTCAGCAAGGTGATGCCTTCGGGTAAAAGTTGATCTCCCTGCACACCTAGTTCTTTCAAACTCGGGATACGGACTACACTGAACAGAAAAAGATCGTACATGTCTACCAGATAACCAAGGGCGGCTACGAGCACCGGAATCTGGATCAGTTGGGAAAGGACTGACCCACGGGGTGAGGATTGATTCATTGGTTAAATTAGGTTTAGAGGTGGTTTGGTAGGTTATATCAGCATGTTAATAGCTGAAAAATAACCGTTGGAAAGTTTGCCCAACGTATTGGTATTTTTTTCAGTACGTCGTTATTCTTGTTTACTTATTAATCTATACTTATAATCTGTCGATGAGCATCCCGCCGTCAATGTGAATGACTTGCCCGGTTGAGTAGGGGAAATCACCCCGAACCAGCGAAGCCACTGCCTTACCTACATCGTTGGGAGTACCCCAACGTGGTTGTAATGCCATTCCATCACCAAAAAGTTGATCGTACTTGCCTTGAACTTTCGAGGTCATATCCGTAGCGATTACTCCGGGACGTACTTCAAAAACCGGAATGCCATACTCCGCCATTTTTACCGCAAATAAGGCAGATGTCATGGCCAGTCCTGCTTTGGAAACACAATACTCTCCGCGGTTGATACTTGCTACGGTTGCCGATATGGAGGTAACAAAGACAATTGTACCCTGAAACGTCGGATCTTCTTCTTTGGATGCAGCCATACGTTTTGCAAAAGCCTGGGTAAGGAAAAATGGGCCTTCTAGGTTTGTATCAAGTAGGTCACGAAAACTTTCTGGCGTAGTATCCAGCAGATCCAAGCGCTGCCGGGGGGCTATTCCGGCATTGTTTACCAGTACATTCAGAGTACCAAGCTTTTGGTACACCTCCTCTACTATACGGCTACGATCCTCCTGTGAGGCAATACTACCTTGACAGTAGATCACCCGAATTCCCATGGTACGGAGATCATCGAGGGTCTCTTTCACTGCTTCTTCGGGCCGGACCCCGTTTACGGCAAGGTCGTAGCCTTCTTTGGCCAGGCACTTGGCTATACCAAGGCCAATACCTCGACTTCCTCCCGTAATGAGTGCGACTTTTGTTTGGCTTTTAGTTGACTCTTCGTTTGATGATGTGCTCATTCTCTTGGTAAAGTTTTAAAGAAGGAATCGTTTATACCTGACAGGTTTTTGAGACCTATCAGGTGTAAGAAAAAGACTGGCAGTGAATTAAAGCTCATCAATGGTTACCCATTGACGTTTCTCCCAACTCTCAATACCTTTTTCGGCTAGTTGAACACCCTTGGCACCTTCTTTCAAGTCCCACGGGAAAGGCGTGTCCTTTACGATGTGTTCCAGGAAAAGTTCCCATTGTGCTTTGAATGCGTTGTCGAAAACCTCCTGCTCCGGTACCTCGGCCCATCCCTCAAAGAATTTGATGGGTTGGACTATATCCGGATTCCAAACCGGTTTTGGCGTATTGCCGTAGTGCTGGGTAACGCACTCCCGCAACCCTGCCACGGCTGAGCCTTTGGTACCATCTACGTGGAGGGTCAAGAGGTCGTCGCGACGTACCCGGGTGGTCCAGGATGAGTTAAACTGGGCAATGATGCCTCCTTCAAGCTCAAAAGTAGCGTAGCAAGCGTCGTCGGCGGTACACTTGTAGGGGTTGCCTTGCTCGTCAATGCGCTCAGGAATGTGGGTAGCTCCCAAGCAAGAAACTGCTTTTACCTTTCCGAATAGGTTATCAAGTACATAGCGCCAATGACATAGCATGTCTACAATAATTCCGCCATCGTCTTCTTTGCGATAGTTCCAGGAAGGCCGCTGCGCTGGTATGCTATGTCCTTCAAATACCCAATATCCAAATTCTCCACGTACCGATAAAATGTCCCCAAAGAAGTCATTTTCCATCAACCGCTTTAATTTCAGCAGTCCGGGTAGCCAGAGTTTATCCTGAACTACTCCGTTTTTGAGACCGGCTTTGGTACAGAGTTCATACAGTTCAAGCGCTTCTGCTGCCGACGTACCCGTTGGTTTTTCGCAGTAGATATGCTTGCCAGCTTCAATCGCCTTTTTTACGGCGGCAGCTCGGCGCCCCGTTACCTGCGAGTCAAAGTAAACCTGGTAATGGGGATCATTTATTACCGAGTCGAGGTCAGTGGTATACTTTTCTACTCCCGAACGGGCACAGAGGTCTTTTAACTTGGCTTCGTTGCGTCCCACCAGAATGGGGTCCGGCATGATGATTTCGTCGGCCGATAGCTTTACGCCACCTTGCTCCCGGATGGCCTTGATAGACCGGAGTAAGTGTTGGTTGGTACCCATGCGGCCCGTTACACCGTTCATGATTATACCGATGGTATGTGTTATCATTGTTAGGTTGTTAGCTTATGGCTTTCAGCCGTCGGCGTTTTTAGGTGAATGTTTAAGATAAAGTTCTGGTTACTCGTGTACGTTGGCAGTTTATATTATCCTGATAACAAGGGGAATTGAATCCTGAGGGAATCTTGATTCAGCGTAACACTATCCAAAGCCGATAGCCAACTACCCTCAGACTTTTTCCACGAAAGAAGTGGTGATTTTTTTCAAGAACTCGTGCTGATCCGTTTGCCAATGGATGTTTGAGAATATTTCTACCTCGGCGTAGCCATCAAAGCCAGCCTCATCCACCCAGCCGCTGATTTTCTTTATATCAATGCAGCCTTCACCCATTAGTCCACGATCATTCAGGAGGTCAAGTGTATTTACTTTCCAGTCACATACGTGGTAGGCCAGGAGGTTTCGATTAGCGCCGCACCGTTTGATTTCAGCTTCTAGGTTGGGTTCCCACCATACGTGATACACATCAACCGCGATGCCTATGTAGTCGGAATCAATTGCTTCGGCCATGTTGTTGGCCTGTGACAGGGTGTTGATGGCCGATCGGTCGGCGGCGTACATGGGGTGCAAGGGTTCAATGGCTAGCTTCACCCCGAGTTGTTCGGCTAGTGGAAGAGTGGCTTCAATACCATCTTGTATCTGATGACGGGAAACTTCAAGCGTCTGATCGGGTGAGGTACCACACACCAGTACAATCAGCGGCGCTCCCAAGGCAGCGGCTTCTTCCACTAATTTTTTATTATGATCAATGGCCTTGGCTCGCTCCGCTGCACTTGTGTGAGAAAAAAAACCGCCCCGAACGTAGGAGACCACATCCAGACCGTTTTTTCGGATTAGTTCACCCGCCTGAGCGTGGGTCATTCCTTCCACGGCATTTTGCCAAACGCTGATCCCCTTGAGGCCAGCCGCCGCGTAGTTGTCTACCGATTCGGCGAGACTCCACGGTTTGGTGGTAATCGTATGTATGCAACAACGGTCTAAATTCATTTTGCTTTCGGCTATTGACTTTCGGCAGTTGGCTCTTTATGCCGCCGAAAGCCTGATTTTTTTAAAAAGTTTTGTTGGTTTCCGTTTAGAACAATGCTGGTTTGCGTTTAAAACGCGAACCCTTGGCAGTGCGCGTTTTAAACGCGCGTCACGGTTGATTCGCGTCGCAGACGCAAACCAGCTAGCTACTTCACAGCTCCCAGATACGAATAGTAGGGAAGGCCTTGGTTGATACGATGAACGTACAAGGCCACCTCGCGGGCGTGGTAATCACCCCACATACTTGATTCTCCGCAGGGGACCTTTTGTCCGGCTGGGATATGGTCCCAACCGTTGGGTTGATGGTACACCGAATGCAGAATTAAACCTTGGTGAGCAGGATCCGTAGACAGGTAGGGTTCTTCAAATAAACTGTCCAATACGGTGAGTCCAGCTTGCCAGTACTTGGCTCCCTCCTCCGTTTTGCCTTTATCACTAAGGTACTTGCCTAAACGCAACAGACCCTGTGAACCAATGGCGGCGGCGGAGCTATCGATGGGTTCAAAGTCATTGTAAGGGTCGGAGATACGCGTAGAATAATCGCCTAATCTATGAATTTGCGGTGCTCCGGTATCCCAGTGGGGTATACCATCGGCGGCGGTATTGGTGATGTAGAAATCGCAGGTAGCTTTGGCTGCCTTCAGAAAGATGGCCTCTACTACATCCCGACCACCAAATGGTGTCAATTCTTCGTCAGTGAAGTAAGCTAAGGTTTCTAATTGCTCAGGGAAACCCACCATGGCCCAGGCGAGGCCACGGGTCCAGGTAGTAAAGCCAGAGAAGCCCTGCTGGGTGTTTGGACAACGGTAATTTCCGTCGTTTACGTTAAATAGGGACTCGTGAGCAGACCTTCCCCACTTATCATAGGTATCGCGCCCTTCTCCGTAGAATATTGAGTAGTTGGCGGTCGCTATGGCGTGCGTGATCCCGCGCTCTAATAGGCTGGTTTTTAGGTCATTTTCACCCATCAGGCTATGACCCAATAAGTGAGAAACCATGAGGGCCCGTACCGAACGTATAGTGTCAACAAACAATGAGTGGGGACCATTGAAGGAGTAAATAAATCCGCCGTTTTTGATGGGTGTCCAGCGTTTGGCTTGCACCGAACCTGAAATTTTGAGGGCTATTTCGTAGAAATTACGCTCCCATTCATTTTCTTCAATGCGTCCTTCGTTCATGAGGCGTACCAAGTTGCCGTAGGTACTTACATTGTTGAAGCCGTGGTCATGGACCCCAAAGTGCCCCACGTGGGAGGCCATCTGCTTCACAGTATGGGCTTTGGCTGCTTCCAAATAGGCAGAGTCAGAAGTTACGTCATACTGTAAAACTTCCGCACCGTAGCGAAATCCCTCGGTCCATTCGGTCCAACCTCGGGTGGTGTATTTACCTTCTACGGTAAATACCGGAGATCCTTTGGCCGGGTCGTATTCCTTGTTGATCAGATTGATTTTTTCCCCCGAAAGTTTCCAGAGTTGGTCAAGTTTGGGCTGCAAGTCCGCAGCGGTAAGGTCATTTTTAATTTTCATAAAAAGCGATTGATTCCCCAGCTGATTGATTCCCTAGCTAAGGTTGATGATGTTAGTGGTATTATTTGTTGACTTTCAGTACTAGTTTAGCTACGGACTTAATGGGTACGAGAAAAGATTTAATTCAAATAGGTATTAGCCCACTATGGTAGTATTCAGGCTAAGGGTTTAGGATAGTACAAAGATAGAAATGCAACAAAAGGCTAACAAGGTACTTTTTTGTTAGATTGTGGTACTTTTCCGAACTGACTGCCGATACTCGTTGGGAGTGAGACCGGTCTTACGCTTAAAAAGTCGACCAAAGTAAGAGGGGTCCTCGATTTGAAGGGTGTAGGCAATCTCCTTGCTACTTAATGGAGTAAAGACCAACAGGCGTTTGGCCTCCATGAGTAGTTTGGTTTGGATGTACTCACCGGCCGAAACTCCCAGGTGCTTTTTGACCGATTTACTCAGGTAGTCAGCCGAAACATTCAGGGCCATCGCGTATGATTGTACATCGTGCTGGGATTGGTATTGCTTATCTGCTAGTTCTTTAAATTGTGCAACAAGCTCCGGTAGTGAAAAAGAAGGTACTAGTTCGGTTTCATTCTTCTTAGCCAAGAAGCTCCCTTTTTGAAGTAATATCCCCAGGTACTTTCCGGTCAGAATTTGATCGGCCTCGGTGGTCAGGTGGTCGCTGACCATGTTTTCCAGTACGTTATGAAAATACTTTCGATCGTTTTCAACCAAAGAAACCACCGCCTGACGCTGCTTGGAGCGAAAGAAAGGAAAACTAGTCAGTCCTTGGCTGTCGGGATTGTAAAATGAAAAATAGTCTTCCGAGAAAGCAATAATGTAGCCCTGACAAGGCCCTTGCAGGGTGAGAAGGTGGACCTGGCCCGGCATCAAAAAGTGAAGACCTGCACCCTGAATTGGGTAGGTCTGAAAGTCTATTTCGTGAAAACCCTGCCCTTGCTCAATGAAAAGTATTTCATAGTAGGTGTGCCGATGCGGTGAATCGGTCGGTAGGGGGGTAATCGGCAATAACGAAGCTTCTGTTTCCAACTGACTACTGTTCTTAAATCGGAAAATCTTCAAAGCCGGAATCGATGCTTTATCTGAGGTAAGTTGATGAGTAGGTATTCGTTCGTTCATGTGAAGTGATCGGGTGATAAGGTATTACCGGATTTTCGTTAGTTAGTTATAAGTACTAAGGCATAATTAGTTTATATTATTAAGTTAGTCAAATCACTAGCTAATATTCTCTATATCAAATATTTACAAAAAGGTAATAGTTACAAGCTAATAGCTATCAGCTACTTAGAATCAAGAAACCTTCTTTTTTCTGAGCCTGCGTACTTTATTGACGAGCCACCAAAGTAGTGCCCCTACCGCCCCCAGCGCTATAATTGGCAAAAAAATAGCTAGGCTGGAAAAACCGAAGGCTGCTACGTTTTCGGCCGTAGATACGAGCGGATTACCGAGTCCCCCCGTAAACTTCGTAGAACCTAACCGTAGGACACTGGTTCCGGCTTGTACCAAACCGGCGGTACCGCCTCCCAGAATTAATCCTAAACTCCATTTTAGGACATCGTTATCAATTTCGACAAAAGAAGTAGTGAGCAAAGTACCAGCAACTACAGACAACGGTCCGGCGACGGTATCGAGTAGGTTGTCCACAAAAGGTATATAGTACGCACCAATTTCGACGATGGTTGCACTTAATAAAGTAAAAAAAGCCGGCCAGGTACCCAACCAAACAAAACTTTCGGAAGGCGTGATCCAACCATTCATGCACGCAACGTTAGTTAGCAGAGCGGGAACGAAGATGCGAAAACCCGTGCTTACGCTAAGACCTACACCGATGCAAATACTGAGAAATAGTTCCATATCTTAAATTTACTTCATTCTGTATAAGTGGATAAATTTTTTGTGCACTAGCTTTAACGCAGGGACAAAACCTAGGTTGGGAAATGAAATAAAAAGTGCCGTCAAGCCCTGTACAGGTAGTGTTTTTTTAGTGAGAAAGTGCCAATAGCGTTGAAAAGTAAAATCATTTTATGACTCCTAAGATACTCCATTTAAACCGTTACCTGTAACTTTTCACACTTTTTCCGTGTTAGCCTACCGTAACATGAATCAGAACATAAAAGAAGTTTTATCCAAGTGAATCAGGAAACCAAAAGCGGCCAAATATTTGACCTTCCAACCCTTAGACGACTATATACATTTGTCGGGCCCTACAAAAAGCAGTTTTTTGGACTTATCGGTATCATTATGCTGAGTGCGGTGTTATCGCCGATACTCCCGCTGATGATCAAATATACCATTGACACGCCCGTTGCGAATGGAGACTACGACCAACTGGCTTTTATGATGGCTTTGATGATCGGCGTGTTGATTATACAAGGTCTGGTTTCGTTCGTTAATACCTATTTGTCAGGTTGGCTGGGTCAATATATTATCCGGGACATGCGTCTGGCTTTGTACGAGAAAATCATTAATCTCCGCCTTTCTTTTTTTGACAGAACGCCCATCGGTCGCCTGGTTACCCGTACTATTTCGGATATAGAAACCCTTTCTAACGTTTTTAGCGACGGTATGGCTGCTATTGCCGGCGATATCCTTCAGCTCAGCCTGATTGTTGGGGTTATGTTTTATACCGATTGGAAATTATCATTGATTAGTTTGTCGATGGTACCTCTAATGCTGATTAGTACCTACATATTCAAAGAGAAAATAAAGGATGCTTTTAATGAAGTACGGGTCGCGGTTTCTAACATGAACTCCTTTGTGCAGGAACATATCACCGGCATGAACATCGTCCAGATCTTCGGAAGTGAAGATGCCGAATACCAGAAGTTCGAAGAAATAAATGCCGATCACCGCGATGCCAACATCCGCTCGATTCTATATTACTCTATTTACTTTCCCGTTGCGGATGTAATATCTGCCGCCGGAACGGGCCTGGTAGTGTGGTATGGTTCTAAGCAGATTCTACAACAGGATGTTACATTTGGTACTGTCACAGCTTTTGTGATGTTTGTCAACCTGTTCTTTCGTCCAATTCGTCAGTTGGCCGACCGCTTCAATACTTTACAGATGGGTATAGTCAGTACGGACCGGATCATTAAATTACTCGATAGCGACGATTATACCGCTAACGACGGAACGTTGAATCCAACCGCCGTAAAGGGTAAGGTTGAATTTAAAAACGTCTGGTTTGCCTATAATGAGGAAGAATACGTTCTGAAAGACATTAATTTCCACATGAATGAGGGCGATACCATTGCTTTTGTAGGTGCTACCGGGGCGGGAAAATCTTCCATCATCAATCTGATAAGTCGTTTCTATGATATTAATAAAGGCGAAATTCTGATTGATGATATAGACGTGCATGCTTATGAGCTAAGCGCACTCCGGCGTAACATAGGGGTAGTATTGCAAGATGTTTTCCTGTTTTCGGATACCATCGAAAATAACATCACTCTTGGTAATCCCGCTATCACCAAAGAGCAGATCGTTGAAGCCGCCAAACTGGTAGGTGTTCATGACTTCATCGAACGTCTTCCTGGTGGATACGAGTATAATGTTCAGGAGCGGGGGAGTACCTTATCGGTAGGCCAACGACAGCTGATTTCGTTTGTGCGCGCGATGGTGCACAATCCCAGGATTATTGTTTTGGATGAAGCCACTTCCTCGGTAGATAGTGAAACGGAAGAGTTGATCCAAAAAGCTATCGAAACACTTATGAAGGGCCGGACGGCCATCGTGATCGCCCACCGGCTTTCTACGATTCAGGAGGCCGATAAAATTATTGTAATTGATAAAGGAGAAATAAAAGAGGAAGGTACCCACGAAGTCCTATTGGAGAAAAATGGATTTTATGCTAACCTTTATCGTATGCAGTACAAAGACGTACTAAAAGCAATTGAGTAAATTATATTGTTGGAAAAATAAAACCACCCGTTACTAGTGATGAATAAGCTTAAAATTGCCCTTGATTGGACACCCAATACTAATCACACTGGTTTTTTTGTGGCCCTCGAAAAGGGATTCTATAAAGAGTGTTATTTAGATGTCGAAATAATATCTCCGGAACCGGACCAATACACCGTAACTCCCGCCAAGAAGCTGGAACTAGGGGGAGTAGACTTGGCGTTGGCTTCCTTCGAGAGTGTCATTAGCTATAATACTAAAGCCAATGCGGTACCTTGTAAGGCCATTGCGGCGGTATTGCAGGAAGATCTGAGCGCCATCGTTACGCTAAGCTCCTCAGGTATAGATACTCCACGTCAGCTCGACGGAAAGCGTTATGCCTCCTATAAGGCACGCTACGAAGACGAGATCGTGCGTCAGTTGATCAAGAATGACGGAGGGGAAGGTACCCTGAAACTGAGTTATCCCGAAAAGTTAGGTATTTGGAATACTCTGCTCACCGGACAAGCGGATGCTACCTGGATTTTTGTGAATTGGGAAGGAGTACTGGCCGAAACCGCCGGGGTGGAACTGAATACTTTTAAGATGTCTGATTTTGGTATTCCCTACGGCTACTCTCCGGTGATTATGGCTACAAAGGCCGGTATCAACGCTCGTCTTGATGATTTTCAGGCTTTTTTGCTAGCCAGCAAAAAGGGTTTCCTCCATGCAAAGAAATACACCGCCGAAAGTATTGAGATTCTGGAAAAAGTACTGCCAGAAGGTGATAAAGAAGCCATTAACCTCCATAAGAGTCAATTGATAACCGCCGGAGCATACGGCGACAGCAACAGCTGGGGCTTAATGCAAAAATCCCGGATTCAGAGCTTTGTTGATTTTCTGCGAGCCCACGGTTTGGAAAAGGATATTGAGTCGGTGGATGACCTATTTACCAATGAATTACTTTCCTGATTTACCTACTAGATTATATTTTTTTTCGTCCGTCCATTAACTTTGGCGGGCTTATTTTTGTTCTTCGGATTCACTATATTTTTCCGAGAATCCGTCCGTGCTACGTATCCAAACCTTGGTGCGGATACGGATTATAAACAAAAAGCTATAATTGATTCAAGTAAGTAGTTGGCCATATTTAAACATACATTTATTTAATTGAGAAGTTGATGGAAAACTCCGACCCTCCGTATTTTTCAAGAATATGATTTATCCTCATGTGAAGCGCCTCCTTGTTTTCAAAATCCTTCGGGCGCAACCA
>JBDNFP010000185.1:0-10299 GCA_041689775.1 Spirosomataceae bacterium
AGTGCTTCCCGCCACGCTTCCTCCCACGCTGGCGGGCGTTACCGTGATGGTCGCTGATGTCGAGAAGGCCGGAGTACACACTGCGCTCTGGACCACGGCCCGGAAGTAGGTTGTTTGGGTCAGAGCGGTCGCGGTAAGGTTGGTGGTTGTATCGGCAACATCGACGGGACTAGAAAAATCAGTACTCAAATACGACTGCCACTTCACGACGCTGCCCGTCTGTCCGCTCAACGCTAGGTTGGTGCTATTGACACCGGCGACAACGGTGGTGTTACCGGCCACGCTACCGGGATTCTCGCTCACCACCACGGGTGCACTAGTAGCTACGCGGCCACTTTGATTGGTTATGGTGAGGGTATACGTACCTGCGGTGCTCACGGTGAGTGCGTTGCTGCTGCTTAGGCAAGGTATATCAAATTTCATCACCGTAGTTTTGGAGCTGTTAGCAACATCTTGATACGCCACGTAAAGGGTGCCGCCGCAGAAGGCCAAACTTTGGAAACCAGCCCCTCCAGCGGAGAATCCTATGGTGCCGACATTGACCCAGCTGGTGCTGTCAAATTTCATCACCGTAGTTTTGGAGCTGTTAGTGGCATCTTGATACGCCACGTACGGGGTGCTGCCGCCGAAGGCCAAACTTAGGAAACTAGCCACTCCAGCGGAGAATCCTGTGGTGCCGACATTGACCCAGCTGGCGCCATTAAATTTCATCACCGTAGTTTTGGAGCCTGCACTGAAATCTTTATATGCCACGTATGGGGTACTGCCGCCGAACGCAAACCTTATATAATTAGGTAATCCAGCGGTGAAGCCTGCGGTGCCGACACTAACCCAGCTGGTGCCGTTAAATTTCATGACCGTGGCTTTGTAGCCGTTAGTACCATCTGCATACGCCACGTACGGGGTGCGGCCGTCGAAGACTAAACTTGGGTAAGTAGCCGCTCCAGCGGAGAATCCTGCGGCGCCGACATTTTGCCAAGTGGAAGCGGTGGCTTGGTTTCGCCAACAGTAGTTGGCATTGGGCAACGAGGGCGTTTGGAGGGTGGTGGTGCCGCCCGTACAAAAGGAAGGGGCGCCGGTGACGATAGCGGTGCATTGGCTATACCCTTCCGGGGTAACAGACAAAAAACCAACAGAACCCAAGTGGCAACCCGTGCCATGCGTACTGCTGCTTTTCTGAGCATACACAACAAAGTATGGTGTAAAAGGAATGGCATAAAAAGCAAAGTTAAGATGAGTAATTTGGGGTATGTAAAAACCTGTGTGCGTCAATGTGCGATGGGTTCACAAGGCACTGTTTGGTCGGGTATCAAAGCTGGGCAAGCGGTCGATCTGGTTCCGTAGCCTTACGGGCACCTACCCCAATGAGAAGGAAGAAACAAAGGCGGGTGACAGTCGACACAGCTTTTCGGGTGGAGTAATCAAAAATATAACCGGTAAAGTCAATGATTAACAAGTAAAGAACCTAATTGCCTTTGATTATTTACGTAAAACTTAGAGAAATAGACCCCAAACTTTGGCGGGGTCTTCATCAGATCAGGCCCAGTTGGCGCAGCACTTACCCAAAGCGGGGGGGGGCTCGGTAGGAAGTTGTACGAAGAATATTTTGAGGTAGTCACGCCTATTGATGTCGCTGTTTCGAGGTAGTGCAAACAATGATCGGCGTCGCGCTATCTAGCGGCCTTGTACACCAAGTGGTCATAATCTGACCTTGGCAGGGGTTGGTTCGGCCAACCGCACGGGGCAGTAAAGACGGAATAATGACCATAGTATGGCCGTGATTCCGTGGGTTGTATTTCGTAAGTTTTTTTTAGAGCATCCTGGTGATCCTGGCGTTTGAGGGACTAAAAGATTAGCGGGTAGCCGTACACGAAAGACGTACGTCAGGGCATCGTCGGGGCTGTTTGAGCGCAACCCCATCGGTTAATAACCGCTCCCACGTAGTGAGCGGCTGGTATCGATGGGCGCGAGTTGCACGGGCTCGTTGCTTTGCCGCGACTCCTCGGTGCCTAGCTTTTCGTTCAATTCTGGGATAATCTGCCGGGTTATCAGGTTGAGAAAGGGAGTTTCCTCGGTAAGACTACCATCAAAATTTCTTGCCCAGACGGTTTGATTATTCTCGGCTCTGATAAGTTCCAGACGGGTGTAGGTTGTCGTGTTCGCGAGTGACTGAGCCTGCCATAACGTGGCTGACACGTAGATCAGAGGCAATAGTAGAAATAGATTTGGTGGAGTTTTGAAAACGGCTCGACGAGGTTTTGGAAACCACCACCAGGCTCTGCGCTGAGGCAAGCTCGGCGTGCACCTGGTCAAAAAGGACTTCCGCAATCCGGGCGGTTTCGGCATTGTTCCCAACCCGAAAGGGTAGAATGGCCATCGACTTGCCCTTCATTGTCTTCGTAGTAGGTCTTAGAATTAGGGCAATCATTCCAATGATCAGACCCGCGAGGAGCGCTACCCAGCGTCCAGAAAAAATTATTTTCGGCTGACCAGAGGGGAAGACTTCCGTTTGGGATGGTTCAGATTCATCCTTCGTATCGGTTACTGTGTCCATTAGTAATATAAGGATACTAAAAGAGCTAATAATAATTTTATTAAACAGAAGTCTAGTAGTGGGATACACGAAATAGTTGATGATCTACATCCCTATAAATCAGTGATTTATTCTGCAAAAAATAAGCAGACACCAACAGAAAAGCGGGCAGTTCCGAAGAACTACCCGCTTGAAAAAGCTAAAATGTAACTGCTACTACCGGCTCATCCTTAGCGGCTAAGGACTAGCGGCTCATATACATGTTCCGTTCGCCGTATATTTTCAGGAAGAAATCATCCTGCAAGTCATCGATGAAATAGATACCCTCACCCGTTGATTTCATCTCGGGGCCGAGTTCTTTGTTTACATTCGGGAACTTGTTGAAAGAGAACACCGGAATCTTGATGGCGTACCCCTTTTTGGTTGGGTTAAAAGTCAGGTCAGAAAGCTTCTTGTCGCCCAACATCAGTTTGGTAGCGTAGTTCACGTAGGGTTCCTGGTAGGCCTTACAAATGAAAGGTACCGTCCGGGAGGCCCGGGGGTTTGCTTCAATCACGTACACGATGCCATCTTTGATGGCAAACTGCACGTTAAGCAATCCTTTTACACCCATGGCCAACGCAATGCGCTTTGAATATTCCTCAATGGTCGCAATGGTTTCTTCTGTTAAATCGAACGGGGGGAGCGTCGCGTGGGAGTCGCCCGAGTGGATACCAGCCGGTTCGATGTGCTCCATGACTCCAATGATGTAAGCATCTTCTCCGTCGCTGATGGCATCGGCTTCGGCTTCAACCGCTCCTTCGAGGAAGTGATCAAGCAAGATATTATTATCCGGAATATCGTGCAGAATCTTCACCACGTGTTGTTCCAACTCCTGCTCGTTGATCACAATCTTCATGCTCTGACCGCCCAGTACGTAGCTGGGGCGCACTAGTAACGGGAAGCCCAGGGTGCGGGACAACTCCACGGCTGCGTCCGATGTTCTGACGGTACCAAACCTAGGGTAGGGAATATTTAGCTCGTGTAATAGGGTGGAGAATCGTCCGCGGTCTTCGGCCAAGTCAAGGGATTGATAGCTGGTACCAATGATCTTGATACCGTATTTTTCTAACTTTTCCGCCATTTTGAGGGCGGTTTGTCCTCCCAGCTGCACGATGACACCTTCTGGCTTTTCGTGTTCAATGATGTCAAAAACGTGCTCCCAGAAAACGGGCTCAAAATATAGCTTGTCCGAAATGTCCGGGTCCGTTGATACCGTTTCCGGGTTACAGTTAATCATGATTGTTTCGTAACCAGCTTCCTTGGCGGCGAGTACCCCGTGGACACAGGAGTAATCAAATTCAATTCCCTGCCCGATGCGGTTAGGGCCAGAACCCAGCACAACCACTTTTTTCTTATCACTCACAACCGATTCATTATCCGGATTTTCGATTGAGGTGTTGAAAGTAGAGTAGTAGTAGGGAGTCTTGGCTTCAAACTCCGCGGCGCAGGTATCCACGCATTTGAATATGCGCTTTATGCCCAGCTCTTTCCGGCGCTCGTATACTTTACTTTCTTTGACACTCAAAAGATGCGCAATCTGACGATCGGCGTATCCTTTTTGTTTGGCTTCCAGAAGAAGCTCCTTGGGCAAGGTTTCTAAATCGAATTTATCAATCCGATGTTCCAGTTCAATCAGTTCTTCGATCTGACGCAAGAACCAGGGGTCTATTTTCGTCAGATTCTGGATAGACTTGAAGGAAAGTCCGATTTTGAAGGCATCGTAAATATGGAACAGCCGATCCCAGCTGGGATGCGCCAGGCTGTACTTGATTTTTTCCTGATCGCGTACCTCACGGCCGTCCGCCCCCAGGCCATTGCGGCGAATTTCGAGCGACTGACACGCTTTTTGTAACGCTTCCTGAAAATTACGGCCGATACCCATGGCTTCACCCACTGACTTCATTTGCAGTCCCAGTGAGCGATCGGAGCCAGGAAACTTATCAAAGTTCCAGCGCGGCACTTTCACGATCACGTAGTCAATACTCGGCTCAAAGAATGCCGAGGTAGTACCCGTGATCGGGTTAATCAATTCATCGAGGTTGTAGCCAATGGCCATTTTAGCGGCAATTTTGGCAATGGGGTATCCCGTAGCCTTGGACGCCAAGGCGGAGGAGCGCGATACCCGTGGGTTGATCTCGATGACGATGATGTCATCTGTTTCGGGGTTTACCGAAAACTGAATATTACACCCACCCGCGAAAGAACCGATACCGGCCATGCACTTAATGGCTAGGTCACGCATTTTCTGGTAGAGAGTGTCAGGAAGCGTCATGGCGGGCGCTACCGTGATACTATCGCCGGTGTGTACTCCCATCGGATCGAAGTTTTCGATGGAACAGATAATGATAAAGTTACCGTTCCCGTCGCGGAGAAGTTCTAATTCGTATTCTTTCCAACCCATCACGCTTTGCTCCACGAGTACTTCGTGCACGGGGGAGGCATGGAGTCCGTTGGTAAGGGCCCGATCAAAGTCTTCGGCTTTGTTAACAAAACCACCGCCGGTTCCTCCCAGGGTATACGAGGGACGAATTACCAGTGGGAAGCCGATTTCCTGAGCAATTTCTTTTCCTTCCAAAAAGGAGCGAGCCGTACGTCCCTTGCATACGTTGGCTTCCAGTTCAATCATTTTCAGCCGGAACTTCTCCCGATCCTCGGTAGTTTCGATAGCCTTGATATCTACACCAATGATATCAACGTTATACTTTTTCCAAATACCTGCCTTGTCACAGTCAACAGCTAAATTTAACGCCGTCTGACCTCCCATAGTAGGCAAAACGGCGTCGATTGGTTTTCCTGCGGCTTTGTGCTTTTCCAGGATTTCGATGATGTACTTCTTTTCGAGCGGAAGGAGATAAACGAAATCGGCATTGATGGGGTCCGTCATGATGGTCGCCGGGTTGGAATTGATGAGGCATACCTCAATTCCTTCTTCTCGTAGCGACCGGGCCGCTTGCGAGCCGGCATAATCGAACTCACAGGCCTGCCCAATGACAATAGGACCTGAACCAATAATAAGAATGGATTTGATATTCGGATTCTTTGGCACAGTAGTAGAGAAATTTTTAAAAGATAAAATAGACTTGTTTCCTTACTTCCCGGGCTTTTGCATCGATATCCCCAAATCATAAATTTAAGAAAACGACGAGGGGTACGCCCAAAAATTCCACGAAGTTAATGCACAGAATGCGAAAAGGGTAAATAAATCGTAAAAAAGGCGGAAATCAGGAAAGAGTTACCCCCGTTCCTTACGAATAACGTGTAGCCTCAGCTGAAAGGAACGTAGAAAGGCGGTTTGGTCGTTGAGTATATCCTGGTAGGTTTCGGGTAGTGGGGAACTGTTGACGCAGGAGATCAGGAGGTTACCTACCTGTACTTGTTCTCCGATGTATCCCCTTGCATTTGCCCTGGTGCAGGAAAAAGTGGGCCTCAGGTAGAAAGGCTGGCAAATATCGTCGTATTGGATCGATAATCGTATGGGTACCATGTTGCCCGGGCAGGTGCCGCAGGCATTTTTGGGTAGACAGGATAGACTGATGGATTCAAAGGTTATGACGGCTGATTTGCGGGTGTCGGCCAAGGAGACGCTGATATTATCCCGATAGGCCAATGAGTAGGTGAGGGTATCTCGAAAGGTATCCAACTGGGTTATTAGCTTTTCGTCGCATACTTTCCTTTCCGTGCCTACTTCGGTGGGTCCACAGCCATGCGTAACCGACAAGAGTATTGTCAGTAGCAAAGGGCTCAGAAAGGAAAGAAGACGTAGCATATATTTTTGTGGGATTGAATATCGAAAGAACGTTTCGGCGGTAGCCATTGTTTACGATGGACAATTTAGTCAATCAAATTCACTAGTCATAAGTAGCTGATAGCTATTAGCTTGTAGCTGTTACCTTTTTGTAAATATTTGATATATAGAACATTAGCCAGTAATTTGACTAAATTAATAATACAAACTAATTATGCATTAGTACTTACCATGAATAACTTCACATTTTATAACCCCGTAAAGATCATTTTCGGGAAAGGACAAATTGCCCAGCTGTCCAAACAAATCCCGGCGAATGCCCGCATACTGCTTACCTACGGGGGGGGAGTATATTCAAAAACGGAGTCTACGATCAGGTAAAAGCAGCTCTGACCGACCATACCGTGGTAGAATTTGGCGGTATTGAACCCAACCCAACCTACGAAACGCTGATGAAAGCGGTAGAGGTGGGTCGCGCCGAAAAAATAGATTACTTACTGGCTGTTGGTGGTGGCTCGGTGCTGGACGGTACCAAATTCATTGCGGCCGCTATTCCCTTTGAAGGAGAAGATGAATGGAATATAGTAACTGGAAAAGAAAAATATACTACCGCGGTACCCATCGGAGCGGTGTTGACGCTACCGGCTACGGGTTCGGAAATGAACTACTACGCCGTCATAAGCCGTAAGGATACCAAGGAGAAAAAAGGAATGGGCAGTCCGTTGGTTTACCCAAAGTTTTCTATCCTTGACCCGGAAACGACGTATACCTTGCCGCAGCGGCAGATTGCCAATGGAGTAGCCGATGCCTTTACCCACGTGATGGAACAATACATGACCTACCCGGTCAATGCTTTCCTGCAAGATCAAATGGCCGAATCGGTACTGAGGACATTGATTCACGAAGGACCGACCACGCTGGCTAACCCAGAAGACTATGATTCACGGGCTAACCTTATGTGGGCAGCAACCATGGCGCTCAATGGGCTGTTGAGTGCCGGCGTACCAACCGACTGGGCCACGCACCAAATCGGTCACGAACTCACGGCTCTGCACGACATTGACCACGCGCGTACCTTAGCGGTGGTGATGCCATATCTTTGGAGCATTCGCCGGGATGCGAAACGGGCCAAGTTAATTCAATACGCACAGCAGGTTTGGAACCTGACCGGCAGTGATGATGAGCTGGTGGAAGGAGCAATTCAAAAAACGATTGAATTCTATGAGTCTTTGGGTATACCAACCAAAGCCAGTGCATACGGTATCGGTAAAGAGACGATTGAAAAGGTCGTAAAACGTTTTGAGAAGCGTGGTATGTTGTTTGGCGAAAATGCCGACGTCACCCCCGAACTGGTAGGCGAGATTCTGGAATTGAGTATCGCCTAAGTGCCCTTTACAACTTAAAAAAGCCCGGCAGACTCAAATCTGTCGGGCTTTTTGTTTAGCGCATTTGACGGGCTCTTAGTATGGCCTGAGCCGCATCTTGCCCGTTGCTTGGTGCCGGAGCGCTCCGGGTAAAGTACCTCCCGTTTGGTTTTGTAATACCAAACGAGGGAATAACCATCGGGTTTAGCTTGAAAAGTAGCTGTACTGCCTGGGTTTCGTCCAGAAACATATGCACTCCTTTGATCTTATTCCTGACAATGTATTGTTTCCAAAGAGTTGGCTTATTGGTCATCTCCATGTTTGGGATATGCACGTACAAAAACTCTACGTCGGTGGGTAGCTGCGCTCTCAGAGCCGGGGCGTATAATAGTTCGTTGCGGCTAGCGGGGTCCAGAAGATTCCACTTAATCACGTAAAGAGTCTTTCCCTTATACAGCTCCTGAATTTTCTTGAACCAATCTTTGCCGTTCCCGTTGGATTGTGAAAGCCAAATCCCACTCAATACTTCCGTCGGACTGGCACTCAAGTCTTTATTTCCGTTGATTAGCCTTATGTAGGTACTGTCTTTTACTTCCAGCTGGTATAGTTCGTCCAATGACCGGCCGTACACAGGTTGGTCTATTTTTGGGCGTACGTAGTTGTAGAGCAGCTTTTGTTCATCAAGCTCTAATTCGTAGAAGTGTTGGACCAGGTATCGGGCGTTCAGGAGGTCGGCGATTGTTTTATCAAACTCTTCGGTGTAGGTACGTTCGCGATTTTCAATCATCGTCAACAGATCCATCGTGCGGCGGTTGCGCCGGTAGAGGGAGTTGAGGAAGTCCAGCTCGCGCGTACTGGCGGCACCTTCGTTGATAACAGCGGCCAATTGTTGGTTTTCCTCGACGGACAAAGGATTCACGTACTCCTTAATCAACGTGGCCATTTTACTTACCTGCATTGATTTCGACTGGGTGGGTGCAAAGTACGCTTTGCGCTCGGCTACCCGGTCGGAATAGTCGCCGAGGCGGGTAAGTAGTTGGACCTTTTGAAAGGTCATCGGGGCTTTGATAATTCTTTTCAGGCTATCAACGGCATCTCTTTCAACGGAAATGTCATTCATGAGGGCGTATTCGTAGAGGAGCGTTAGCTGCTCTTCTTGTAATACAGCTTTCACCCACGTGCGCAACACAGGGTCCACGCCGCCCCGTTGGGCCAAGGGTAAAAGAGCGGAAGCCCTCAAATTAGTGCGGCGCTCCAAGGTCTTGCGGGCCTCCGACGGATTGAGTTGCCAGAAGTAACCAAAAAAGGATTCCCCCAGTTTCTTGTTGTCTTTCAAGAGGCGGGCTTCTTCGGCCAGGTATTGGTTGTACTGATTATTGGCATCGGCATTGACGCCCGCAAAGTAGAATAGTTTCTTGGCCACAAACATAGAGTCGGCGTCGAAAGAAACCTGCACCGTGCCCGGAGCGGCCAGGAAGGTAGAATAAACTTTTCCAGCGTAATCCAGGTATACCTCTTCCAGAGCATAGATCAGGGGAATCGCTACCCGAAAACTACCGTCGGCCTGCAAGGGAGCCTGACGGGCAAGTTCCGATTGGGGCTGTAGTATATTGTTTCGGGTGAAGGTGATAACCGGGGCCTGTCGGTACAGGGCTGGGGTGAGGTTTAAGATTCGCCCGTTGATGATGACGGAATCAGACTGGGCGTTGGAGGTACCGAAAGTGGCCAGAGAAAGGCAGGATATCAGTATAAAAACGGTACTTTTTTTCATAAGGTAATCTCTTCAAGGCTAGGTGATTAATTCTTTGGAGGACTTTACTAAGAGTTTTGATTACTCAGGAATAGTGCGATCCTCGTACTTTACTTTGATACCATGATACAATTCTTGTTGCTGATAATCTTTGCGTAGTGGATGCCCCTCCCAGTCGGTAGGCAACAGAATTCGCCGAAGATCCGGATGATTCTGGAAATAGATACCCATCAGATCGAATGCTTCCCGTTCGTGCCAGTTAGCGGTACGCCAGATCGTACTCAGGGTAGGTAGGGTAGGCAGGGGTTCTGCTTCCTTATTACGCAGCAGTACTACTTTCAGGATAACCGAGTGACCGTAGGGAATGGAGTTAAGGTGATAGATTACTTCCATCGTTCCGTTGGTGGGACCATTATCAATGGCGGTAAGGTTGGCCAGATAGTCAAAATACAGCCGTTCATCCCGAAACAGGAAGTCCGCAATCTCGTACAAACGTTCAGCAGGGATCACCAAAAAAGGCTGAGGCACATTTTCGACTGCCTCCGTAACGGCATCTTCACCAAAGTTCCCGGTGAGTAAGTAGTGGATGTCTTTGAAGTTCATAGAACAAATATAGTGAATCAGGACCTTTATTAGTTTTTGGATTACAATATATCCTTTCCGGGAGTGGCCGATACTAGTAGTAATCAGATTCCGGGATACTTGTTTTCCGGTTCTCTTGATTCTAATAGTCTGAGCAGTTTTCGGGCATTGATTTGGTAAAGATCAAAAAGGGTCGTGAGGTTGAAATCCGCATTTCACCCCCTACGACCCATGAGCATCGAAAAGACACTCGGGCCAATATTGGCCAAACTTTCTGACGTTG
>JBDNFP010000186.1:0-6991 GCA_041689775.1 Spirosomataceae bacterium
AGACAGCAAAATTAGAAGATAATTTGGTTAGTACCAAGTGGCTGTTCATTCCTTTATTGGATATTTTTTAGAAAGTTCCCCCTTTTTCGCGAAAAATGTATAGTGTTTTTCAGAAAAGGCGTTGTAAAATTCTTATGAAAGAAACTTTTTTTTGGCAAGCATGGTCGGCAGCAGAGCGTCGAATGGCTTACTGGGCTCTGGGTATTCTCCTTTTAACCCTGCTTTTCTTCGTCTCTAAGATTATTAATCCACTGGAACAGACCATTCATTGGGATGTTTTGAGTGAGTTGTCGGATATACCCGTGGTGGTAGATATACTACCCCTCAATGGCTGGCAGTTTGGCGTTACTATCCCCTCTTTTCTCACTACTGAGCAGTTTGTGGCTTCTCCAATGGATATTGACAGCACTACTCTCCGGGTATTCGGCGTCATGGTACTGCTGGGCCTCTGTCTGGTATTGACCGCCGTAAGTGCGTTACCACGGTTCTGGTACTTGGGCGGAATGACCGCCTTTATCCTGCTGGTGGCCGCCTGCCGCCTGGAAACTCTGAGTGTGTTCGGAGAGGACTCCCGCCTACTTTATACGCTGATTGTACTAGCCTACGGTGGAGTCAGTTACTATCTCCACGCTTTCCGGTCCAACTGGGGCGTAGCTATCCGAATGCTTGTGTTTTCGGGCATTACGGCTAGCCTTGTACTATTGGTTGCCCTGATGTCGCCCGTCAGCGAACCTTTCCTGACGGCGGTGGTATTCAGCTACTCTTTATGGCTACCGCTCTCGGTTGGATTCTTACTGATGTCAGCTACCGAAATCATGGCTGGCCTCGTGTGGCTGAGTACCAGTGGAAAAACAGGGAAATCGTCGCTCGTTAATTTTCTGGTGATTAGTACCTTTTATTTACTCAATTTAGTACTGCTTTTTCTCACTACTACCCACAAGATCGAGTGGAACCTGTTTATGGTAAGTCCGGTACTACTAGCCATCATAGCGGGTGTACTCGGAATATGGGGGTTTAAAAAACGGCTGGAAACCACCGGCTTACTTTCCTCCCGCACAGCCGGATTTTGGCTGTACTTAGGTCTATTTATTATCGCTCTATCTTTTGCTGGCTTTGCGGCTGGCACTTCCAATGATCCCGCGCTGGAAGTATTGGAAGATATGGTCATTGAAGGGCAGCTCGCCATGAGCGTTCTTTTCCTGTTTTACATGGTAATAAACTTCCTTCCGCTTTTTCGTCAGGGGCTTGCTGTGCATAAAGTGATGTACAAACCCCTCCGGTTTGGCCTGACCCAAACCCGGCTGTTGGGCTTTACGGGGCTTATCTTTTTACTCTCAACCCAGGGGCTACTCCCCGTCTACCAAGCCGTGGCCGGATATTTCAATGGCCTCGGAGACCTGTATACCCAAACTAAGGAATATACACTCGCAGAGCAGTATTATAAAATGGCTTTGCAACAGGAGTATCAGAACCATAAGTCCAATTACGCGCTGGCTTCGCTCGCACTCCGACAAGACGACAAAACCGCGGCAGCCTACTATTTTAAGCAGGCTACCCTCAAAAATCCATCTCCGCAAGCCTACGTGGGCCTGGGAAATGTATTAGCGCAGGAAAACCTCTTTTTTGACGCAGTATACAGTTTACAAGAAGGTATTAATCGTTTCCCTGAAAGCAGCGAACTACTCAATAATCTGGGCACACTTTACTCCCGAACCAACGTAGCGGACTCTGCCTACTACTACTTCGACCGCGCTCAGCGGGTAGCTTCAAACGATGATGTGCCCTCCACCAATTTATTAGCTATTTGGGCAAAAAGCGCCGATCTGGCGCTGCTCGACTCACTGGCCGCAAGCGCTTCTTCAAAAACCTACCCGTCGTGGCAAGCCAACTGGCTGACCGTCCAGAGCCTGCGGCAGCAGTATTCGCCCATACCTTTTCAGTCGAAAGTCATACGAGAAGACTCCCTGCTCAATGTATCCGGGCTAGCCTATCTGGTAAACTATTCCTTAAATCAGGCGCGGTATGACACCCTACCTATTCGGCTGATTCCGAAAATTGCCAATCAAAACCCTCTCTTGTCTGACGACCTTTTGCTCGCCTCTCTCTACCCTGAGTTTTACAGCGGTAACAAGATCAGAGCCATCGAAATCTTGCAAGCCTTAGTCGATGAGGAAGGTGAGAAGGCAGAACTATACCGGAAAATACTCGGACACTGGCTCTTGCAACTGGGGCTTTACGAACAAGCGTTAGATCTGTTTGGCCGGGTAAACGGTCCGGAAGGGTTGATCGGTCAGATCTTATCCAATACTTTTCTTGGCCGAGAGGCCATAGCCGGTGTGCTCATCGAGCGACTTAATGAACAGGGTGCTTCGGCCGTAGAAGCTCAGCTTCGTAGTACTCTATCAAGTGGGTTCAAGCCTTCTGTAATCGGAGATTCCCTTTTGCGTGCCGCCCAGGCGCAACCCTCGGCCTTAGCCTACCAACGAGCCGTGCGGGCGAATCCCTTCGACGGTCGTATTATTTCGGTAGCCGCCATGTACATGCGCCAACAAAAGCAGGTAGCTCCGGCGTATCAGGTCGTCGTTAATGCACTTCGGTTTAACCAAACCTCCCCCCTCATTTGGGAACAATACGCCCTCCTGAGCGTTGAACAAGGACTACTGGGGCAAGGCGAAGAAGGCGCAGCGAAGGTTCGTCTGCTAGCATCGCCCGCCGACTATCAGTCGTTTGTGAGTCGCTATCAGCCTCTACGAGCACTCATCGAAAAACAAAGAGAAGAGTTTCGTTGATCCTTTATTTTTGAACTTAATACTCTTGAACAATGACTTTACGTTGGCAGACCATGGGCCTTGCCCAGGAATACCGCCTTTTTCACGAAAAACAGATTGTCGGAATCCTGAAAAATAACTTTTGGAACCGGAAAGGGTACGGCGAATTAAGAGGTTTTTTTATGCGCTTCGAAGGGAAACTATTCGGGGAGCAAAAAACAAATATCCTGGATATCGAAGGCAAAAAGGAATTGGGGTATATTGAATTCAAGCGTTTTCCCCGCTCTGCTTCGATTCAATATGACGGACAGCACTACGAGTGGTGTTACGCGAATTCGGGGGCCAAAGGTAGCTGGGTAATACGAAGTGAGGACGATCAGGCAAGCTATGAGGTAGATGGTTCTGCCGGAACGGCGGGAATGATTACCGATCCTTACCTTCCCCCGGTTGTGCTGCTTTCTGGACTATATGTCCATGGCTATTTCCTAAAAAAAAAGGTGATGGCATTCCTCGGAGGAATACTAGCCGGAGTAATGCTGGGGTACGCTCTTTTACTGGGATATACACTATTGTGATTATATGAAAGCTTTGAAAATTGTTGGGATTATCGTGGGTATACTCGTTCTGGCCTTTGCTGGGCTTGCACTCTATACTCACATGAAATATTTCAACACCGATGGCGATTTTGTGGCGGGCTTTATCGCCAAAAATCCCTCGAAGAGCTCTTTATATTGGGTACGGAATGACACCCTCATTGCCCAGCAGAATGCCAACGCCAAAATGCCCCTAGCCAGTACGGTTAAGATTATTGTGGCCATTGAGTTCGCGCAGCAGGTAGCCTCCGGTAAAATTCAACCCGAGGCTCCTATACCATTGACGGAGCTCACCAAGTTTTATATTCCTGATACCGACGGTGGTGCCCACCCGAGCTGGCTCAAACAAATGGGCGAAAAGAATCTGATTAAAAACGGAAGCGTGCCGCTGCTGGAAGTAGCCAAGGGCATGATCCGTTACAGCAGTAATGCTAATACCGAGTACTTGATGTGGCGCCTTGGTCTGAACGCAATAAATGCCAACCTTGCGTCGCTTGGACTTACTAAGCACGATACGCTGTATCCCTTTGTATCGGCGCTGTACGTATGCTCAGAGGAAAATTCCGCCAAAGGACTAAAACTAATGGGCATGGATCTCTATAAGAAAAATGCCTACCAGTACTTTGAAGCCTTGAAAGTAGATACTACGATTAAGCAACGGTTTAATTTCGCTCACCTGAGCGCCCCGGTGCAGCGGGTATGGTCGGATAGGCTACCGGGAGGAACAGCGCATGAATACGCCGAACTCATGAAGAAAATTCAAAGCCGTGCCTACTTTGACTCCACGACACAAAGTACCCTAGAATCCGTGATGGAATGGCCCATGGAGGCATTTGATAGTAATCGGGAGAAGTATCAGCATTTGGGAGCCAAGGGGGGCTCAACCGCTTTCGTTTTGACGTATGCTTTATACGCCACTGATAAGGCAGGTAATCGTACTCAGCTCGTATTCTTATTTGATGATCTGGATTTGGTAGAAAGTACGCTGTTACAAGCCCAGCTAAGTCAGTTTCAACAAACCGTTATTTTGGGTAGTCCGGCAGAGAGATCTGGACTAGTTACTACCTTAAATTTAGATTAAGTAGCTATCAGCTTTCTATTTTTCTTGACTATCAAACATTTACAGGAAGCTAACGGCTAATTGCCTAATTATTGATTCATTAATGAAATACACTTTACTTTTTGCCGCTCTGATCCTGACATTTAGCGCCGTGGCTCAATCTAACAAAACCTATCTGACCGAAATACAGACAAAATGGGCGAATGCCAAGGCCTACACACTCGCGGTAGCTGATGCAATGCCGGCCGAACGCTACGGTTTTCGTCCCGTAGCTGATGAAATGCCTTTTGCCGAGCAGATGATACACCTTTCGTCCAATATGGTATGGCTTTCCAGTAGCTACCTGAGCACCGAAAAGTCCCCGTTTACCACCAAAGAAATGGCCGCCTTTTCGAATAAATCAAAAGCAGAGATCAGGGATATCGTCGAGCAGTCGATGGACTACGCTATGAATGCTGTAAAAAACCTCCCCCCTGACCAACTCAACGAACCCGTTAAATTTTTCAGCGGTCCGATGAGCAAGCGGCAGATCATTATGCTGATGAACGATCACCTGACGCATCACCGGGCGCAATCTATTGTCTATTTACGGCTCAATTTCATTACTCCACCGAAGTATGTAGGTTGGTAAATCAAAAAAATCATCCGATTCCAAAAAGTATCTTATCAAACATTAACTAATAAACTGTGGCAGTGCCACTCAGCTCATGAAAATCATTGAAACTACGGATATATCAAAGCGTTACATCATGGGAAGTGAAGTGATCGAAGCGTTGAAGTCTGTCACGATTAATGTTAATAGAGGCGAGTACGTAGCGTTTATGGGTCCGTCCGGTTCGGGTAAATCTACCCTGATGAACATCATTGGTTGCCTCGATACTCCCACCAATGGCCGTTATGTATTGAACGGAAAGGATGTGAGCGATATGAGTGAAAGCGAACTAGCCGAAATTCGTAACAAAGAAATAGGCTTCGTATTTCAGACTTTTAACCTGTTACCCCGGATGTCATCGCTTGAGAACGTAGCCTTACCTCTCATCTATTCCGGATTAAATAAAGCCAACCGGACCGAGAAAGCCCAAATGGCCCTGAAAAATGTAGGTTTGGCCGATCGTGGTAAGCACAAACCCAATGAACTCTCCGGCGGACAGCGTCAACGGGTAGCCATAGCCCGGGCATTGGTTAACGACCCCAGTATTTTGCTGGCGGATGAACCAACCGGAAACCTAGATTCAAAGACTTCGTACGAAATCATGGACCTGTTTGATCAACTACACCGTAAAGGAAACACCATCGTGAT
Source organism: Spirosomataceae bacterium (assembly GCA_041689775.1). Classification (GTDB taxonomy): domain Bacteria; phylum Bacteroidota; class Bacteroidia; order Cytophagales; family Spirosomataceae; genus JBDNFP01. The sequence goes on from JBDNFP010000186.1 coordinate 5,722, forward strand.
GGTTACCCACGAAGAAGATATCGCGCAGTACGCCCATCGCATTATCCGGCTCCGCGACGGACTCGTGGAGTCTGATACCGTCAATCCCAATCCGACGAAGGTGGATGACTTGGTACACGGCGAGTAGGAGTTGTAAGAAGGGTTAAATGAGTATTCGGGAAATATAGATACATATAGTTTTTGACGCATTTGTCGTTTTAATTGAGCGAACTGCTTGACGACAAACGTCTTGAATCTATATGTATCAAATATACCAGATAGTAAGGACTGCAGTGCTTCTGATTTTTATTACTTTTCTTACCCACTCCACATGGGCTAGCCACCTCAGGGCCGGTGAGATTATTGCCCGACGGGTTTCAACTACTTCTCTGATGTACGAAGTAACTCTTACGGCCTATTACGATCTGGAAAACGGCCGCCCTGCTGCGGATGCCGCGGATATTGCCCTTTTTTACATCGGTGGTGTGGGACCCATCAATGTACAGCGCAAGCAACCCATTACCAATAGTGGCAACAACACTAGCCGAAATGAGTATACCCTTCTCTACACTTTTCCGTCACCAGGGACCTTCACCGTATCTACAGCCTTGCAATTCCGTAACAACGAGATACTGAATATCGGTCCTCCTCCTACCTTTTCCATTGATTTTTTCTTACGGTCTACCTTGGTTATTAATGCCAATTTGGGACTAAACCGAACTCCGGTACTGCTCAATCCGCCAATTGACCTGGCTTCCGTGGGAGAACGCTATATCCACAACCCGGGTGCTTTTGATGCCGACGGTGATAGCCTGTCCTACCAGATTGTGACACCTCAGCGTAGCAGTACACCCGGGCTTGGTCGTGATGTACAGTATGTAGACCCGAATCAGGTACAACCCGTGGGGCCTAAGGAAGATGGTACGTTTCCTTCCACATTCAGCATCAACGCCATTAATGGCAATTTGATCTAGGATGCGCCGACCATTCCGGGTTTTTATGGTGTGGCATTTGTGGTAGAAAAATGGCGAAACGGCGCTAAGATCGGTGAGATTGTGCGCGAAATGCAGATTATCGTCATTGACTCACCCAACAACCGGCCTAAGCTCGACTCCATCCCAGATCTATGTGTGGAAGCAGGTACGTTAATCCAGCAAACGATCCGAGCAACCGACCGAAACGGCGACCCGCTCGCCCTAACCTCTATTGGGGGGTGTACCTTAATGAATTGGTTCCAGCCCAAAACGCCCAGTTTATGGCCGTGCAGCAGTCCCCCGGGCAGGCCACGGGG
>JBDNFP010000187.1:0-3554 GCA_041689775.1 Spirosomataceae bacterium
ATGACAATAAAAAACATATTGAAGTCTCTAAATTGTCTAAATCGCAAATATATTTATTAGAATTGTTGGGCATAAAACCAAGCATTTATGAGGAGTTACCACAATTCTTAAAATCCAATTCTAAAATCAGCGAAACGTAAGGGTATTGTATCTGATTCGCGTTTTCAACGCAATCCGAGAAGGGTATTCGCGTTGAAAACGTGAGGAGACAGCATCCTGATTACAAATTGGGTCGAGCGGAAGCATTTAAAGAATCAAATTCCATTTGGATTTTGATTCTTTCTTTCTTTTAGGTCGTTTTATCATTCAAACCAAACTAACGGTCATGAAAAAAGCGCCAAAACTGTCTAAGGGATACCTCTTTGCCCGCCGCAAAGTTCTAACGATGTACCTTACTGCTTTTTTAATAGTGGGTATTGCTCATTCTACTTTTGCTGGAAACTTTCTCTTCCGCGTTGAAGAACGAACGGTAGCTAGGTTTGAATGGGACGGGAACTGCCAAGAACGAATAGAAGAAAAGACTTTCGTATTTGGAATACGCTTTAATACTATTTACAGACTACAGAACTGTTAATAATTAGTTGAATTCATTTAATAACGTGAGGAGTTATTGCTTATTAACGCATACTATTATGATAATGATAGTATGCGTTTTTACTGTGGGCGTACGTGCCCAAATCATTACCGGGCAAGTACTAGCGCTCCCCGACAGCACACCCATACCCTACTCTACTCTGACAAATCAGAAACGCGGCTGGGGGGTAAACGCCGGCGAGGATGGTACATTCGTAATAAATTATTCAAAAGAGAGAGAACAGGATACCTTGTTAATAAGTAGCATAGGATTTGATGAGATACGGATTCCTTACAGCGATCTATATGATAATATGAAGGTGTACATGAAAATACGCCCTGTGCAATTGGACGAAGTTAGAATTAGAAATAACGTTCAAATAACAGACATATGGCTGGGGTCAAAACAAAACGCATCTGTTTCAAATATTTGTCCTCGTGGAGAAGAAAGTATACAGGAGGTAGCGTTGTTTATTCCGAATGCCAAAAATTACCAAGGATACATTACCAAGGTAGGGTATTATATTGGTGATTTGGGTAAAGCAAAAACTCCATTTAGAGTTAGAATCTACAAAAATAAAAATGGTATACCGGGAAATGATTTGCTAATGGAAAATATGGTGATTCACAGTAATAAACGTAACGCATGGCGAGACACAGACCTAAACAAATATAACATCCCAATACCAGTAGATGGTTTTTTTGTGTCTATGGAGTGGATTGTAGTTCCAAATAAAAAATACTACGTCACAAAGAAATGGGATGACGGTCGCGTTACGAATGAATTTGGTCAATGTGCAGGTTCCACAAACGAATTTGAACCAGGTTACGAAAAAATACGATATAATGGAGGTCAGTGGGAATCCTATCCCTACAGGAGCAGAAACAACCCCCGCCCCATGTTCCGCGCTCAGGTACGAATTTATGAGTAGTTGAGTACCTTGGTCAAAAATGAAGATCTAAACCGGCTAATAATGCGATCCGCATACTTGGGTATCCGCATTGAAAACGCGAGAAGACAGCGCCCCGATTACAAATCGGGGCGAGCGGAGTTTCTTCTTCGGTAAGAAATAATTTACCCTTCTTCATTACCTTTGCAGCATGAACTTACAGAACGACTTACTACTACGAGCCGCCCGCGGCGAACGCGTGGAGCGTACCCCCGTCTGGACCATGCGGCAGGCGGGCCGCATTTTAGCCGAATACCGCGCCGTGCGTGAGCAGGCCGGAAGCTTTATCAAATTGGCTACTACGCCCGAACTTGCTGCCGAGGTGACCATTCAGCCCGTCGATATTCTGGGGGTAGATGCCGCCATTATCTTTTCTGATATTCTGGTAGTACCTGAGGGAATGGGCCTGCCCTACGAAATGGTGGAGCAGCGCGGGCCGGTGTTTCCGCGTACCGTCCGGACGAGCAAAGATCTGGATAGCCTACGCATTGCTGATCCGGAGGGAGACTTAGGCTATGTGTTGGATGCCTTGAAGATTGTAAAAAAAGAACTCAACGGCCGCGTGCCGCTGATCGGTTTTGCGGGTGCGCCTTTTACCATTTTCTGTTACATGACCGAGGGCAAAGGATCCAAAACCTTTTCGGTAGCCAAGAAATTACTCTATACCGATCCGGTTTTTGCTCATACGTTGTTGCAGAAAATCACGGATAGTACCATTGCCTACCTCAAAGCGCAGGTGGTAGCGGGTGCCGATCTGTTGCAGTTATTTGACTCTTGGGCGGGCATACTTTCACCGGAGCAGTACCGCGAGTTTTCGTTACCCTACATCAAGCAGATTTGTGACGCCATCAACGAAGTACCCGTGACGGTGTTTGCCAAAGGTGCCTACTTTGCCCGTCAGGAAATTGGGGAATTGAATTGCTCGGTGGTAGGACTCGACTGGAATATGGATATTCAGGAATCACGAGCCTTGGTTCCAAACAAAACCTTACAGGGAAATCTGGACCCCTGTGCCTTGTACGGGACGTTCGATCAGATTCGGACTGAGGTAAAGAAAATGGTAAATGACTTTGGTACGCAGCGTTACATTGCCAACTTAGGCCACGGAGTATACCCTGACACACCACCCGACAATGTACGGTGCTTTATTGAGGCAGTAAAGGAGTTTTCAAGTATTTAAGCTACCTACTCAGGAGGGGGCCCACATCCCGTGCTCTACTACTTCCAGTACGTGGCCGTCGGGATCGTCGAAATAAAACGAGCGCGTACCCCGTGTCCAGGTTTCATGGTGGTACACGTTTATCTCTCTTTCTTGAATCGCACGGAGCAGGGCATCGTAGTGCCCGGCGGGTGCTTCAAATGCAATGTGCTGTTTGCCTTGGGCGTAGTGGGGAGGTAGTGATTAAGCCATCGTTGGAGTTATCACCATAGCCGTCAGGCTAATTTTTAGCTTCGGACTGGGTCGACAGTGCGGAAGCGCAACATCTACTTGTGGGTACGTATCTATAAAAACATTTCTCTCTGGCCATCAGCCTATTCCCAAAGGGTTTTATCTTTTCAATTTCACTAATCTGATGTGTATAGTATGGATACATCCTAAAGAACAAGAAAATGATTTATTAGTTACAAATTATTTTCTTTCTGCCTAAAAAAGAGGCCTTCCAAATCTTTCTTTTTTCGCCTTTTACCCCCCATGGCTCAGCTTTTTATGCCGCTTGATAAGTTTTTGACCCTACAACTGTTCAATATGCCGTAGGTGTACCCCTCTACACTTGTAAAATTCTATTACATTTTTTTTACAGAAAATGCATTTTTCACCATTTAGTAACGATTAAAAAATAACTTGGTAAAATTGCTTTTCACCTCACGAGTAACTTACATTGATCAGCGAAGACGAAATCAGATATTACAGTCAACTGAACGAGCGCCAGCAGCGGGTTTTCCTCGGCTTGAAAGCCAAGTCGCTGGGAAGCAGCGGTGTGCGGGTCGTTAGCGAGGCCTTTGGCGTTGACCCCAAGACCGTGCGCAAGG
>JBDNFP010000188.1:0-4922 GCA_041689775.1 Spirosomataceae bacterium
ATCAGATTTGAGTGCACCAGATTCACGAAACCAATACTTATTTGTGAGGTGACAAGATGTTTCGCTGGCAAAAAGCGGGGGTTATTGTATTTTAACAAGTGCCCTACCCGACGAATTGTATTTTTAGATGCGTTCAACCTGGCTGACTTTTGATCAAAGGATGAAACAGGCTGGAAATGATTAACTCCCGCGCCTCGGTTTAAACGCAAGGTGATTCAACCCCCGATTGCCAAACTTGTGCGACCCGGCAAGGGGCAGCGGGGTATTTGTAACGATTAAGGATGCCTGGTTGCGTTGGGCTTCGTCGCGTTACCGTCAAGTTAAAAACTTGTATTAGTAGTAAACCACCAGATGCAATCTGGCGGTAGCGGGAAGAGGAAACTACCAGCTAATTTAATTCCAATACTTCACGGGTTTTCGAAAAATTTTCTGCGAGTTGACTACATGTTTTGGGTGAACCAGGAACCCTATTTTGAAAAAGATGTAATGCCTTGTTTTGAAAGTGAAAAATAATGCCTGACTTACTACCCTCGTTCTGATTTTTATTTAGGACCCTAGCATTTGCTACACGAACAGGCCACGGCCCGGTAAGGATTAGCGGGGATTTGACATCCATTATTAACAACAATTAACATAACAGGTTTAACCCACGCAACTAAATCAAGATCAGCTACGTATAATACATTAAAGTATAATACATTAAAATCGAAATCTAGCTGATTATGAAAAAGTTGACTGTAAAATTACTCCTGATTTTCGCAATCTTCTCTGTTTATTCCTGTAAGAACCAAGAATTAACCCCAGTCAATAATGTGAACATTACTCCCGGTAGTACCACGGGGAACTCGACCGGCAGTGGCGTTCCATTCGATCCATCAACCCAAACCCTCGTATCACAGGGTACTTTCAAAGATGGCGGTCACCCTACTTCCGGCACAGCCAAACTCTACAAAAAAGGCACCACCCACACTCTGGTCTTTGAAACCTTTAAATCAGACGAAGGCCCCGACCTACGCATTTATCTCTCCGCAGATACCGGCGCCAAGAACTTCATCGAACTGACCGAGTTAAAAAATACCGGCAATTTTTACCTGACCCTACCGGACAACTCCAAGGTCGACCAGCGTATGTTTGTCCTAATTTGGTGCAAGCGTTTTTCAGTGCTATTCGGTTCGGCGGAGTTGAAAGCCGTCACCCAAATGTAAGTATTACCGACTCTACTTTCACTACCTAAACAACATTCTGAATTGACTATTTTTTCAGTTAAAAAGGTATCTCGTTGGGTAGCCACAGGTTTTAGTACTAAAAGAAAATTGTCTCATTATTATTGAATATCAACGTATTAGAGGTAGTACAGCACTGCCTCCACTATAAAAATTGAAGATGTACGTATCCTCATAGCTCAAGTATTAGGTTGCAACAGGAAGTTCAGGCTATGGCAGTGTTGGGAAAACTATACGCAACGACGAAACAGGAAGATTGACCCAAAGCAGCAAAGAGAATTCATCACACAAATAGGTTTAGCAACTAGATACTCTGTACAAATTCACAGGAGGAGTATCTATCTTTGACAACCAATCAACCTATGAACTTTCATTACCTGGTACTAATTTCTTCGCTGCCGCCAGTTTGCAACTGGTGGCTAGAAATAAATACAGTCTTTGACTGTAATAACTTCAAATCAATATCCAGCAGTTTTTCCGCGTAAACCACCATCTGGCGGCAGCGAAAAAAATAGGAAAATACTAAAAATGATCGGTTTGTTTGCCCAGTTTTTAAGTGGTGCTACTGACTCATCACCATATCACTAGCCTGCAAAGACCAGTCATTCGTGTAGAATCCCGCCATCTTCACCCCCTCTACGCCTTTTTGAAGCATAGCGTTGGAAAAAATCATAAAATCAGGAAAACCGCTACCCCCGCTGAAATACTGATTGGCATTGGTGGCACGCATTCCCGTCAGACCAGTGCCGGTGACGACCGCCACCGAAGCTACCTCACTATCGCGGCGTGGCCATACGAAGTAGGCGGCCAGATCGTCGCCGGAGAAGGTACGGGTACCTGCCTTGATAGTACCCTGGGTTACCTGAATGGGGCAGTCCGCGAGTAGCTTCGACCAGGCGGCATTGGTACTGGCGTTGCCGTATAGCACCACGCCCCGGTCGGGGTACAGTTGCGGATCGAACTCCGTATCGGCGATCAGATCTACGGCCCCGTTGCCCCGGTAGTACCACGATTCTGTGTCAAACTTTGCTTTGTCGAGGGCCCAGGCTTTTTCGGCGGCAGTGCCGCCGGTGGCGTACACAAATACCATGCAATTATTAAAAGGCTCCTTGAAAGTACCCGATCGGCGGGTGTTTTTTTCGCGCGCATTGGGTTCGCTCGCGACCTTCCAAGTACCCTCTTTTTCCAAAAAAATCGTTTCATTCTGACTTTTCACGGTATAGCCTACCTCAGCCAGACTATCCAACTGAATCTTGATGGCCGTTCCTGGCGCAAAAGCGCCTAAATCCAGCGACAGCGTGGCAATGTTCTGGGTGGTACCCGCGATACGGTTTTTACCCTGATCCCGATCCAAAATCATCCGACTGAAATGCAGCGGTTCCTGCTGTTGGTGAATGGTCGCCCACTTCATCCGACCCGAAACACCGGGATTGGCAGTCGTAAAGTCAAGTCGATCAGCCGCCGGAGCAGTATTTTTGGCGAGGGTATGCCAGCTAAAAAAATCAAAAATAGGGGGCCAGTCGACGCTGATATCGCCGTACCAGTGGCTACCGCCGGGATATTCGTAGTAGCTGAAATCGGGATGAAATTCCGACAACACTTTCTTCATTTGCCGGGCATACTCTACCGAAACCGTCCGGTCAGCATCGCCGTGGTTAATGTACACGCCCAGCGGTTTATAATTTCGCGCCAGCGCCAGCACATTGCTGGGGTTACTGGCCCGGAGCAGCATGGCCTCCATCGGCGACGACGCGCTATCGGGGATCATGCCGTCGTGCGAGCCGTAGGACGACAAGGTAGGGTATCCAGCGCAGGGCGCGATAGCTGCCCAGTTGCCGGGGTAGGTCGCGCCCAGAAACCAGGTACCATGGCCCCCCATCGAGTGGCCCGTGAGGAAGACCTTTTCCGGATTAGGGGAATAGTTCTTCTTGGCAATGGCCAGTACTTCCAGCGCATCGAGGCGGCCCCAGTCCTCCCAATTGAAGCCACGCGGGCGGCGGTTGGTGGGCGCTACCAGCACACCCCAGTCTTTGGGTTTGTAGGCCCGCGCCTGATTAATGGCCTGTACCTCGGCGCCGTGCACCGAGAAAAACAACGCGGGGGCTACACCAGGCTTGGGATCAAGCTGCGGGGAGACGGCATAGTACTGTACGGTACCGTCAATGTCGCTGACGAAGGTCCGGCTGTACTGCTTGCCCGTCGCAATCGTTTCCAATTCTACGGATTTTGTGTCTAGGGTTTTTTCGGCTTGTAGTAGCGGGATATTTACTAGTTGCTTGCCCGTAGTCATGGCGTTGCTGCCGTCCAAAAGCACCCCCACTTTCCGCGTACTGAGGGCAGGAATGTCAGGTACCTTGACGGTCATCTTCGCTCCGGCTACGTCCGAAGAAAGGATCAAGCCCCTGAGCGGTTTCGATGACGTATTGACTACCACCAGGCCTACCCACAGCGAATCGTTTTTGAGGGTAGGTACTACGTGCGGCATCGTTAGGTCGGCGGTATTGAGGCACACCGGTTTTTCGGGAAAATCCAGCTTCGCCACGATGCCCCCGTACGAACCAAAGCGGCCAATGCGGACGTAGAATTCATTCTTTCCTTTTTTGAGCACAACCGGAATATCCATCCAGCCGTAGCGGTATATGTCGCCGCCGTGCGGTGCACCATTGACGTACACCATGTCGTTGCCCGTCACGTTCAGCAGAGCCGTTTGTTCTTTTTTAGCCGTGTAGGTCAAATACAGGTACCCATTGCCCATATCCCGGCTCTGAAAGCGGTGCAGGCTGTCGGCTGTCAGAGCTTTCCAGGTACTATTCTTTTTGTCAACCGTTAAAAAGGTAGCGCCTTCTTTTGGAGCGATCAGCGTAGTAGCGTTCAGCGCGTGGGCCAATTCATCTTTATAGATGGCCTCACGCCCATACTGATGAAAAGGTCCGGCGGCTAGCCCTTCGGAGAAATAAAAGGTAGCTTGTCCCAGCACATCCGGCAAAAACGAGCAAAGGGTAAGGGTAAGCAGGAGAATCGTTCGCATAGTACGTAGCAGATATCGGATATATTTTCATGAACTAGTCTGAACGAAGTTAGCTTCAAAATGGCATATTAGGAAGCTGTGCTTTCGGAATATGATGCGCTGTGAAGTTCAAGTACTTGATTTTCATGAACTTATTTTCATAAAAAATTTTAATAAATGTAGTATATCCTTATCTATCGGTGGGTGTAGGTTGCTCCTCCCGCTGCCGCCAGTTTGCAACCGAGTGTCGGCCGCTGCCAGCTAAACATGCAAAAAGTCTGCGACTTGTAAATACCATATACCAACCCCATCAACACATATATAATCCCATTAACACATATATAATCATGATCGCCAACACCGACAACACGAGGGCACCCAAGCTATGCGTCTGATTTCTCGACTCTCTTGCTGCCGCCAGTTTGCAACTGGTGGCTAAAAATAAATACAATCTTTGACTGCAATATGTTCGCCATTTTCAAATGTGAATAGCCTCCATTCTGGCGATGTTGAGGAATTGGGGGCTATTTAAAAAATCATCAGGCTCTATCTTGATATTATTTAAAAGTAAGTACCAGCTATAAATTAATTGTATGTTAAAATTCGAGAATCTTATCTTCCAACCGACTCCAAATTGAGCCAAACATCGGTTGGCAGCATAGAAAAGAGTATCTTTATTTACATAATCTGTA
>JBDNFP010000189.1:0-2646 GCA_041689775.1 Spirosomataceae bacterium
CAACTATTAAATTCGCATGATTTGCGAAAGTCCTAAAAGATATCCTTAAAAGAGCAAGCTACCAGAGTTATCATTTTATTGAATTTGAAGGATAGGGGAACCGTATGTTCGGGAGTTCGCAAAAGTGTTGATGTAGTACCAAAGGGCCTGGACGAGCGACGGCAATTAAAATTTAGTACTGGCTTTTTTTAGCGCACAGTCCTTCAAAACTGATCCTTGTCACTGGACCGAATAAAACAGGAACCCTTTGGCAGCACGAGAAGTTTTCCAGCGTACAATAGTTGCATAAGCAATCGTTTGTCTAGTACTTTGCAAAAAATCATGACTATGGAAACTGAATTATTAAATAAAGTGCCTTCACTAGATTTGTCTGATTTCACATCAGATGACTCGGCCACAAAGGCGCAGTTTGTGGCCGACTTGGGTGCGGCATTCAACACCATTGGTTTTGTGGCAATCAAAAACCATGGTTTAACCGAAGAAATGCGTACTTCGTTGTACGGACAGGTACAGCAGTTTTTTAGCCTGCCAGCCGAGCAAAAACAGAAGTATGAATTTGAAGAACTTCACGGACAACGGGGATACATCGGAAAAGGAAAGGAAACTGCCAAAGGTTCGAAAGTAGCCGACCTGAAAGAATTTTACCACGTAGGACAACCCGAACCGGAAGGCGAGATGCCGGGCAATATCTTCCCGGAAAACATGACGAAGTTCAAGGAATACACCACGTTGGTGTATAAAACTTTTGAAAGCACCGGTAAAACGCTGCTTAAAGCCTTGGCTTTGTATCTTAACCTACCCGAGGATTACTTTGAGGATAAAGTACAAAACGGGGATAGTATTTTGCGAGCCCTGCACTACTTTCCCATTACCAATCCGGACGCTTTACCCGAGGGGGCGGTACGGGCCGCTGCCCACGGTGATATCAACCTGATTACGCTTTTGATGGGAGCCAGCGCCGACGGTCTTGAAGTACTCCGTCGCGACGGAAAGTGGATTGCTATCACGGCCCTGCCGGATCAAATCGTGGTCAATGTGGGTGATATGCTTGACAGGCTCACCAATCACAAATTAAAATCTACGATCCATCAGGTAGTGAATCCACCGCGTGAGAAAATGAGTACTTCCCGTTACTCCATTCCGTTCTTTATGCACCCAAGAGGCGACATGGATTTAACCTCACTGGAAAACTGTATTGATGCTGAGCACCCGAAGATGTACGTAAACATGACCGCGGGTGATTTTCTAGACGAGCGACTACGCGAGCTCGGATTAAAAAAATAAGATTAGGGGAGGTCTGACCCTGGTCACAGAACTTTTTTCGGGCCTCCCGCTTCTTTTTTCTATATTCGATAAAATTTTTATCGGCTACCTATCCCCCTATGCGTCGTATTCGATACTTCATTTTTTTGAAGGATGTACTTATTCTGGCCTGCACCGCTTTTGGTGGGCCACAGGTACACCTGATCATGATGATCGAACTTCTGGTTGTGAAGCGACGCTACCTCTCCGAAGAAGAACTACTTGAATTACAAGCTCTTTGCCAGATCCTGCCGGGTCCCACTTCAACGCAGACGATAACGGCGTTGGGATTTAAAATCGGTGGACCTACTCTCGCCTACCTTACTGTATTGGTATGGTCACTACCCGCTATGATTCTGATGACCTGCGCGGCCATTGCCATCTATCTGCTCGAAAAAAGAAACATTTCTCTTGATTTTGCCCGTTTCGTTGGCCCCATGGCCGTTGCTTTTCTGATCCACGGAGGGGTAAAAATCGCCCGGAAGGTAGTACGGGATTTTCAAGGGTGGTCACTCCTCATTATCTCGGCGTTGGTTACTTACCTTTACCCCTCTCCCTACATGACTCCCGTTGTGATTGTCCTTGGCGGCATCATTGCGTCGCTTAATTTCCAGCAACAGCCCAAAATGAAAAAGTCGAAGTTGGAAATAGAGTGGGCTAACTTTTTCTTATGGCTGGGTGTATTCATTGCCGCGGCGGTATTGGGAGCTGTAACCCAATCATTACCGGTCCGTTTGTTCGAGAACTTTTACCGAAATGGTAGCTTGGTTTTTGGGGGTGGACAAGTACTCATCCCCATGCTTTTTAATGAGTTTGTAGAATTTAAGCATTACCTAACCCAGGAGGAATTTCTAACCGGAATGGCCCTTACTCAGGTAGTACCGGGACCAGTGTTCTCCATTTCTACGTACGTAGGTGCCATGTCCATGCAAAGCCATGGTATCATCGGGCAGATCACCGGAGGACTAGTAGCGACGGTAGGGGTATTTCTACCGGGTACATTTTTGATATTCTTTGTGTATCGGTTTTGGGATCAACTCAAAAAATACCGGGGTATCCGCGCCTCCTTACAAGGAGTGCATGCTACCAGCGTTGGGCTTACATTGGCCGCCGCCGCTACTATATTTGTTCCCATGGCCGTTAGCTGGACACCCCTCGTCACAGTAATAGCCACAATTCTACTGCTCAATTTTACGAAACTCCCCTCCTACCTCATCATTCTTGGTGGGTTGTTACTGGGTATTCTTATTTGAGTGGGCTTACTGTTGTGCATTAATTTATGTCTGATTACAAACAACCTGTATCCACTTAGGAATGATTAAAAAATAAGATGGTCAATTTCCG
>JBDNFP010000190.1:0-4367 GCA_041689775.1 Spirosomataceae bacterium
TCGCAATGGGGGCACAGGATCGGATGAGTATGTAGCATGACACCAATATAGCGAAATCAACCCATATAATCCATTACCAATATTTTTACCCAGAAAAGTATACAGGGCGGTTATACCGCCTGCAAACTCGGGCGAATTTTCTACTACGGTGTATACGTTCTCATCGCTGTTACTTTCAGCCATCCGCGCCGATTGGCTGGCCTCCGCCTGCATGGTTTCGGCCTTTTCACCTTCGTTCGTGCAGGCGTTGGCTACGGGTATTAATGCTACCGCAAAACTTGCTACTATCTTTTTCATGAGTTTTTGTTTGGGATGGTGTACTAGTTCAAAATTTTAGTTTTTTTGCTACCCGTAGTACGGTTTGAAACCTAGATTTAATGCTACTGCTTCTTCGTCGTGATCTCCACTACACCATTAGCGCCTTTATCTCCGTACTTGTCAGTAGCTTTTTTACCTTTCAAAACACTAACTTTATCAATTGTCTTTGGGTCCATATCATTGAGAGAAAACTCCTTACCCTTTTCAATACCATCCACCACTACCAGCGGTCTGCCCTTAGGGGCACCTATCATTGGAGCATCCGATTCTGAAACAGTATAGCTTACTTTGGGTGAACCATCTGCATCTAATTGAAAGGCGATAGGAACGTTGTACCGCACATTCACAGGTTTACCATCCTGCATACCGGGTGTCCAGCGGGGCATGGCAGATACTACGCGAATAGATTCCTCATCCGCCCCAAAACCTATTCCTTTTAAGATTTGAATGTCCTTGATTTCTCCCTGCGTAGAGACTACGAAACTTGCGAATACTTCACCTTGCACATTGGCTCGGGTAGCTGCTGCGGGATACTTTATGTTTTCACCTAGGTACTTAAACATAGCCTCGATTCCACCCGGAAATTCTGGACTTTTCTCCACAACCATATATACAGTTTCTCCATTAATAGTTGGCGACCGCATCGTTACCTTCACTGCTGCTCCGTCAGCCATAGGTACAGTAGCCACCACGCCAGACTTAATTCCTCCGGGTACCATGGCTATATCATAAGTTACGTTTTTGAATTTAGGACTTACCATTAAATCCACTTCGCCAATACCCGGATACGCCACTTTCAGATCTGTCCCGACTGGTACTTTTATTTTAAATTTACCTTCGGCATCCGTGTTGGTACCCAACTTCTGGCTGGCATCCGTTATTAACGCACCTTGCAAAGGTTTCCCATCGGGGCCCTTTACGATACCTTCTACGTTGATTTTTCCGGTTACGTTTTTGTCGCTGTTATTGGTAGCGGTGGGTACCACTTCCCGCTCGCAGGAAGCAACAACCAATGATATCATACTGATGAACAGAGCCACGGCGGCATACTTGCTCAGCGACCAGTTGGAGTTTTTATTTTTGTAAAGCATGGTTATTCGGGATTTGAGGAGTGAAGTATTAAAAAAATGGTTGGTTAATGCGGCTACCGGTGCCCCCAGGGCATAAGCTACCAGAAATTCGGCGTAGGTGTCGCGGCTGGGCGTGAGGCCCTTTATTGCTGCCTGCCTATCGGCTAGGTACTCGTGTACCTGTTGGAAAGATTGCTTGTAGAAAATTAGGATCGGGTTAAACCACAATAGTACGTGCAGTACTTCCACCAGCAGGATATCAAGCGAGTGACGTTGCTCCACGTGCACCATCTCGTGGTTGAGGATAGTGTCAAAATGTTGCTCGTAATCGGTACGGCTGATAACTACCCAGTTTAGAAACGAAAACGAACCCACGCGGTCGTCGTCCATCAACACCAGGGTACATTCATCCAGCACAATGCGCTCTCCTTTTCGGATAAAGGATCCGAGCCGGCGGAAGTGTACAAACAGCCGTAAGCTCATAAAGAGTACTCCGGCCGCGTAAAGTGCCCACACCAGATTAACCCAGGTTAGTAGTGAAGGAGATTGTGCCGCCACTACCACGTACGACACCGCCGATACCTCATACACGGGTAACTCAGGAGCCGCTTCGGGATAGGTTACGAGGGGTAATACAAACGAAAGCAAGAGCGAGCCTATAAGAAAAAAACGGTTCCAGCGAAAGAAAGTATGCTGCCGCAGTATAAACCAATAACAGGCGTAGAGGGCAATCCAGAACGCGCTTACTTTGGCGATGTAAATGAAAAGTTCCATGGGGAATTCAATTTTGAGTGATTGAATGATCGATTGAATGAATGAGTAATTAAATCCTTGCTCACTCCTTCTCCTTATTCATTATTTTAATGATTTCGTCTAAATCCTTTGTGTTCAGCGATTGATCTTTTACGAAGAAAGAAACCAGTTGCGGCAGCGAGTTATCGAAGTAGTTTTCCATCAACTGTTTCATTTCGTAGCGTTTGTATTCGGCCTGACTGATGAGTGGGTAGTACTCGTGGGTTTTTCCGTAAGCGGTATAGCCCACAAAGCCTTTCTTTTCCAGGATCCGAATAATGGTAGATACCGTGTTGTAGGCGGGTTTTGGTTCGGGCATGTCGGCCAAGACATCCTTGACAAAACCTTTATCCATTTGCCACAAAATGAGCATTACCTCTTCTTCGGCGCGGGTTAGTGAACGAATTTCCATTTGTATATCGGGAGGTTAGTCTTATTTAGGTATTAAAATGATATACCAAATATACGACTATCTATTTAGTTTCAAAACTAAACTTTTAGTTTTGTGAGAAAAAAACCAAAAAAGCCGCTCTACAATTTGTAGAGCGGCTTCCGGGTAAAAAACTTTTTATTTATTCTACCACGCTAAGTTTCAAGGCGTTGGTTTTACGATGACGCGAAATGGGCATGCTGAGTGTATTGATAAACACATCACCTGACTCCAATTCACCCCGTTTTATGAGGAACTCTTTGATATCTTCAATCAAGGAATCGGTAGAAGATGTTTCGTCACCTTGATAATAAAATGCCTTCGTACCCCAATACAGTCCCAGGGTATTCATGAGGCGACGGTTGGACGTAAAAACCAGCAGATTGGCCTTTGGCCGGTGATGGGAAAGCCGGTGGGCCGTGTAGCCCGAACGGGTAATACCGATAATAGCTTTGGCTTGCGTGTCGCGGGCCAGACGGCAGGCACTCATTACTACGTTATCGTTCATCTTGTCCATACCAGGATTTTCGTTCACAAAAGCGTGGTACTTAAAGTAGATTTCTCCACTCTTTTCTACCTGCTCTATGGTTCGGGTCATGTTCTCAACGGCTAATATAGGGTACATACCCGAAGCGGTTTCGGCACTCAGCATCACGGCATCAGCACCATCCAGTACGGAGTTGGCCACGTCGTTTACCTCGGCGCGCGTTGGTCGCGGACTTTCAATCATGCTCTCTAACATCTGCGTAGCCACAATTACGGGCTTGCCAGCGCGATTACACTTTTGTACGATCATTTTCTGGATCATCGGCACTTCCTCGGCGGGAAGCTCCACCCCGAGGTCGCCACGCGCAACCATGATGGCATCGGTAACCTCGATAATAGAATCAATATTATCGATTGCCTCAGGTTTTTCAATTTTGGCCACCACGAGTGTATCCTTACCTTTGGACTTGATATAGTCTTTTACTTCCTGGATGTCAGACGCACGGCGTACAAACGAAAGCGCGATCCACTCTACATCGTGCTCCAATCCGAAAGCCAGATCTTCGTAGTCTTTATCGGTCACCGAAGGCATTGATACCTTAGTATTGGGCAGATTTACACCCTTCTTCGATTTGAGGAGTCCGCCATAGACTACTTCCGTAATGACGTTCTGACCTTCTATACCGGTCACTTTCACTTCCAGCTTTCCGTCATCCATCAGAATCCGGTCGCCAACCTGTACGTCATTGTACATTCCATCGTAGGGAGTACTCACCATTTCGGCAGTACCTAGTACCTCTACGTTTGTCAATACCAACCTATTCCCCGCCGTGATCAATACTCCATCTTTTTCTGCCACATTACCAATCCGGATTTTGGGGCCTTGAAGGTCTTGTAGTATACAAAGGTTCATATCGTACTCTTTATTGATCTCACGGATACGGTTGAGGCGTTCCAGGTGATCAGCGTGAGTTCCGTGGGAAAAGTTCAGGCGAAATACATTGACACCCGCCCGGGCGAGCGCCAATAACTGTTCTTTGGTTTCTGAGGTTGGCCCAACGGTAGCAACAATTTTGGTTTTTTTGGAAGACATAAAATCAAATGAGTGATTGAGTGAATTTTGAATGAGTGAATGATAGATTAATAGAATATTTCCCTGAATACCAAGCTTCCATAGTGCAGCACTAATGGGAATGAAGTACGGATAGAAAAAATAGCAAACATTTACATGTATCTGATGTTACGCAAGTCTATTGTATATGATAAAAAAA
>JBDNFP010000191.1:0-20581 GCA_041689775.1 Spirosomataceae bacterium
CGAAAACTATCGATATATTGGTCCATCAGGAGCCGAAGTAGCGGTTTCGGAGATTACCTTTTCCGGCGATAGTCTGTACGCCAGTACTTCCTCCGGGATTCTGGGCACCTCCATGAACCCGGCAATTAACCGTCAATTTTTCGGCAATTGGCAACCAGTTCCTGTACCTTTCCCGCCTGTTGCTATCACTGCTTTTCGGGGCGACTTATACACCGGAAGAGCAGGACAAGGCATTTTTCGGAGACTTACTACTAGCTGGCAGATTGTGTACCCAAGCAACAGTCAACGCTACACCTTCCGGATTTTGAATGATCGGCTGGTGGCAGTTCTTGATAGCCGGGTCATCGTCCTCACACCGCAGGATCAGGTTACCGCGTTCCGCGATGCTATACTTACCCAACCAAAGCAAGCACTACTCGATGCAGCCAATACTATCTGGATCGCTGATGGTAAAAATGGTCTTGTCACTAATTATGAGGGTGCCTATCGCTCTTACAGCCCTCCTACGACGGATACAACGATTACAAATCGTACGGATTCCATCATAATTGACCGTAATGGTTTGCAATGGATCCGTTTGCCAAGCTCACTTGGGGGAGGTATTCTGGTTAAAAATCCATCCAACTTACAACAACGCTACCTTTCAACTTCGCCCAACAACGGAGGTCTGCCGTCTTCACTGGTTAGAAGTCTCTCAATTGATCGGGATGGGCTGGTTTGGTTTGCGGGCAACCGAGGCGTGGGTTATTTTTTACCACAAAATGTTTTATCAAATGGTAGCATCAACGCCATCCTGCCAATATTTGGTCAGCGCCGTTTACTAAGCAATGAAGTGAATACCTCCATAATCACCGAACCCGGAAACCGGAAATGGGTAGGTACCCGGAATGGTTTATACCTATTCAACCCCAACGGAACCCAGCTCATCCGTCAGTTTGACACATCCAATAGTCCGCTGCCCTCTGATCAGATTCTGGCTTTATACTACGACGAGGCTATGGGACGTTTGTACTGTGACACACCTCAGGGAATGGTTTCTTATCGATCTGATGCCACCACTCCCGAGCCTACTCTAAGTACTATCACTATTTTCCCCAACCCGGTACGACCCGGTTATGGCGGTTTAGTTGGGTTCAAAGGTTTGATGGATGGTACTATCATTAAAATCACCGACCTTTCTGGAAAGCTGCTGTACGAAACCCGCTCGCAGGGCGGAACCGCTTCCTGGAATCTCCTGGATTACACGGGACGACGCGCCCGGGGGGGTATTTACCTGGTTCTTTTGGTCGCGCCCGATGGGGCCGAAAGTAATGCTGGCAAACTTGCCATCGTAGAATAGGTAATCCGCCTCCCAAACAATTACTTTTGTAAACTACTTCGCAGACTTTGTATTTTTACTGATATTCGCCCCCAATTTTAACAAAACTCACCTACCCTCGGGCAGGGAACAGCACTAATTAATGGATCAGCCAACTATAAAACCATTCATTGTAGGTATCACAGGGGGAAGTGCCTCCGGTAAAACCTATTTCATGAAAAACTTACTTTCCTCATTCAGCGATGAGGAAATATGCCGGATTTCGCAGGATAATTACTACCGACCCATTCACGAAATACCCAAGGATCTCAATGGAATAGAAAACTTTGATCTTCCGGAGGCTATCGACCACCAACTTTTTGCGCAGCATTTATCCGAGCTGCGTCAGGGTAAGGTAGTGCACCAAAAAGAATACACCTTCAACAATCCATTGTTGGAACCTAAGGTACTTACGTTTACCCCAACGCCTATTATCGTAGTGGAAGGTATTTTCGTTTTTCACTTCCCGGAAATAGCCAAACTCATCGACTTAAAAGTGTTTGTGGACGCCAAAGAACATATCAAAATCAAGCGACGCATTATCAGAGACAATAATGAACGTGGCTACGATCTCGACGACGTACTCTACCGATGGGAGCACCACGTGGCTCCTACCTACGATAAATTTATCAAACCGCTGCGCTCCGAAGCTGACCTCATCATTAATAACCACCACCGGTTTGATCAGGGTCTGGAAGTACTTGTTTCGTTTTTAAAAACCAAAGTAAAGTAAACTGATAACCATTCTCACCTTCTTGTTCTTCTCAATATGAAAAATCTACTTGCGCTTATCGCCGTCCTTGCTATCGCAGGAGGCTTTTTCGCTTTCAAATCGGCTCCCGCAGTACCCTCCTACGAGTACTCTCAGGTCACTACCATTGAATCAGTGGTACCGGGTGGAGCTGGACGTTCCAGAATGCTCATCAATGAAAAAGGAGGCACGAAAGATGAGATTGATATGAAGAACTTTTTCAGCCTGGCTGGTATCAATTTCCAGAATATCAATAACAATGAGCAATTGATTCTGGAGAAAATATCACAGATGAATGCCGATGGCTGGGAGCTTTTCACCGTTACACCCGGGGTAGTGAGTCCGGGTGCCGGTGGCCCAACCGGGATTTTTATTACCCGCTATTTGTTCAGGAAAGAAAAGTAAGGAACAAAAAGAAGTAAGATTTCCATTGACGGTTTATCCGCCGATGGCAATCATGGAACGATTCTGCTCGTATTCGGCCTTGGCTCCCTTTTCAGTAAAGTCACTATGCCCACCGTGGGCAAAATGCTTGGCCTGAAAATGTGCTGTTATGAGAGGACGAACGTCCTCGCCCCGGCGTAAGGCGGCCAGTAAATCTACTTCATCGGTGTCAAAAAGGCAGTTTTTTAACTTACCATCGGCCGTGAGGCGAATCCGGTTGCAACCTGCGCAGAAGTGATTCGTGATGGTGCTGATAATCCCGAACGTACCCTTTCCGCCAAGAACCCGGAAGCACCGGGCGGTGTCATGTGCCTCCCCCGGCAAAGCTTCAAACTCAAAGCGACCACCGATGGTATCCAGCATATCTTTAAAAGAAACCATGCGGGAGAAATCCCATTGGTTACCGTTGAACGGCATAAATTCAATAAACCGAACGTGTAGATTGGGCTGATCACGGGTTAGCTCCACAAAATCATTCACTTCTTCTACGTTCAGGTCACGCATTACCACCATATTCAGCTTTACGCTAAACCCTTCGGCCAGCAATAAATAAATATTATCCAGTGTCTTCTTGAAATGATCACGGCGCGTAATGGTTTTAAAAAGCTCTTCCTGTAAGGTATCCAAACTAATATTCAGCGAACGTATTCCCGCTGTTTTCATGGTATCCAGGTATTGATTCACGAAAACAGCATTCGTCGTGATAGTAAGCGAAGTAGGTAACTGTCCAAGTGACTCAATAATGGCACCAACGTCTTTGCGAATCAGAGGCTCCCCACCCGTCAAACGGATTTTCTGCACGCCCATTTCCACAAATACCTCCGCCAAAGTACGTATTTCATCAGCCGACATCAACCACGCCGACGGCATAAACTGCATATCTTCCTTCGGCATACAGTAATTACAACGCAGGTTGCATTTATCCGTGAGAGATATACGAAGGTAGGTATGTACTCGACCGAATGTATCTACGATTGGCTGGGGCATGAGGAGAAATTTATCTACTTAAAAAAATTTATCTACTTAAAAATGAGGATTATACTACATCTAATGCTTTGCACCTTGCATAACGTTAAAAACATGTAATACGTGCGGAAAGAGTGCGTCCATATATTCGGTTACACCTCCGGTACTACCGGGCATCGTCAACACAAGGGTATTATCAATGAGTCCGGCAACGGCCCGTGACAGTAACGCCGTCGGAATCCGCTCTTGTCCGTAACTACGGGCTGCTTCACCAATTCCAGGAATCGGACGATCCAATAGTTCTTCCACGGCTTCGGGTGTCACGTCTCTTGGCGAGAGACCCGTACCGCCCGTCAGAATAATCAACTGGTAGTTGAGCGAAACAAGACTTCTTATCTTTTCCTGAATTCTCTCTTTTTCGTCCGGGGTAATACTATAATCACTTACTTCGATCGCGAAAGGTTGCAGTTTTTCGATAATCCGTTGTCCGGATTTATCCTCTCCTAATCCTTTGGAGATGCTATCCGAACACACAATGACGGCTGTTTTTAACTCCGGCATGGAAGCCTTCCGATCGCTTTTTCCGCCCTTTTTCTCCAACAACCGGATCGTATGAATTTCAACTCTTTTGTCGATGGGTTTCAGCATGTCATACATCGTCAGGGCAACTACCGACGCCCCGTGCATGGCTTCAACTTCCACTCCAGTCTTATATATCGTTTTGACCGTCATTTCGATCACCACTTTGAGATCTTCGATGCGATACGACACACCCGTGTATTCAATGGGTAACGGGTGGCAGTCAGGTAGCAAATCAGCAGTTTTCTTCACCGCGAGTAATCCGGCCGCTTTGGCCATCTCAAAAACATCTCCTTTGGGTACGGTACGTTCCTGAATCGCCCGGATGGTTTCGGGTTTGCTAACAACTACCGTAGCCTGTGCCGTAGCAATCCGTAATGTATTTGTCTTGTGCGTTATATCAACCATGAGTGGCTATTGGCGGTCGGCGATCAGCTTTCGGCCTTTTTTCTTTAAAAAGTAATTTAAAGCCGACAGCCGTGAGCCGACGGCCGGAGGTTATTTATTCTCTTTCCAGGCAAACTCACCAGAATCACCAATCAACTCTTTTCCAAAAACAGGTACTTTGGCTTTAATCTCTTCCACGATAAATTCCAGGGCTTCAAAAGTAGCCTTTCGGTGTGGTGAAGAAACAAAAACGAACAAACTTATCTCCCCGGTAGGCACTATGCCTAGGCTATGGTAGATATGCATACAGGTGAGCTCGTACTTTTCAAAAGCCGCCTCCCGGATCTGATGAAAGACGCCCTCCGCCATTTCGGGATAAGCAGAGTACTCGATCCCCGTTACGACACCATTCTCTTTTTGATCCGCCCTGATTTGGCCTAGAAATATCGAATGCGCCCCAATCTCAGTTTTAGACTGATGCTTCGCAATGGAGTTTGAGATAAACTGAGGACTGATGGGTCCTTCAACAAATACTTTCTTGGGTTTATGTGACATATTCGCTTGCTTTTGAAATCAATGATAGAATAAGTGAGTGATAGAGTGAGTGAATACATATTCTATCACTCATCGCATGGGCGACCCCGTGAAAATTAATTATTATCCTCCTGCGAACGGGGGCAATAAGGCTATCTCAGCCTGGGCTGGAACGGTCAGGCTGTCTTCCACGATTTGTTGATTGACCGCAATCTGAAACTTCCTGTCACGCAAGATTGGATACTTTTCCAACAACTGACTTCGTAACTCTGCTACGGTGAGGGATTCAACAGAAATCCAGTTTTCGGTGGTTTGTTCAACGGCCTCGGCAATCATGCCAAAATAGAGAATAGATAAGTTCACGTTACTAGGTTTTCGATGGTTCTAACAAAAAAATGGTAGCAAATGTGCCTCTACCATATCGCCCGGTTCCACAGAATTCTGGCTGACGGGCAAATAAATAAGGGCATTAGCAATGGCAAATGACCGCAAGACAAAAGATTCCTGTCCATCCAAAGGTGTTACTTCTCGGGTGGTAGCAATGGCCTTCAAAAACTCATCGCGCTCGCCTTTAAACGAAAATGCGTGCGTAATGGGAAGTTGTAGCGTAGGTAGGAAGCAGTCTTTCCGGCCCGACATCATCCGAAGGGCAGGAAGTACGTACTGGTAATAGCATACCAACGTAGCCGCAGGGTTTCCGGGTAAGCCAAAAACAATGGTATTTCCTTTTTTACCAAAAAAAACGGGTTTTCCCGGTCGTTGCCTCACTTTATAGAATATTTCCTCTACCCCAATTTCGATTAGTGAAGTACCTACGTAGTCATACTCCCCGACCGACACGCCACCCGTAGTAAGCACTACATCAAACTCCTGTGTTAACTCCCGCAGCGCTTGTAAGGTAGCTTCTTTGTTGTCGGGAACGTACCTTACCGAAACCTTCTCTACTCCCTCGGCTTTCAGCACGGCTTCGAGCATGGATGAATTGGCCTCGTATACCTGCCCAAAACCCAAATCGTTACCGGGTTGTACGAGTTCATCGCCCGTAACCAGTATACCAACGGAAGGCTTACGGTAGACTATCACCTTCTGTACGTTCATACCGCACAAAAAACCAACCGAACCGGGCGTCAGAAAAGTATCTTTGGGCATACCCACCTCGTCTTTCTGAATTTGCTGTCCCAGGTTCCGTACGTCCTTTCCGTCTTCTACCGGGTAGTATTCAATACTGACGGTATCTCCATCACGCACGGCCTTTTCCCGCATGACCACCGCCGTGGCTCCATCCGGTACCGGTGCTCCGGTTAAAATATGTACCGCCGTACCGCGTTTCAATACGAGTGGGGTGGAAGTTCCGGCTTGTGATTCGCCCACGACGGGTAGCTTCGTACCCGCCTCAGTTATATCTTCGTGGTGAATAGCGTATCCATCCATCGAGGACTGCCGAAAGGGAGGTAGTGCCAATGGTGATAGCACATCCTCGGCCAAAACATAGCCAACCGACTCCCTCATGCCCCTTTCAATGGTAGAAAGTACTTTAATACTAGACTTGATCAGTGATTTTGCTTCTTGAACGGTAACCATTTTTATTTTTTAGAGGAATTAAAATCAGAGTAAGGTAATTAGCAAAATTTACGGTTAGTTTGATCTACTGGCAAACCAACCGAGCCAGATTATTGTTCCAAAAATGCCTATTTATATTTCTTTTTAAAGATTTATTGGTAATAAAAAGGATACATCAAGGATATACTACTAAACAATTCTATCAAAATATGTTCTCGGTTTCAGAGCAAAATTATTACGCACGACAGTTTTCTCTACCTGAATTGGGCCAACGGGGTCAACAAAAGTTAAAGCAGTCCCGGGTACTTGTGATCGGTGCCGGCGGACTAGGCTGCCCGATTCTTAACTATCTTACTTCGGCCGGAGTAGGGACATTAGGTATCATTGACTTCGACCGGGTTGAAATTAGCAACCTTCACCGCCAAGTACTATATACAATGGCCGACGTAGGAAGACCCAAAGCCGAAGTGGCCGCTGAACGGTTACGGGCTCAAAATCCCCATGTAAATATTCAGGTTTACACCAATGGTATCGATAAAGATAATGCTTTAAAAATTATAGCCGACTACGATCTGGTAGTGGATGGATCAGATAATTTCCCTACCCGTTATCTGGTCAATGACGCCTGCGTATTACTGGACAAACCATTAGTATTCGGGTCTATCTATAAATTTGAGGGGCAGGTAAGTGTATTCAACTACCAAGGTGGCCCTACCTATCGGTGCCTCTATCCGACCCAACCCAACGAAGGCGAAATACCCAATTGCGCCGAAATCGGTGTACTAGGCATACTCCCCGGCGTAGTGGGTTCTTTGCAGGCGATGGAGGCCATCAAACTCATTACCGAACTGGGAACGGTCCTGTCCGGTAAGTTATTGGTCTATGATGC
The DNA here is from genome assembly GCA_041689775.1 of Spirosomataceae bacterium. GTDB lineage: Bacteria > Bacteroidota > Bacteroidia > Cytophagales > Spirosomataceae > JBDNFP01. The sequence goes on from JBDNFP010000191.1 coordinate 7,468, forward strand.
CCTTGGTACTTCATTTCACACCTACCGCTTCGCCGCCCGCGAAGGGTCGCGGGCCATTACTTCCTTACAAAATAACTACGGTACTACCTGTGCCCTACCCACAGAAGACCTGGTTGAGATAGATTTTGATGAGCTACAAAAACAACTTCAAGAGACTGCTCCCCCATTCCTCGTAGATGTGCGTGAACCCGAAGAGTTTGATCGTTTTAATATTGGTGGAGTCAACTGGCCCCTCAAAACATTGTCACAGCATTTCAACGAACTTCTGGCTTACCCCGATGTCGTACTTTGTTGTCAGTCCGGAATCCGTAGCCGTAAGGCCTATGAGCTACTATCAGAGGTATTCCCAAACCATCGGTTTAAACACCTCAAAGGCGGAGTTACCTCCGCGGGTACCTAGTGCTAAAACATTTACAGCACTGCCCTCGTTTTTGTAGTAAAGAAAGGAATAATTTTATTTTTGCAATATCAACCAACCAAAGAATACCGCTTTAAAGAGTAGTCTCTTCCTGATCGAAACCCTCCGGTAACCATGAAAGAAATTAAATCCATTCTCAAAGCATTCGACACCATTGATCACTCGGATATTAGAGCCGCCCTTGCCACGGTTGTTCGGGTAGAAGGATCTTCCTACCGGCGTACCGGAGCCCGGATGCTGGTCATGGATAACGGCGTGTGGGTGGGTGGTATTAGTGGTGGTTGTCTCGAAGGAGACGCCCTAAAAAGAGCCCGATTGGCAATCGCAAAAACGGAATCAAGCCTCGTAACGTACGACACCACCGAGGATGATGCCCATCAAATCGGCGTCGGCCTGGGCTGCAACGGAGTCATTGATGTATTGTTGGCTCCCTTAGAACCCAATGACCCCAATAGCCCCATTGAAGTATTAAAGAGTGTGGTAGCCGGAAATCGTCAGACCAATGTATTATTGACCATTACAGAATTAGACGGGTCAATCAATGACCTGTCCGCCGGTCACATGATTCGGTATACCGACCGCCAAAGTCTAAACGCATTCGGCGACGGTAAACTAATCGAACAAATTGATAGTAGAGCACAAGAGATTATACGGAAGAATAAGTCGAAGGCGCTATCCTTCACCCTCGGCGACGGCCGGGACCTAGATATATTTGCTGAGTTTCTTCCACCCGAATTACATGTTATCCTGATGGGGTATCAGTATGACGTTTTTCCGTTGGCAAAAGTAATTAGGGAAGCGGGATGGCGCGTTACGATTATTGCCAATCCGCCGAAGATTCACCGCGAGGTAGCCGCTCTGGTCAATGCCGTTGTTGCACCCGAAGATTTTGATTTAAGTCTCATCGACCAATATACCGCGGTCATCCTGATGTCGCACGACTACAAAACCGATAAGCGCAACCTCCCTACCCTCCTGCCTAGTGATGCCCCGTACATTGGCATGTTGGGCCCAAGGGTAAGGTCCGAAAAGATCTTCAACGAATTGGCTGAGGAAGGAGAACCCGTTTCGGAGCACCAAATGAAGCGCATTTTCGCACCCGTAGGATTAGATATCGGCGCTATTACGCCCGAGGAAATTGCGCTTTCTATTGTTGTCGAAATCAGATCGGTATTCTCCAAACGCGAAGGTGGCTTTCTTCGCTATCGCACCTCCACCATTCATGAGCGTGACAACTAACCCAACCCATTAGCCCTGACCGTTTACTAAATTATACTATGCATTTATTGACGCAATACTTACATTCGTACTTTATCCAAGTACCAGGTATCAGTGGATAATTAGTCGTAAATCAACTGATCTAAATACTCATGCAGAATTGGTTTGCATTTAATGCTTGATGACATTTTCTATAGATCATTGATAATTAGCCCCATAAAAAGCTAATTGCCAACGGCTATTTACCTTCCTTTATCTATCATCTTATTAAAGCCAATTCGTTAGGGATAGCGTATTTTCCGGTTTCCGGATCAAGTTTACTGATTTTACAATGAGTATAATCATAAGATCATTACGGAATTGTTAGTGCTTACAATCTGTAAATCCCGTACGCATTGTGAACGTATAGTTTTATTTCCATATAAAAACTTTCTTTTCTTATACTTTCGCCATTTAATACTAATGATCTGGTCTACACGATTCGAAAAAGTGTAAGCCCATCTCATTTTCCCTCATTTATTCGGTTTTCTTTTTTTAGTCCAAAATACCTTTTCTCATTATTTAGGCACTTTTCAGGTTAACCTACGGCTTTCTAGGTATAAAACCGAGGATTATTTGGTATAAACAGCGTATTATGAAATAATAAAATTTGCATTTAACGAATAAAGTAGATAAAGAAATGTTTAAACTTAGGACCGTTTACTAAATACTATACCCACTGTATATCAGTTTTTTAGCCAACTGTGGGAGCTTTTAAGTTCAATTATGTTATCTTTGCAGAATATTAAATAATGTAGAACTAACCTAACTATGTATGATACGAATCCTATTAGTAGTAGTATCTATTCTTTCGCTAGGGGTATTTTCTTTTAATCGCACAACAAATAAGGTCAACCCCGAAGTGGTGGTTGACGTGATTGAAGATATCAATTTTGACACCAGTATTCTCCATATCCAATTTTGCGGAGATACACTCCCTCTCGAACAATCGCTCGTGGCAAAACGCTACCAGCAGGCCATTCAGTTTTATGATCATCCGTCTTTTACCCGATCCAAATCGCGTATTAAGAAAAATGCTAAAATTGTTGAGCCAATATTAAAGCGCTACGGTATTCCGGCCGACTTTAAGTTTATGCCCTATGTCGAAAGTGCAATGAATTCCAATGCCGTGTCTCCTAGCGGAGCCGCCGGCTACTGGCAGCTAATGCCAGCTACCGCACAGGGTCTGGGCCTTGCCGTAAGTGACTCTCTGGATGAGCGTAAAGACCTTATCAAGTCCACCCACGCAGCTGCTAAGTATTTGAAGTGGTTGTATCGTGAACTAGGCGATTGGGCTTTGGTAGCGGCAGCCTACAATGCCGGACCAAACCGGATCATTCGTCACATGGACTTGCAGAATAAGGATAGTTATTATGCCCTTCGTCTCAATGCTGAAACGACCAAGTATGTATACCGGTTAGTAGCGGTGAAGGAATGGATCAATCGTCCAGCCCGCAGCAATCAATGGAGTAAAGGGGAGACAATAACCCAAATTGCCCGGTTTGTGAAACTGAAAAAAGATATGCTTAACGATCAGGCTCTTGCTATGCTTGACACCCTCTAAAGAGGATACTGTTATTGTACTAAAAAGGGCGGCTCTCGTTACGAGGCCGCCCTTTTTAGCTACTTAATCCTTCAAATCTTTCAATATCTCCTCAATCGCCCTGTCTAGCTGTGGATCCTGATCATTCAAGCGATCCACAAAAGTCTGCCGAACGGTGATATCCGGCTGAACCCCTTCTTTTTCCAGATTTTTCCCATCAAGTGTATAGCAGCCCCAGGCCGGTAACCGATAAAACGACCCATCTACCAGACCTTTTCCCGACGTAAAAATAATCCAACGGTAGGTTTCAGTACCGATTATCTTTCCAAGTTTCAAGGCTTTAAAGCCAGCGGCCGTCATCTCGGCATCAGACAGCGATTGCTCGTTCATGAGCAGCACAATCGGCTTATCCGACACGCCAAAATTCGGCTGCGTAGCCAAGGCACCTTCACGGTACTTCCATTTCAAATACGCTTTCTGCGATAGAAATTGCAGAACCAGATCATGTACATTTCCGCCCGTATTGTAACGGAGATCCAAAATCAAGGCATCTCTTTTGTACCAGTCGCGGGTCATATCTTTAGCAAACTTTTCGTACTCACCCATACCCATATTCTTCATGTGTACGTACGCAATCCGCTTTTCACTTTTGGTGTCTACGTATTCCTGATTCCAATCCTGCCATTCATCGTATAGTTGATTCCCAATGGAATTATCGGGATGTAGGCGTACTGCATAGCTGGTATCTGTTCCTACCCGCCGTAGAGTCAGGGTAATTTCTTTGTCGCGCGAAGGACGCGTAAAGTAATAGTCACGATTTTCGGCTACATCAACAGCTTCGCCGTTGACATGCGTCAACACATCGCCCGCCAATATATTCTTATCCGCCTTGTCAGAAGCACTTCTTTTGATAATTCGCGCCACGGAATAAGGATTCTCGTTCTCAAACAAGAGCCCGGTTTCCATGGTCGCATTTTTATAAAATACCTTTTCATCGTCGCCGTTGGTTGAAAAACCGAGGTGAGAAGAATTCAGCTCACCTAACATTTCGTTGAACAGCATTCTAAAATCCGACCGATCAGTGAGATAAGGCAAGTAAGCCGCATAGCGGTCCCGCACGGCCTGCCAGTCGGCCCCGTGGAAGGTTTCATTGTAGAAATTCTCCTCTATACCAGCCCAAGCCTCATAAAACATTTGCTCAAATTCCTCGCGCAGATTCCGACGAAAGGTATAATCCATCGCGATCGCTTCGGTTTTACCACTTTCTACGGTCATTTTTTTGATCGTACCATTCACCAATAAGTAGCTCGACTCACCAGCCGAAATTAATTGGTAGGAAGAGACACTCTCCTCTATTTTTTCAGTTTTAGGGCTTTCAAATGGTTCGAGGGTGGTACGCCAGAGCGCTCTCTTGCCTTCATCGTGATTTGATACATACAGCACGTACGTCTTATCCTTTTTCTGCGTCATAGAAATGTCCCCCTGGGCACCAAACTCCGGCCCCATTGCCTCTACCCTTTCCATAATATCCAAGGTATCAATCTTGATACTCACCTTGGGCTTCTCTACTTTCGCAACGACTACTGGCTTCGTATTCTTATCTTTCTTAGAAGACTCCACAACCGGAGCGGCTTTTTTCTCCTCTTTTTTAAATAGTTCCTCAAACTTCTCCCCTCTGAATGGGTCGTCCAGCTTGGTAAGCGCCATCCGATACACGTGGGTTTCATCCGAGCCAAAGGGGTAGTTGGGATGCAACAGATCAGCCACGAAGTACAGGTATTTGCTATCCGGCGACCATACGGGCTCGGCTTCCGAAACACCCGATTGCGTAAGATTCATCGTTTTTCCGGAGTCCAGGTGGTGGAGTAAAATATCTCGTTCGAAATCGCGATAGGCAGTAAAGGCCACGTACTCATCATTAGGCGAGAACTGGGGAGTATCATTATAGAGACCCCAAAGCTCGTCTCGCAGTAAAGTTTTGCTCGCCATCGTTTTAATATCCAGCAACCGTACTTCGTTGCGTCCACTGAAATAAACGGCCTTGGTACGAGCCTTGTTGAAAGATATACTCCGGTTATTTTGCTGGTCGGTGGTCAGTTGTCGCTCTACCCCTTTTCCGTCCGCAGTTTGCGTAAACCAATTGGTATAGCCGGCCACAGTTTGGCTGTATAGCAACGTAAGGCTATCAGCCAACCACTTTACCTCCACTACCCGTTCGTTTGGGCGAGTAGTAAGCTGCTGAATATACTTCCCCTCCTTATCCGACACAAACAAAACTCCCCGCGATACAAACGCAATTTTCTTGTCGTCAGGAGCTACGTCAAACGTAGACACTTTACCTTTTACATTATAATCCTGCAAGTTTGGTAAGGTCCTATTTTGGGGAAGTACCATATTAACCCGGGTTGCCTGACGGGAGGCTACATCATATTTCCACAACTGATACCCTTTTTCAAACACAACCGTACGTCCGTCGGCACTTACCTGAGGGTATTTTATCGCATCCGGGAAGTTGGTCAAGGCTTCCTTCTTCCCATTGGTGAAGGTATAGAGGTTGTATTGTCCGTTGCCTTCGTCAGATACAAAGTAAACTTTCCCCGCGCGGTCAATGGTAGCCCACATATCTTTTCCGAGGTAGTCGGTGTACTTTTTGTATTCTTTCGTTTTCACGTTGTACGATTGAATATCAGGATTGAACGCTCCCTTGTAGCCTTTCCGCATGGCCTGATTATCGCTCTCCCACGTATCATTGAAATATAGCTCACCCGTTGGTGCCTCGGCGATACCGTGAATACGGTTGAAGTAGTGGCCAAATATCCGTTTAGGCGTTCCGCCGTTTAGTGAAACTGTATAGGCAGTTCCACCATTTTGTACTCCCGACTTAAAATAGATAGTTTGGGAGTCCCACGACCAACCCTCTGCCACATCAGAAGTACTGTGGTACGTCAACTGCCGGATCGGGCCGCCGTTGATAGGCATCACGTATACATCCGAATTATCGTTTTGGGTACCCGTAAAAGCAACCCACTGACCATCCGGCGATACGCGCGGGCGGCTTTCGGCCCCCTGCATAGCAGTCAGTCGGGTAGCACTACCGCCGGCAGTGGCTACCTTCCACAGATCCGACTCATAGATAAAAAGAATTGTTTGTCCGTTGGGCGTCAGCGTTGGTGAAGTGGTAAAGTACACATCGAAGGTTTGGCTTTGCGCAGAAATACCCACTAGTAGCAAGCCTACCAATAGTAATACGTTTTTCATGGGAAGTTAGGATAGTATCGGTTGTGTTAAAAGCCCAAATTAGGCAATTGGTTGTAAAACCCGGTTGATCCGTAGTACCTTTGTGCGCTAATTGATGATTTAACACAGTATATTCTTATGACAAAGGCAGAAATGGTCACCGAAAAGGGGACAATGCAAATTGAATTTTACGACGACGACGCTCCCATTGCGGTAAAAAACTTTGTGGAACTATCGAAAAAGGGCTTTTACGATGGCCTGATCTTCCACCGGGTTATCCCTAACTTCATGATTCAGGGTGGTGACCCCCAAGGAACCGGCAGCGGAGGTCCTGGGTACAAAATCAACTGTGAACTAGACGGCGAAAAGCAGTACCACGACCGTGGCGTACTGTCCATGGCCCACGCGGGTCGTAACACCGGCGGATCGCAGTTTTTTATCTGCCACAGCCGCGATAATACCGCTCACCTCGACCGCAACCATACTTGCTTCGGTAAGGTAGTAGAAGGTATTGAGATTATTGACGAAATCCGTCAGGGAGACAAGATTCTGAAAATTACGATTCAGGAAGAAATTGAGGCGTAAGGCGTTCAGAAACAAATATAAAAAAGGCCGCTCGAAACATTTCGAGCGGCCTTTTTTATGACTAAATACCTACTTAACTGCTTACCAGAAGTAAGTGTAAAGCATAACGATAAGTGAAATCACGATAAAGGCACCAACCGCAAACGAGCGGTGCGTCTTGAACATAGAGACATCGATTTCCATGCCTCTGTTCTGCGAAGGTGCCACATAACCCAACACAACCATCACCGATACGCAGATCAGGAATACCCATCCCATGCGGTCAAGGAACGGCACTTGCGACCAGTCGGCGAAGGGTAACCAGTTGTTGTGCATTGATAGCGCAATCAGGAAGCCTCCCACGATGGCGAACAACGCCCCCGCGGAGTTGGTACGCTTCCAGAAGAAACCCATGATGAAGGAAGCAAAGATACCCGGCGACAATAGTCCAGTCATTTCCTGAATGAACTGAAAACCTCCTTTTTTGTCAATACCCATAAAAGGTGCTACCACAATGGCCAATACCATGGCCACTACTACCACGTAACGGCCGATCCGAACGAGTTGCGCTTCGGAATGATTTTTCCCAATATAGTTTTTGAAAATATCCAAGGTAAAAATGGTCGAGATACTGTTGGCCTTACCAGCCAACGAAGCAACAACCGCTGCCGTCAAAGCCGCAAACGAAAGACCCTTTAGGCCTACGGGTAACAAGTTTAGGAGTACCGGGTAGGCTTTATCAGGGTTGATCAGGCCATCTGGACCTAGCATATCTTCCTGGAACATACCACGGCTATATAATGAATAGGCCGCGATACCTGGTAATACTACGATAACCGGCATCAGTAATTTCAAAACTGCAGCAAAGAGAATACCGTTTCGCGCTGTTTTGAGGTCAGCACCCAACGCCCGTTGTGTAATGTACTGATTACAACCCCAATAGTTTAAGTTCACGATCCACATACCGCCAATCAGTACCGTAAGACCAGGTAGCTGAGAGTAAAAGGGAGTGCCCTTTTCAAAAATCATGTGAAAGTGATCGTCGTGGCTTTGCGTCATGGCTTTAAAGCCATCTAACATCCCTTGACGGCCGGCATCGTCAGCTACCAGAGTTAGTGCCAGGTAGGTAGTGGCAAGACCACCAATGATAAGGAAGAACACCTGAATTACGTCGGTATAACCGATCACCTTCATTCCTCCCAGGGTAATGATGATGGCAAAGGTAGCCAGTCCCCACATACACAGGGTAAAATCAAGACCCGAAATACCCGATACCGCGAGGGCTCCTAAGTAGAGAATGGAAGTAAGGTTCACAAGAATGTACAACGCTAACCAGAAAATCGCCATGATTAGACTCACACTCTTATTGTACCGCTGACTGAGAAACTGCGGCATGGTGTAAATCTTGTTTTTTAAATATATTGGCATAAAAAATACCGCCACGATAATCAGTGTAGCAGCGGCCATCCATTCGTAGGTAGAAATGGCTAGTCCCATTGAAAATCCATTTCCCGACATTCCGATAAATTGCTCCGCCGAGATATTGGAGGCGATTAATGATGCACCAATAGCCCACCAGGTTAATGATCCTTCAGCCAGGAAAAAGTCAGTTGTGGATGCTTCCTTTGATTTCTTTTGTTGGTATACCCAGTACCCGTATCCGGCTACCACCACGAAATAGAAGAGAAAAACAATGTAATCGAGCAATTCTAATTGTTGCATAAATATCGAATGGTTGATTAATAAGAGAGAGAGGTCTTTCAGGATCAGTCCTGCTAGGATAATTGGTAAATGCCAAAATAATGCATGATTTTGCAATTATCCTACAAAAAATACTGATACAGCCGTTTAGCGCCAACTATCATCGAAGGGGATACTGGGAAGGAGGTACAGGCATACGCGTTTTTCCCGCCTTCTTCATGCTGTCGTATGTCTGCATAAAATCATTTCCTTTACTAGTGGCATCCACGAGCACCTGAACGTTATTTTTACCCGTCAGCATCAGCCAGTAAGACACCTCCATCCCCGCTGTCATATAAGCCAGCATCACGTGCCGCTGATTTCCCCCAAAGAACCCTTTCATTGATTCCAGATTTCGAAGTTCGAGTGCTTCCTGCGCTCCGTAGGTCAGGTACATCCATTCGTCCTTATAACTGTTGTAGCGTTTTAGGCTGTCAGTATCCGAAACAAACCGATAATCAAGCATCAGCGCCAACCCTTCATTAAACCATTGTGGAACCTGCATAGTAGTCTTCCACCAACCCAGGCGGGCAAATAGTTCATCGTGGCACATTTCATGACTAACAACGTCTTCATTCAGTCCATAAGGATTTAACACAATGTAGGAGTCACCCCATGGAGTGCCCAGGCTACATCCCGCCCCCTCGTTACTGTGGCAGTATTTTTGATATTCTTCCGGACTACTACATAGTATAATAGTGGCATTCCCCACCAAATCGCCCCAAAAAGATCTAACGCGTTGCTGCGCTCTGACAATGGACCGATACATCCTTATACGCTGATTATCAACAATACCCTCACTTACATACAGCTTTTTGTTTACTTTTGTAAGATTAGAAAAAGAAACAGTCTGACAGTAAAAAACGTGGGAGTATATTACGTAATATACTGATAACGTGAACACTATTCCAGCTAATAGGGACTTCAACGTTTTTCTAGACAGATGCAGTAAGATAGGGCTAAGCTTCAACAAAATCCCGGATTATTTGTTATTAGTAAAAGTAGTAGAATAAAACAGCGTTGACAACTTTTCAAGAGCCTGCGTGTCACGATCTCGCACTCACCATTAAATTACTTTATAAACTCTCTTCATTACTATGGCATCTTGTGTAATTATTGGAGCCGGAATGGCCGGACTAACCGCCGCACGTGAACTTGTGCAAAACGGCTGGGATGTTACTGTACTCGATAAGGGCCGGGGCGTCGGTGGCCGGATGGCTACCCGGAGATTATTGGCTACCCGCGCCGACCACGGAGCCCAGTACTTTTCGGTGCGCACTCCTGACTTTCAGGAGCATATACAGAAGTTGCAAGCCGTAGGAGTAGTAAAAGAGTGGAATTTACAAGAAGCCGATTTTCAACACCCACGTTACATAGGCTCCGGAGGCATGAGTGCCGTTCCTAAATACATGGCGGATGGACTCAACATTAAAACCGGAGAACGAGTAGTGATGATAGATAAGACCTCTGATGGCTGCGTGGTTAAAACAGATACTGGTCATCATTTCGAAGCCGATACGCTTATTATTACCATCCCTGCTCCGCAGGCCTACACACTTCTCCGCGATAGCTCTATTGAGCTCTCGGCCGCTGAGCTTTCTGCATTTAATACCATTAACTACCAGCCTTGTATTGCGGTGATGGCAGTGTTGAAAGATAAAAGCCAAATACCAGTACCAGGAATTCTTAATTTTGATGAGGGAGATATTGCCTGGGTAGCCGATAATCAACAAAAAGGAATTGCTGCCGAACAACCCACCGTCACGATACACGCGACTCCGTTGTACAGTCGCGAACATTTAGAAATGGACCTCATGAAGGTTGGGAAACACTTATTGGACCAACTTACCGAATGGATTCCTGCTGAAAACGTTGAGACTTATCATGTGCATCGGTGGCGGTATAGTTTGGCCGATAAGCGGTATCCACAGGCCTACGTAGTATGCAACACTCCCTACCCTATGCTGATGGGTGGTGACGGCTTCGGTATGGGAAATGTGGAAGGAGCTTTCCAGTCAGGCTTGCAGATGGCTCGCCATTTAATCGGCTGATTAGTATCAGATTTAAGATAAATTCTAAACACAAAAAAGACGGGGCATAAAGAGGTTCAAATTCTTTATGCCCCATCTATTTTTCTGTGCGCAAATAAGTTTGAATTAAGCCATACTTACCACTTTTTTAGCTTTCTTCTTCGAACGACGCTTTTTCCACCAGAGCACGAAGCCCGTGATCGTCATGGTACTGAGACCAATACCTCCGAGACCATACAGGAGTTGCACGAACAATCCGCCATAGTGCCCAAAATGGATTTGCTCCACGGCCGCTTCGGCATTTGATTCCAGGTCGCGATCTTCCAAATGCTCGATCTTGACTACCTCACCGCTGGTTAGATCCACTTCCACGGAGGAGGGATATTCCCCCAACAGACGGTTACTTTCCGGACGAACTCCGGCAACTACAACATTTCCGCCGGCAGCCTTAGGGTATTTAATTTGTGCAGGCACGAAACCTTCGATTGCGGTAGCTGCTACTCTGAGACTATTTTCCAAGGGTAAGGCGGCATAGTCAGGCGCCTTCACTTCGGCTTGGGGAGTTGGGCTAGCTGCCGGGGCTTCTCCCAGCATCCGCTCAACTTTTTCCCAGTGCATAAAAACCCCCGTGGCTGCCGTAATAAACAGAAAAAAAAAGCTTAACACTCCCACGAGCTTATGCAAATCGGAGTTAATCAGAAAAGCATTCTTATTTCGAACACCTACTTTAAATACCGAAAACAATGACTTGCGGTAGTACCATACACCAGTTACTACCAACCCTAAAAGCGAAATACCTACAAACAACAATATTACATGCCCGGTATCACCCAAGGTTAAATGCTCGTGCAGATGTAACACCTTTTTCATGAAGGTAGTATTGCGTTCCCTGCTACCGAGGATAACCCCGGTAGCAGGGCTTTGATAAACCCACCATCTTACTTTATCGATGGTTAATTCGGTCATCACCGCCCGGTTGGGGGAATCCGGGTAAAGGAATGTGGCCCCAAGCGAAGCTTCCGGGTATTTATCAACAAGCGTTTTTACCAGCTCCTCAGCCGGTAGGCGGGTACCTGCTTCCTGAACCAGTACTACTTCTTTATTGGAAACAGTATCTATTTCTTCATTAAAGACCAGCATTACGCCCGTCACACTCAGCATCAGCAAAAAAAGACCCGCCACCAATCCAAACCATTTGTGGAGGGCGTATACAGTAGCATCGTTAAGAAAGGATTTTTTCATTCGTATCGGTAATGTATAGATGACTAACTTAAGATTGTAAAATTAGTGGTTAAACGTATCTCAAAGGTATGATCAGGCTGACTATTTTTTATAAATCTGAAAATCGTATTTGGTACTTTATGAGGCTGACATTTTGAATAAACTTGGGCACCTACCGGGAAGGCCCCTTACAGATTAGAAAAGTCGCCATTTTCTGTGAGCAGCCCGCTGTTGTCTCCAAGTGATGAGGAATTGAGCTTTTGAACCAAAAAAGCAAGAGCTGCTTTCTTCCGACTGGTTTGGAGGAGGGCCGCCTTTGGGGAAGTACCTACAATTTAAAATTCTAATTCTTACGGGTAACCTCACTCAATATCCGCTCGGCTACCTGCGTGTAGGCCACGCTGGAAACATCGTAGGGATACCGCCCCCATTGTTCCAGCGCCACGATCTCTTCCCGTACGGCTATGCCTTCCTGATTTTTGTACTGGTGATAAGGTAAAAACTGATACCTACTTAAATCCTTAGAGAAGATTTCTTTACCATTTTTGTCCAACACATTTTTAAATTTATCTTCCATGAACGACCAGCTTTTCCATAGGCAGTTCTTAACCAGCACGCAGATTATTTTCTTCTCGGGATTTTCCTGCGCCATTTTGATACCTTTGGCTACTTCCTGCTCCATAATATACCCCGAAGCCATGAAGTTGTGCGACACCATGTACACAATGATATCAGCTTCGTCTAGCTCAGTCTGAATTTGAGAATCCCAGGTACCAGCCTCGATTTTCTCACAGGACCAAGCCTTCAGCAGATCATAGCGTTCCAGTATACTAAGATGAGTTTTCAATTCATCCTTGAAGGCCAGATCTCTGCGGGAATAGGAAATGAATACTTTGGGGAGTTTCTGATTAACCATACCCAGCAAATTTAAGGTTAAATTATCCATTTTTATGCGTCTTCGGTGGTAATGGATTATATGAGTTGATTTCGCTATATTGGTGTCATGCTACATACTCATCCCATCCTGTGCCCCCATTGCGATAGTTCCGACACGGTCAAGAACGGCCACCGCCCCAACGGCGACCAGCGTTGGCGCTGCAATCG
>JBDNFP010000192.1:0-3864 GCA_041689775.1 Spirosomataceae bacterium
CGCTAACAGCACCTAAAAAAAATGGCGGCAGAAGTGCGAATATAAACAGTTGTGCAATTAATAAAATTTGGTGCGTATAGACAGTTTAGTGTTCCAAAACCGCCACTTCTTTTAGCTGCAAACCGTTGTGTGTAATAGCTAATCCTCGAATGGGTGATTTCCGTTCATTGTTATTTTAACTGTACTACCATCTTCAATTACTTGTCCTACATTATCCCAACCAATTCCATCAGGTTCGGTCAATACTACTATTTTATCTTTTGGCATCTTTTCTAGTGCTGCAATTAATTCTTTTACTGTCATTGTTTGTGATTTAAACCGATACTACACACAACAATGTGTACAAGTAATGGCACGTTAAAGTTTGTGGCATAATTCAAATATTCGGTGTATGTGCCACTACTCATACACTCGTCCGTTGGGTGCAAGTGTAAAACGCAGCACTTATGGACAGTATTATTCAATTTGGGACATTAACACTTACAAAAATATGATAGACAATATTATCAAATGGACATTATTTTTAGTGTGGAATGTGGGTGTATGGGGCTATGCTTTACTAATAATAGTTTATGGCTTCAATTTGATTAGAATTGGCATTCGTAGCATACTTTTACTAATAACATTCCCTTTTATACAACCAAAAAGATTCAAAAAGCTAAAATCAAATCGAGAACTCGTAGAAAACTATTTAAGTCCGCCACCTTTTAAAGAACAGCATTGGTTGAAAATTAAAGAGGACTTCCCTACAACTCTCTTTGAAACTTTCTTGCCGTCCATCTTAGTATGGTTTGGAGGGGCTATACTAATACATTTTATTATGGCTCATATTTTTTCTTATCTACCCGCAGTTGAAGCTGTAAAAATGACGGAAAATCTTTTTAAGACAATTGCTTCACCAGACAATCTTAAAGAACATTTTTGGACATTATTTATGGTTTTTGCAGTTTCATTTTATTTGGTAATATTCATACAAGCTAAATCATATACATTTGATTTAAAAACCGAACAATTTATCAAAGACGAATTGAGATATGATTGGTTTGAACACTTTTGTAGAAATTTGCGTAAAAACTCTTGGACAGACTTTGCTAACTTTGCATTTATAGATAAATATTCTTCTTCGATAATATCTCTGCCAAAATCATCACAAATTTCAAATAATCCAATTTACAATAAATTAAGAAATGTATTTCCCACAAGTCATTCTAAATCAGATACAGATTTATCTACTTTAAACCCAACCATTCAAAACTTAATGTATTTTTTCAAATCTCAAATTTCAAATGAAAATTACCCAACTTATACTTTTGAGTGTTCACCTCTCAAAGGGCTACCTTATGAAGATGCTCTTCAAACACATACCATTGAAATTATCAAATATATGGATTTTGAAAAATTAGCAATTATTTTTACGAAAGTGGGTGAAGAAAACGGTTTTTGTAAACTTGTAGCTAATGACAAAGAACAACAAATCAGCCTTCGACATTATGAAATTATCTCGTAATTATTGAATCTGTGAAGAAACACCAGCACCCAACATGGGTTTGTGGCAAGTGGGGCGGACGGAAGTTATTGAACATTGGTAATCTTTTTGTACTTTTGTTTCGGCGGACGGAAACCTACTAAACTTTTGTAAGTAATTGAACAACAGGTTTTTATATCGGCGGACGTTCGGGCAGAGGTGTTTCAAATTCCCCACCTGCCACAAGCCCTTTTCGTTATAACCAATTTCAAAAAAAATGATTACGAAACACTTAATATTAGGATTTACATTTGGAATATCAATGTCATTTATATCGTGAATAGTCGGAATGATAATTAACGCTATTCTTGCGAAAACTGAATATTATCAAAAAATATCAAACCCAGTTGGGCGGAGTCTTCCGAAGGGAGACTCCGCCCTGAAAATAAAAAGGCCGTTTGTAACGGCTGCCGCTGCTCAGTTTACGCCACAGCCCTGCACTACAGAAGTTGAAGATAAGTCAGATGTTTCCACCTGACTCCGCAGGAAAGCATAACAAACCCTCCAAAATCATCAATACTTATTAGCTTTTGACTGATGGCCCATGCCAGCCGCTCGCCCATACTCAATCCAGAACGCAGTTTCCTCGGCCTGCGGGTAAGCCGGGTAGGTATTAGTTCTCCCATGATTTGGTCCATCCGCCACAACAGGACTTTCTGAATACGAAACCGGAGTTACTCCTTCTCTGAAATGCAGAAAGGATTGTTGTAGCTTTTTTTTCGGCCACCGTAGCTCCATCCGTCCCTCGGTGGGTTGGTACAATGCCGTATAAATAGTTCCAAAACCTGCACCATACAGGCGACTATAAAGGGGTGGGCGCATGAAAGATTCGACTATATCCTCCACCTGCTGACTGGTATCTGAAACGGTCTTTTGCAGAAACTTTTCCCTTTCAATCGTTTTAGAAAACCGCGCGTATTCGGGCCAATCTACCCTGTATTGATGATTAGTGGCAATTGAGGTAGAGAGTACCACTGGTTTTTGATCCGGTGCCAACTGAATGGTTTTGAAATCACCACTTTTGTCCAGTACCACCACGTTGTATGCCATGTGGGAAGGAATGTAACTGAGAACTTCTACCGCCTGAGGCACATCACTGCAAAATTCCAAAACATATCGCAGGATAAAGGGAATTCCAAAACCCGGACCAGTGATCTTCCGGCCACCAAAGGTTAGCGATGCTACCAGGCCACTCTCGTTCATCCCATCTACCACGCCCCACAGGCAGTCGCCCGTCGCTATTACCTGCCTGCCGTTCCAGGCACTATGCAGCAGCGTCCCTTAGCTCAGATGAGGATGGTAGTCATAGTTACGTACCAACTGCCGGTGCCAGGCTACCTGTGAACAGCCTCCGATATAGGCCGGCGGTTGGTATCCCGTCAGGAAGCGAGAAGCCAATTCGTCCCAGCCGGTTAAGGCACAGAGACGTTCGTAGGTCGGTAGTAGCTCGGGCATGTAGCGCCGGAATTGTTCAATTGAGGTATGCAGGTTTGGGTCACTAGCCTTCCCTTTATCCAGAAACCAGGTTCGATAGGCTGGCCAGTGCTTCACAAACAGTTCCTGCCATTTGGCGCCAGGTATGAGTTCAGATATAGATGTGAAAGTACTATGAAGCATGCGGTTCTGTTAATAAAGTGTAAAGACAAAAAGTAAAGGTAACAGAAGTTTGAGTAGCAGGGTAAGGATTTTCCCGCACACGCAAGGCACAGATAATGAATTTTTTTATAAAAATCTTGTCTAACATCAAATAATCTTATCCATTCGAAAAACAAATCCTGCGATTCACTTTTCATTGATATATTCCACAAAAACAACTATTGTCTAAACAAGTACTATTGGCATGTTTTTAATAGCCTTTTCAGGACAGGCAAGGGTGTTTTAGTGCCTCTACAAAATGAATTCAACTAAGAACACATCTAGCAACTTGTACAAGTTGTATAATTTATGTAGACAAAATATACTTTCGAAAATTTCTTAATTCCATCTATTTTACCTATATTGAAATGTGTTAATTATGATTCAAAGAGAATTTTAATTAAAAACGCTTCCATTTTTACTTTTTACTTCATGAAAAGCAGGAATAGCTTTCTGGGTCGGGGTAACTACTCCTAAGTTAAGAACGTTCGTTCCAATATTAGCATTGCGGGGGGCTTCAATATAGCCATCCACTCCACTAGTTAAATATGATCTTCTGAATAGTAAGTACTAGAGACAAATTACTTTGCATTAAATGGGCTAAAATTAATATTCAGACATCGGCCGACGTTGGCCAAGCATCTGTTGACAGCGTATGCGAGCGTTTGATCGTCTCGGTAGTCCTCCGGCCTGAGCCCCCCTCC
>JBDNFP010000193.1:0-71176 GCA_041689775.1 Spirosomataceae bacterium
AGGCTACTCTGAATTTAAGGAGTTCCTCTTTGCTCTGCCCTCTACTACCTGTATTGAGTACAATAAGAAGAAGTTTATAGAGTTTGAGCAAAATGGCTATAACCCTATCATTATTTATGATTTTGAAAAAGAAAGCCCGTGTAGGCAGTCGGAAGGAGAACTGGAAACCGAGTGACGGGCCTCTGAGACTTTGCCGAACCAATTTGAAACACATTTAGGGTTTCAAAAAAGGTAAGAGTGATTGGCAGATATTCCATTTTAGGAGTCGGCAAAAAGCCAGCGTATTCAAAAATTGAGCTATGCTACCATATTTACCAATGGTTCGCGCCGAACTGATCCAAAGAGAGTTCACTACCCAAGGGAGTATCCTTTTGGAAGCCCTCTGTCACCGATATCCTGACGCGCAAAAAGTACAGTCACCCTATCCAATCTCTAAAAAATGAAGCAGATAGTCGGGTAAAGGGGTGAACATTCTACATGTTACAATTTTAACTATTTCTATATTCAACCTTTCTATGCTAACGCACCAACTTTCCTACGAGAAGCTCGTTGATATTCTTTTTTCAGCCCGCGAACGAGTTATTTGGGCTACGGTCAATCTATTTGAAGAAGCCGCCCAAGCACTCATTGAGGTTCGAAAACGTAACATTCCAATAACCTTAATTATTGATCCTAGCGAGGACGCCTATCGCAATGGATTTGGCGATGTAAACTGCATCCGAAGCTTGGAGAAGGCTGGTTGTCAGATACGACAGGCCCCTCACAATCGAGTATCCTTCTTAATCGTGGATCAAAAAGGCTACTTTTTATTTATTCAAAGCCGGGTCCTAGAAGTAGAAGGAACCGGAAATAACGCCGTGGAGATAGACCCGATACTATGCGAGCGGCTACTCCTCGAATACCTACCACCAGCCAATGTTCTGGAAGCTACTCCACGCTTGGAGAGAATTATGAAACTGGCAGCGCAAGCAACTGAGGATTTAAAGCGACTGCCTTTGGAAGTGGAGAGAGCCGTAGGAAATATGGGTGTCCCTCCCCTGGATCAAGAGCAATTCGAGAAGGTAAAATCTGCTATTAGGTCCAACCCGCCACTTCATCCCGATCTTAAACGGCAGATGAATGTGTATACCAATAAGTTCCAGTACGTTGAGTTGGAATTTGAAGGGGCCAATTTTGAACAAATGCAGGTAGAGATACCCAATTCTGTGTTACCCTTCAAAGATGTCCAGCTCAAAGAAAAACTTCGGGCCCGTTTGCCACTCTTTGGCAATCTGGATAAGTTTCCCGACGTTTGGGTTGATATTCGAAATAAATTGGATACCCTTCGAAAGGAGTACCTTGTGAAGAGCAAGAAGGCAAATAAAAATGTATTGGCTGTTTCCAATAAAATGGAATTTCAGGCAGGGATCATGTTGCTAAGACTGAAGCTCGACGATGCCCGTAAGCAGCTTGCTGAGTTTGCAGAAAACGAAAAGTTAGATACAGAGGCACGAATCCAGAATGAGCTACACGAGTTTTTTAAAGAAAATATCCCTGATAATCTTAAAAATCACCAGCAGCGTTCTGATTTCGACCATCAATTATACAAAGAAGCGATCAAGGTGGTCTCTAACATCAAATTCCCCGACTTGTCAAAAAAGCTTGAAAAGGTGAAGCTTCACGAGCGCTACTCCGATATTACCTGGGAGGATTTGCAAGACGAAGAATTTAGAAAGGAATTATTCCAAAAAGGAGTCATCACAGACACGGAATTGAAGGATTTGAGTACAATAGAAACAGCAATGGGTACCCGGCGTTGATAAATAAGTACATACCAAAGTTTTTTACTTAAAAAGAAAAAAGTCCCTCAACAAAACAACGTTGAGGGACTTAAAAGCGTGGGCCCACCAGGGCTCGAACCTGGGACCACCTGATTCACTTTCCTCCGATTTCCCGGAGTAGTAGGACTATCTCATCACCCGTCCCTGCGAGCAGGGGTGTGGGTGGGGGGCGTTGTTAGAGGCGTATTGGTTGGTCTTCCTCACCTCTTAGTCTCTGCACCTTCCAGACTACAAAATTTGACCTTTGTCTGGCTTGGCTCAGGATTGCCATCGGCATTACCCGGAAGGTTTCCCTGAATTAACCCCCTACTCATCCGCTGATTTCTCAGCGGAGGCACCGCGCAAAGTTCGTTGAACCGCTGGAAGGAAAAGTTCTGGATTATGCTCCTCTGCGTGGCAGTTGGAACAAAGCAGAACGCATTTCTTGGCTTCTTCCAGAATAAAACTCCATTTCTTGTTAGAAAGGACTCTCATATCCAACTTGAATTCCTTTAAATTAGAATCAAGATGGTGGAAGTGTAACGCTGATAAATTGCGATCATATCCACATTTTGCGCATCCGCCACCCATTAAACTGATCAATTCCGTCTTTCTTTTCAATGACCGGATGGTCTGAGAGAAATAGGTATTAGTCTGTTCTTTGACTCTGTAATAATGTCCTTTTTGTTTACAAGCATTGGAACAATACTTCACTTTCTGGCCACTAATTGCAGTTTGGCAAACGACGCATTTTCTTTCCATAAAATCCAAAGAACGTAACCCGATGAGTCAGGTGCTCTAACCGACTGAGCTATAGGCCCGGACTCTAAAATAGAGTTTGGGATGCAAAACTAGCAATTAGCTTCGTATCCACCAAGCATATCTTTTAAATAAATTCACACTTCTTTTTCTATTTTTGTAAAAAACACCCCGCATTTGAACAAGCGCAAAATCCTCAACGATCCGGTTTACGGCTTCATTACCATTACGTCGGAGCTTCTGTACGATCTGGTAGAGCACCCCTATTTCCAGCGGTTACGGCGTATCCGGCAACTGGGGCTGGCCGATTTGGTGTATCCGGGAGCCTTGCATACCCGCTTCCACCACGCGTTGGGCGCGATGCACCTGATGGGCCAAGCCCTCAAAACCTTACAGGAAAAAGGACACCTGATCTGGGAGCCGGAGGTAGAAGCCGCCCAAGTGGCGATATTGCTACACGACATTGGTCACGGCCCGTTTTCGCACGTATTGGAAAATACGTTACTAGCCGGTGTACCCCACGAGGAGATTTCGCTGCTGCTCATGAAGGAACTCAACCGACAAATGAACGGACGGCTGGCTATGGCCATTCAGATGTTTGAGGGTACCTACCCGCGTCGGTTTTTTCATCAGTTGATATCCAGTCAGTTGGATATGGACCGCATGGACTACCTCAACCGCGACTGCTTTTATACCGGTGTGGCCGAGGGTACCATCGGGGCCGACCGGATTATCAAGATGCTCGATATTCATAAAGACGAACTAGTGGTGGAAGAAAAGGGGATGCTTAGCATTGAAAACTTCCTCAATGCCCGGCGTCTGATGTATTGGCAGGTATACCTGCACAAAACATCGCTCTGCGCCGAGGCTATGCTCACGCAGATTATCCGGCGGGCCCGTGTACTGACCGACGAAGGAGAAACTCTTTTTGCTTCTCCCAACCTGGCGTTTTTTCTAAAAAACAAGGTATCGCTGGATGAGTTCAAGAGCAATCCGAAGATGATTGACATCTTCACCCAGCTTGATGACTATGACTTATGGGCTTGCATCAAAGCTTGGGCACAACATTCTGACTTCGTTCTTTCGACACTTTGTCAACGCTTGCTCAACCGCCAACTGTTCAAAATCCAGTTTTTATCCGCCCCCGCCGATGCCGAGTTTCTGTCGAAGCTGCGTAATGGTTTAATGGCTCAGGGACTCGACGAAGCGTATTTGTCTTACTTCATGGTAGAAAGCCAAACCACCAATGCGGCTTACGTAACCGGGGAAGATCAGATAAAAGTAAAACTAAAAAACGGCAAGGTGGTCGATATTGTCGAGGCATCCGAACTACCTACGATTAAAGCGTTGAGTAAGATTGTCCGCAAGTATTACGTATGTTGGTCTAAAACTGTATCTTTGCGCGCATAGTTTTTTGCCGCATGATTCTCGGGACATTGGAGCTTAGTAATTGTTGTAATTATATACGACACCCCTACAAAGCGGTAATTGTCCAAGTCATTTTCTCTGTATATGGAATTTACTGTCGGGCAAATAGCCCAATTACTAAACGGAACCGTGGTAGGCGACGCCTCCGCCATCATCAATTCTGTTGCGAAAATTGAAGAAGGTAAGCCCGGTTGCATTTCGTTTCTTTCAAACCTTAAATATGAATCCTACCTGTATACTACCGGATCTTCGGCGGTACTGGTAGACAGCACCTTTACCCCCAAAAAGGACGTATCTGCTGCGCTTATTTATGTAGCTAATGCTTACGCCGCCTTCACCCGTTTGCTCGAAGAGTATCAGAAAGCAATGCAGCAAGGCAAGCAGGGAATAGAGCAACCCGCCCACTTCGGCGAAGGAAGTACCATGGGCGAGCAAGGCTACCGGGGCGCGTTTTCATACGTAGGTCGTAACTGTATTATTGGCCAAAAAGTAAAGATCTACCCCAATGTATATATTGGCGACAACGTCCAGATTGGGGATGAATCCATCATCCATACCGGGGTAAGAATCTACGATGATACTCAAATAGGGAATCAGTGTACAATTTTTGCTAATAGCGTCATTGGGGGTGATGGCTTTGGATTTGCCCCTCAGGCCGATGGTACCTACCGTGCCATTCCTCAGCTAGGAAACGTAATCATTGAAGATCGGGTGAGTATTGGGTCCAATACTACCATCGACTGCGCCACCATAGGCTCAACTGTAATCCGGTCGGGCGTTAAGATTGATAATCTGGTACAGATAGCCCATAACGTAGAAATTGGAAAAAACACCGTTATTGCTGCTCAGACCGGCATATCAGGATCTACCAAAATAGGAGAACAGTGCGTAATTGCCGGGCAGGTAGGTGTCGGAGGGCATTTGGTAATTGCCAACAACACCAAGGTAGGTGGACAGGCCGGTGTCACCAAAAGTTTTAAGAAAGAAGGTCTTTCGTTGAACGGGACCCCCGCCCACGACTTGAAAGCCCATCTTCGTAATCAGTCGCTGGTGCGTCAATTACCCGAGTTCGAAAAAAGAATTCAACATCTGGAAAAAAAACAAGACTCTTCCGATCAGGACTAATAGTTGGCCCCGGTGCCACACTCTTCGGATCTGTTTAATAGCTAGTATTATCTGTAACAAATGAACGAAAAACAACAAACCATAAAGAAGGCCGTTTCGGTGTCTGGTGTAGGTCTCCATACGGGAGTTACCGCTACGATGACTTTCCTTCCCGCTCCTGCGAACCACGGATACAAGTTTCAGAGGGTTGATCTTCCTGACCAACCCATCGTAGATGCCGACGTTGACAACGTAGTAGATACTTCGCGGGGCACAACCATTGAGCAAAACGGTGCCCGTATTAATACCGTAGAGCATACTTTGGCCGCCCTCGTGGGTTTACAGATTGATAACGTTCTTATTCAACTGGATGGCCCCGAGCCCCCCATCATGGATGGTAGCTCTATCAAGTTTATTGACGCCCTGGAAGACGCCGGCTTCGAAATGCAGAACGCCTACCGTAACTATTTTGAAGTACCCGAGTACGTTCATCATATGAACGCCGACAAGGATATTGAGCTAGCCGCCATGCCATTGACCGACTACCGGCTTACCGTTATGGTGGACTATAACTCCAAGGTCATCAGCAGTCAACACGCCTCGCTAAACGATATTACACTATTTAAGCAGGAAATTGCTACTTGCCGTACCTTTTGCTTCTTACACGAACTTGAAGCATTGTACCAACAAAACCTGATTAAAGGGGGTGATCTAACCAACGCCATCGTGATCGTGGATCGTGAGGTGAAAGAAGGTGAACTAGATTACTTGTCCAAACTGCTGAACAAGCCCAAGGTAGAAGTCAATGAGTCGAGGGGGATTCTCAACAACGTAGATCTGCACTACCCCAATGAGATGGCCCGGCATAAATTGCTGGACCTCGTCGGTGACCTTGCTCTGGTAGGCCGGCCCCTCAAAGCGCAGATTCTGGCGGCCCGTCCCGGCCACGCCGCGAACGTTGCCTTGGCTAAAAAGATCAAGAAACTAATGAAAGTAGCAAAGGACGGAGCTCCCCAATATGACCCAACCAAGGCTCCGGTACTGGATATCAACCAGATTGCTAATCTGCTACCCCACCGCTATCCGTTCCAGATGATTGATAAGATCATAGCCTTGGACGAAATGAGCGTAGTAGGAACCAAGAATGTGACGATGAACGAGCAGTTCTTCCTCGGACACTTCCCCGGGAACCCAGTGATGCCCGGCGTACTTCAACTCGAAGCTATGGCCCAAACGGGAGGTATTCTGGTGCTTAGTACCGTACCGGACCCGGAAAATTACTGGCCTTACCTGATCGGCATTGAGAATTGTCGTTTCCGGCGCAACGTTTTGCCCGGAGATACCGTAATATTTAAGTGTGTGTTTACTTCTCCCATGAAGAGAGGCATTGTTAAAATGAGCGGAAAAGGATACGTGAGCGGGCAACTCGTATGCGAAGCCGATATGATCGCAAGTTTAGTCAAGAAAAAATGATACAACCACTAGCTTACATCCATCCAGAGGCCAAAATCGCCCATAACGTTGTCATAGAGCCTTTTGCTATGATCCATAAAGATGTGGAAATTGGCGAAGGAACGTGGGTTGCATCCCACGCCGTGATCAACCCAGGAGCTCGAATCGGTAAAAACTGCCGGATTTATCCGGGAGCCGTTATTTCATCGGTACCGCAGGACCTCAAATTCAATAATGAATATACGCTCACGCTCATTGGCGACAATACCACGATCCGTGAGTATGCTACCATTAGCCGGGGAACGGAGCAGCACTGGAAAACCGAAATCGGCAGCGATTGCCTTGTGATGGCCTATGCCCACATTGCGCATGACTGTGTAATAGGAAACCACTGTATTATTGGTAACAATGTGCAGATGGCCGGCCACGTGCAGGTAGGCGACTGGGCCATTGTCAGTGCCATTAGTGCGGTGCATCAGTTTGTCAAAATTGGCTCACACTCCTTTATTTCGGGTGGGTCACTGGTTCGTAAGGATGTGCCGCCGTTTACGAAGGCGGCCCGCGAGCCTATCTCTTACGCCGGAATCAATTCGGTAGGACTACGCCGTAGGGGCTACACCAATCAACAAATTGCCGAGATCCAGAATATTTACCGGTATGTCTACATGAAGGGCATTAACAATTCGGATGCTTTACATCTGATCGAACTAGAACTTCCACCCTCGGATGAGCGCGATCAAATTGTAAACTTTGTTCGTACCTCAGAGCGTGGTATCATGAAAAGCCCCCTCCAATTTACCGAGAGTTCAGAGTCTGAATAGAATAAATACCCCACTTACCAGGGTTTGAGAAGAAAAAAAGGGGGGTGACCGGTGGTCATTCCCCTTTTTTGGCAGAAAGCGTAGCCGTTATAAACCATAGGATGGTACCAGCTAACAGGCTGCTCTTCATCACATCCTTAGTCAGCACATCGGAAAAATAAAGAACAGGCGCCACTAGTACCGTAACCAGGCAGGCGTAGGAAAGATATTGAATCAGTTTCATCGTAGTAGGAAGGTTTGTCCGTGGGTTTGGGTCAAATCTTTTTTTTGCAGAAGTTTACTTAGTACTAAGTAGAGTACTCCGCAGAAAAGCCAGGCTGGTAAAGTTAGGAATGACAAGAATACACCCTGATAGATGGATATCGAATAGAATATCGCCATGCTGGCCAACCAGGCCAGCAACACCGATACATTGAAATTACTGTGTACCTTTTCGGCGTAATTCTGTATAATTCCCACCCGGTTGGCTAGGTAGTGATCAAACACGATAATAGCCCCGATGGGCGCCAGAATAAACCCGTAAACCGCCACGAAATCAAGCAGTTTCATGGCAAACGCCGGGAATAACCCGGCAGTGGTAGCAATGGCACCCGCTATCAGGGTTACTTTTACGGTAGAGTACTTCGGCGCAATGGCCTGAAAAGCCAGTCCGGCGCGGTAGATTGTGGGGTTAGCGGTAGTCCAGCCCGCTACGACTACACAAATGAGGCCCGCAATACCCACTACATCATAAGCCAATGGACCCGGAGCTACCGTAGGCGCTACGCCGGAAGCTAATAAAGCCTGTGCTTCTCCCGTACGAATGTAAAGTGCATACATCAGGCAGGCGCAAATCCAGGCCATGTAATGACCTACGTACATTCCGGCCGCAGTAGTCCAACCCGCTCGTGGGTGACGTGCATAGCGAAAAACCGATAAATCGGACATACCTATGTGCATGGCTGCGTTACAAAACCACGACCACATCAATACGTGCCAGAAGGTGTATTTTATCTGACCGGGAAAAGGCTCTCCGCCCTCCCCAAAAATATTCCAGAAATCACTAAAAGAAGTTACGCCCAAACCCTTAAGGGCTACTACCCCACAAGCCAAGAATACCAGTACCATCCAAGGAGAAGCTATATTGGCAAACCGTGAAACGGTGTCGTAGCCACGAGCGGCAACGATGGAAATAACAGCGCCGATTGCCACCACTACCAATACCCAGGTAATACCACTTGGCATCGTATCGGTAAGTTTTGGCATCGCCATGTCAAAGGGTACGCCTACGGCGGTTGCCGAAACGGTAATCATGGCTCCGGCCAGGAAACAAAAGAGAATTCCATTGGCCAAATTATACGCCGTTACGAGATTTCGACCGCATATTTTTTCAAGTTGATAGTAGAGTGTAAGTCGTACATCAGTACCGATCGCGGCCGTAAGGTAGCGCCAGCTTAGTACCGCCATCAGATTTCCTAAGAATAACCCAACCAAAAGATCAAACGCACTTACCCCAGCCGTCAGGAATAAGGGTCCAATCACAAATTCAGTACCGGCGGCATGCTCACCAGCATACATACCCAAAAAACTCTTCCATCCCTTCTGATGGCTGGCGGGAACGGGTTCACGCTCAAACTCCTGTACTTCGCCAGTTAGTGGTACTTCGATTGCGTCGGTATTCATTTTTCAGTAGAGGGTTAAA
Source organism: Spirosomataceae bacterium (assembly GCA_041689775.1). Lineage (GTDB taxonomy): Bacteria > Bacteroidota > Bacteroidia > Cytophagales > Spirosomataceae > JBDNFP01. Next base: position 9,045 of record JBDNFP010000193.1, read on the forward strand.
AGGAGGAAGGTTTTGGGTAAAGATCAAGGGGTCAGGGGTAAGCAAACCTGTGTTAATTCTTGCTACAAAAGCACAAAACTTTTATTCAATCTATCATTCCAACATTTACTCATTCCGACATTAAAAGAAACACCGTCATCGTCCGGGAGCCGTGGGCGCCTAACACGAGCGATTGCTCAATATCGGCGGTTTTGGACGGTCCGGCCAGAAACATACCGAAGGGGTAGTCGGTCTGCCCGATGCGCTCGTATGCGTGGTGCATAGTGGGTACCAGTTCGGAGTGGTTCAGGACCACGGCCAGATTTTGGGTAATAAACGGCGCGGCCCTTTGGCCCATATACTCCTGGGTTACCCATAAAGCCCCGTTTTCAGCTACCCCAAAATCGGCTCTCATGACGAATAAATCAACATTTTCCAGCGTATGCGGGTCATCCGATAACCAGTTTATTTCGGCCACCGGGGCGAGTTCTTCAAGCGTGGATATCACGCGCTCCGTCTGGGCGAATTCAGTTGTTATGTAGGCTTTCACCTCTTCCAGCGTGCTAATTTCAACTACCCGTCCGCCAATTCCTTCGAGGGTAGCGATAAACTTCTCCCTCGGATCGTAATCCACAACAGCAAGGGTAGATATATCCGGCAACGGCTGATGCTCGGGTTGATTCTGGGCTATTGCCTGTAAAATTCTAGCTCGACTCTCCATTTCTGTTTTTTGAATACCATTCTCTGAAACTTTCCTCCGGTGGAGCGGGCATTTCGCGCTGCTTATACCAGGGATTCAGGCCATTACTTACCATGAAAGGCGCTACATTCATCACCATTCGCCCCACTTTTCCCGCAAAACCAAATACTCCCGGGTGCGACAACGTAAAGGTCATGGCGCGCATCGCAACGGTTTTTGCAAAAGGTACATGGCCTCCTTGCACAAGTACCTGCCGCCATTTATACAGTTGATCGTGTATGTCGATTTTTACCGGACAAACATTTGTGCAGGAGCCACAAAGGGTTGACGCAAAGGGCAAATCTGCGTTCTTGGTCATGTCCAGATTTGGGGCCAGAATAGACCCGATCGGCCCCGCTACGGCGCTATGGTAGCTGTGCCCACCACTCCGCCGGTACACGGGACAGGTGTTCATACACGCGCCGCACCGGATACATTTCAGGGAACTCCTGAATTCGGGACGTCCCAACTGCCGTGACCGACCGTTGTCCACAATCACAATGTGCATTTGCTGACCGGGCCGTGGGCTTTTAAAATGGCTCGAATAGGTCGTAATGGGTTGTCCCGTGGCGGAACGAGCCAGCAAACGCAGAAATACTCCGAGGTGCTTCCGTTCCGGAATAATTTTTTCAAAACCCATACTCGCAATATGGATATCGGCCAGGTGCGCGCCCATATCAGCGTTACCCTCGTTGGTGCAGACCACAAACTCGCCCGTTTCGGCAATGGCAAAGTTCACCCCGGTTAGAGCCGCCTTCCGGGTCACAAACTTCTCACGTAAGTGCTGTCGCGCTGCTTCGGTCAAGTATTGCGGGTCTTTGTTTCCTTTCTCCGTTCCCAAATATTTATGGAAAGTTTCACCTACGTCTTCTTTTTTTAAATGGATGGCCGGTAGTACAATATGACTGGGCATTTCGTGCCGAAGTTGAACGATCCGCTCGCCCAAATCAGTGTCCACTACGTCAATTCCGTTTTTTTCCAGGTAGTCATTTAGATGACATTCCTCGGTCAGCATGGACTTACTCTTGATCATGGCGGTTATACCCGCATCCTTCATGATTCCTAGTACTATTTGGTTGTGCTCCTCTGCATCAGCGGCCCAATGTATCTTAAAACCGTTCTGAGTAGCTTTGGCCTCAAAGGCTACCAGATAGTCGTGCATATTGGATAGTACATTATTTTTTATGCTGGAAGCCGCCTCCCGTAGTGCCTCCCATTCAGGAATCTGAAAGGCTGCCTTATCGCGTTTCTGGCGTACCCACCAAAGTGTTTCGTCGTGCCAAGTAGTACGGTCAGCGTCTTTAATAAATTCTTCGGCTAATTCTGAGTGGTTCATTGATATTATATCATTTACGCCATGACGGCTAGCGATTGGATCCTACTTTCTACACGCACTCCCATGCCTGACTTTCGATAGTTTATACCTGGGACTGCAACTCTTCTACCTCAACTCCGTTCAATATTTCCGCCAGATGCATCACTCGGATAGGTAACTTCTGGCGGCGAATGATACCTTCCAAGTGCATCAAGCACGACATATCGGCGGCCGTAAGTACCTGGGTACCATTTTTAACGTGATCCAGCACCCGATCCTGCCCCATCCGGGCCGAAAGAGCTTCTTCCGCCACGCAGAATGTTCCCCCAAAGCCACAGCATTCGTCCTTCCGGTCAAGGTTTACCAGCTCAATTCCTTCTACTTGATGGAGGAGTTGTTCTATTTTCGAGAAGGCGGGGGCATTCAGTTCGCTCATCTGAGCTATTTTGAGTCCCCGCTGTCCGTGGCAGCTTTGATGTAATCCCACCTTGTAGGGAAACTTTACCTTTATAGTATCTACTTTTAATATATCCGTCAGGAACTCCGTGAGCTCGTAGCAACGCGTGGTGATTTCGGGTACTCCCAGGTGCTCTTTGATGTGCAACGTGCAACTACCCGAAGGACACACGATATAATCAAAACCCTGAAAATTCTCAGCAAACAGATCATTACACCCCTGCGTCATGTGTTCAAAACCCGAGTTAGCCATGGGTTGACCGCAACAGGTTTGGTTAGCCGGAAAGTCAACCTCGCAACCGAATTTTTCAAGTAGTTCAAGCGTAGCTATCGCTACCTTAGGATAAAACTGATCAACGTAACATGGAATGAATAATCCTACTTTCATGGCAATTTTAAATGAGTGATTGAATGTTTCAAGTTTATGAGTTAAAAATGGACTTGTGACTTTGCTCTTTAACGATTTACTCCTTCATTCAATTTTTTAACCCCAGAGCAAAACATTCTATCAATCAGTCATTCCAACATTCACTCATTAATTTACAGTCCCGTAGCGATGGTTTTTAGCCCTCTTTCTTTGATTAATTGTTCGCGAACCTGTACATTTCGATACGCAGCAATTGGGCTCAAAGCAGCGTTGCGACGTAGACGAGCCTCCCGAATCAACGGGCGCACGTCGGTGCGGTAGGCATCCTGCAATAGCTCCTGCCCCATCACGACATCATTGTGGGCCTGAGCTTCGCCAAGCGTTGGCGTATCTACCAGTAATGCCTGGGCATAGGCTAGTTGTATGGCTTCCAATGACTGAATCAGATCTTCCAGCGGGTCTTTAATGTTATGACTGGCGTCGATCATCCAGGCAAGGGGTGGGTTTTGGGCTTCGTTATGACTCATACCGTACACCAACTCATTAAAGATTAAGAACAACTGGTAGGGTTTTATACTACCCACCGTCAGGTCGTCGTCGCCGTATTTACTATCGTTGAAGTGGAACCCACCGAGTTTTCCCTTCATCATTAAGGTAGCAACGATTTGTTCAATATTCGTGTTTGGCAGGTGATGACCCAAATCCACGAGACAAAAGGCTTTTTCACCACAGCCTTCGGCTAATAGCAACGAAGTACCCCAATCTTGAATAACGGTAGAATAGAAGTTGGGCTCGTAGGGCTTGTACTCAATAAACATCCGCCAATCGTCGGGCAATTCTCCATAGATATCTTGGAGGGAGCATTGGGTATTTTGTAAAGCTTTCCGGAAGTTGTTCTGTCCCGGAAAGCTGGCACCGTCGGCCAGCCAAACCGTCAACGATTTTGAGCCTAATTCTTTACCGTAGCGAATAACCTCCACGTTGTGGGCCACCGCTTGTTCACGAACCACCTGCTGCCGGTCGGCCAGGGAGCCGTACTTGTAGGATTGCTCCTGCACGACCTGATCCTGAAAAGTATTAGAATTCACCGCATCAAACACGATGCCGTGGCTATCGGCTAATGCTTTGATAGCCGCAGCGTCGCCGGGAATATCCCAGGGAATATGGAGCGACACCGCCCCGGCAGTTTGGGTTAGGGCATGGATCAGTCCGATGTCCTCAATCTTTTGTTCCAGGGTAGTAGGTTCACCACCAATCGAGAACCGTCCGAAGCGGGTACCACCTGAGCCTAAGGCCCAACTAGGGATGGCTACCTGAAAATCGGCTAACTTATCTACAATAGCATCAGCATCAATACCCTTTTTATCCAACGAGAGTTTCATAAAACTGAACGCCTCGGTATGATCAGCCAGCTCTTTTTTATTAAAATTCTGTATTTGATCCTGTGTAATTTTCATGATTTTTGTGAGGGTAACATACCTGACAGGTTTTAAAAACCTGTCAGGTATCTTTCAACTTTAAACCGCAGGGGCGGACCCCTCATCTACTCCTTCACCCTAACGTACAAAAGCATTGGCCATACCGCCGTCAACGTTTATAATATTTCCGGTACTCTTATCCAGAATCGCTACCAGGGCAAACACTCCGTTGGCAATATCTTCGGGGTAAATAATCTCATTCATCAGGTTACGTTTGGCATAAAAAGCCGGGAGTTCTTCTACCGTGATGCCGTACGCTTTGGCGCGCCCTTCTGCCCAGGCACCTTCCCAGATTTTACTACCCACAATCACTCCGTCAGGATTAACCGTGTTCACCCGAATTTTCTCCGGACCTAGCTCGGCGGCTAACAAGCGAGCCATGTGCTGCTGAGCCGCTTTGGCGGTCCCGTAAGCAACATTATTGGGGCCGGCAACGAGTCCATTTTTAGAGGCAATACTCACGATATCACCCCCAAAACCTTGCTTCCGCATCACCTTTACGCCCGACTGAGCCATGTGGAATTGCCCTTTCACGAGTACATCCTGCAAAATATTCCAGTCTTTTTCCGTGGTATCCGCCAAGGGTTTAGAAATTGCTAATCCGGCGCAGTGTACTATAATATCTACCCCACCAAATTCCAGACAGGCTTTTTCGAAGGTACCTTCTACCGCCGCTGCGTCGGTGACATCACCGGCCGCGTAGGCTGAAACATCACGCTTGTAAGTAGCATTTGCTTCTATGAGGCGATCTTCGGCAATATCAGTAAGGACCACATTGGCACCTTCGGCGGCTAGTTTGTCCGCAATAGCTTTACCAATACCACCACCACCACCGGTCACGATTGCTACCCGGCGTGACAAAGGCTGCTCCTTCGGCATGCGTTGTAGTTTTGCTTCTTCGAGTAGCCAGTACTCAATATCAAAGGCCTCCTGACGAGGCAGAGCGGTATATTCAGAAATTGCCTCCGCGCCCCGCATTACATTGATGGCATTGATATAAAACTCCGCCGCCACCCGTGCCGTTTGTTTATTTTTGGCAAACGTAAACATACCTACCCCGCGGTACAGAATCACGACCGGGTTAGGGTCACGAATAGCCGGACTATTATCGCGTTTGCAAGTATTGTAGTAGTCGTGGTACTGCTGACGGTACTCCTCGAAAGAAGAAACCATGCTGTTCTTGATCGTTTCTACATCCGTCAGATCGGCATCGGGAGCGAGCGAAAGTACCAGTGGTTGTATTTTAGTACGCAGGAAGTGGTCGGGACAGGACGTGCCCAACGGAGCCAGTTTATCCAGATCGTGACTGCCCACAAAATCGAGTACACGGTCATCATCGGTAAAATGTCCGATCATTCGTTTCTCGCTGGAACAAAGTCCGCGCAGAATAGGCGCCAGCAAAGAAGCTTGCTTCTTACGGTCGACTTCGGGCAAGGCATCCAGCTTTTTACCCCCAAACACCGGACGATCTTTGTCCAGACGATCTTCGATGAATTGGGAAGCTTGTTCAATTACTTCGAGACTATTCATGTAACACTCGTAGGAAGTATCGCCCCAAGTAAATAGCCCGTGGCTACCCAATACAATACCCCGGATACCCGGATTATCGTTCAGGCACTTTTCCAGTTGTAGCCCCAGGTCAAAGCCGGGACGCTGCCAAGCTACCCATCCCATGGTATCACCCCAGATTTCCTTCGTGATGGCTTCGCTGTCTTTGGCGGCCGCTATGGCAATGAGCGCGTCAGGATGCAGGTGGTCAATATGCTTAAAAGGAAGCATACCGTGGAGCGGGGTATCGATTGACGGTGCCGCACTATCCAGGTCATACAATGTATGATAGAATAAGCCAACCATTTCGTCCTCGTGCTCGAGCCCCCGATAAATAGATTTCAGCGAACGTAAACGTTCTGTATATAGCCCGGCGATCCCCTTTCTGGTCAGGGTGCCAATATCGCCTCCCGAGCCTTTGATCCACATTACTTCGGCATCAGCTCCCGTCAGAACATCTTTTTCGATGGTTTTACAACTGGTGTTACCACCTCCGTAATTGGTAATACGAAGATCGGCACCTAAAATATTAGAGCGATATAAAAACAAAGCTAGTTCATCGCCGGCAAGCTCGGCAGCTTTCGCTTCATCCCACAAGTAACTAACGTGTTGAAAGGTTTGGGTTGGTTCCATCGGTCAAATGATTTTATGTAGAGGAATAGTAATACTCAATTTGATAGTTAATACACAAATGTATTCGGTAAGAACAGTTCAACTGTCCTGCACTATACCATAGGTGCAACCTTCAAAAGTAACAGAAAGGCAGCTTTCGAAATTATTAAATTCTCATTTTCAAGTAATTATACGTAGGCGTATACTACCTGATTCAAAAAAATATTGAAAACAGGATTCAAAAAAGATATTATTTTATCTATCAAATAGTGACGATAATTTCTCTCATCTTCCCTACAAAGAGGCTCTGAGTGTCAGGTAAAAGGGGTTTTCTTGGTGCTCTTTAGAGTTTTTTAAAATCAATTCCGCGGCAGTACGACCCATGGCCGTAAAATCAGTGGATATGGTTGTTATCCCATTTAAAATCAGTCTTTTAAGAGGTGTTTCGTTATAAGAAATCACCCCAACTTCACGCCCAAGTACCAGAGATTGTGCAATAATTCTATCGATAAGAATCACCAGATCATCCTCCATAATATTGATGTAAGCGTTTCCTTTTGAAATAGTTTCGTCGCGAATGGAAGAGATAATACGATAGTCAAAGGCATAGTCACGGCAAAAGTTAATGAACCCCTCGGTAATTTCCCGGGGGGCGTAGCTATTCTCCGGAAAGATCATATTGAGTCTATTGTACTTCGCAAGAGCATCTCCGGCTTTTTCGAGAGTGGTGTAAATATCGCGCTCAAAGTTTTGGTACACGGAGCCAAATTCACCACCAATGTTGGGAATAATCTTATCCAGAATAATTAACTGATCCTTGGGTAGCGTATTAATTATTTCGTAAGCTTTTTCTTCTCCCTCGATAAAATAAGGAATGATTACGAAGTGGGTATACTCTTCTTTTCTTTGCTCGATGAGTCGTTTGAATAAACCAAAGTCGTTGTTGTAGATGTAAAAATCAATGGTAGCCTGAGTACCCAAGGTTTCTACAAAGGAGTCATAGATGATTTTTTTGTGCGGACTCAGCTTGTTAAACAACAGGAATACTTTGAGGTGTTGAGTATAATCGGTACTCTTGATGAAGTATCCTTTGCCCGGAACCGAGCTAAGTACTCCAATACTTTTCAGATGATTGTATCCTTTCTCGGCCGTAACCCTCGAAATATCAAATTCAAAGCTTATCTCATTGATGGAGGGCATAACATCTCCTTTTCCAATCACCCCGGCCTGTATTCCCCGAAGAATAGAGTTGCTAAGTTGCAGGTACTTTGGAGTTGCTGAATACTCATCTATTTTTATGGTGTTGAGTACTTTCTGGGTTGGATCCATAGGTATGAGTTTAGGAGTAAAAGGTTGATGAGTTGAAAGTAGGAGATCGCTATCCCAAACTACTACTTTCAACTCATTTACTAATTATTTTCGGTAGTCAAGAGCCGGCGGACGATTGCCCAACAGCGCTTTGTACTCAAATTCTGCGCCTCTTTTCTGTTTAAATTCTGCCTTTGCATCGCTCAGCGTTTTGGGGTTCTGAAACAGATCTACGGCGGTGAGAGCGATGGTCTTGGCCGCAACCATCATACCCTTACGTCCGATACTCGTACCGCCCGTCGCTACCGCTTGCCAGCTGTGGGCGGCCGTACCAGGCACCCAAGTGGCCGTGCGCAGGCCAACCGTCGGAACGGTCCAACTTACATCACCGACATCGGTAGAGCCCATTCCTGTACGCTCGTATTCAAACGGCAATATTGTACTGGCGCTTTCCGGAGCGGGCGTACCACCCACGGTTCCAAACGTGGTGCCTATCTGCTTTGCAAACTGCATTTCACCGGCATCATAGGCAACCCCGCCTACTTCGGCTAGATTTTTATACATTACTTTGGCCAAAGCATCCAAGGGTAGTAACTCATACACGCCACCGATAATCTCGTGCTCCACGGTAGTACCTGTACCCAAAGCGGCACCCTCGGACGCTTTCACGATGCGAGCCCACATATCTTGAACTACATCCCGACGGGGATGGCGTACGTAGTAGTATACCTCCGAAAAGTCAGGTACTACATTGGGGGCTTTGCCACCTTGCGTAATGATGTAGTGGATACGGGCGTCCGAAGGCACGTGCTCCCGCATCATGTTTACCATGTAATTCATGGCTTCTACTCCATCCAGAGCCGACCGGCCCCGCTCGGGCGCCGCCGCCGCGTGAGCTGCTATACCTTTAAACCGAAATTTGGCCGATATATTCGCCAAAGAAGAACCTGAACTTGCGCTATTGGAATCGGCAGGATGCCAGTGCAGTACGGCATCTACGTCGTTGAATAGCCCGGCCCTTACCATGTATACTTTACCCGAACCACCTTCTTCGGCCGGAGTACCGTAAAAACGAATCGTTCCTTTTTGCTTACTCGCTACCATCCAGTTTTTCACCGCGATAACCGCTGCGGCCGAGCCCACCCCAAACAAATGGTGCCCGCAAGCGTGGCCGGCTCCATTTTCCTGCACGACATGCCGGCTGGGCAGAGAATCTTGCGACAAACCCGGTAAGGCATCAAACTCCCCGAGGACGCCAATAACCGGCTGACCCGACCCGTAGGTAGCCACAAATGCGGTGGGTATGTCGGCTACCCCCACCTGAATGGTAAACCCTTCTTTACTCAATAACTCCTGCAATAAGGCCGAGCTTTTTTCTTCCTGGTAGCCTACCTCGGCATAATTCCAAATAGTTTTGGCCTTTTGACCGTACATCATTTCTTTCTGATTCAGCTCCTTCATAATTCGCTCATGCGGTGTTTGGGCCCAAAGCCCTCCGCTCAGCAATATGGCCGCGGCAAGCAACAATCCTTTTCTTTTTTGCGTATACATTCGTACAGTCCGTTTAGGTTTTATCATTCAATAATAAGGAATCTGTGTAAATTCAGGCGTTTTTTTGATGGATCATTTTTTATTTTGATCAATTCCAACGCTCTCCATACATTTTGAATCAAGGACATAGGTGCAAATAGCAGTAAAAGAAGTAGGAAAGAAATTTATATCGGAATGGATATTCCGAAAGGTTAATCTTGATTTGAAAGCGGGTGAAAGCTACACCTTGGTGGGACCGAACGGTAGTGGTAAGTCAACTTTACTGCAACTGCTCATGGGTACCGTGCCGCCCACCGAAGGTACTATACAGTACTCGTTGGGCGGAAAAGAGCTGGATATTGATGAATGGTACAAGCATATGGTTTTGGCTGCTCCCTACCTTGAATTAATTGAAGAATTCACGCTTCGTGAGTTAGTGGAGTTTCATCAAAAGTTCAAGCCCTTGAAAAATGGTTTTTCGGCCCCTGATTTTGAAGACTTCGTCCAACTTTCTCACGCCCGGAACAAAGTCATCCGCCATTTTTCATCCGGGATGAAGCAACGGGTGAAGCTCGGGCTTGCTTTTCTTTCGGACGTAGCCGTGGTACTACTCGATGAGCCTACTTCTAACCTCGACGCCAAAGGTATTCAATGGTATCTTGACCACGTAACCGGTATTTCGGCTAATCAACTGATCATATTAGGTTCTAACCAGGAACAAGAATATGAATTTTGTAAAAATATCATATCGGTTTCCTCGTTCAAATAACGGAGTGCATTTTTGCTTTTAGTATAGCTAATCTGACTTTTTTTATAATTTGAAAGATATTTTACTTCGTCAGTATGAATCAATTTTTACGACGTCTGAGTCTGCTCGTTTTGGTGTGGGTAGGGTATGGAGAGGCAGGAGCAGCCGACGGTCTGCGTTTTATACAAAATAAAGGACAGTGGCAACAGGATGTTCTGTTCCGCGCGGAGTTGCCCGGAGGGTTCCTTTTTTTGAAAAAACAATCGATGGTATACGTGCTGTACGATGCCCGGGAGGTATCGGCCCAGCACGCCAGTAAGCCTCTGCAAGAAGAAAGTAGCAGGGTAGTTCCACAAGTCATCAAAGCGCACGGAGTAGAGGTGCAGTTTGCCGGAAGTAGCCCCGAAGTAAAGTTATCCCAGAGTAGTCCCGATGGTAGTTCTTACAACTACTTTATTGGCAATGACTCCAATCGATGGGGTAGCCAGGCCGGTGGGTTTGGGGAGGTGCTTTACAAAGATCTTTACCCCGGAATTGATTTCCGGATTTACGCCTACAAGTTTACCATCAAGTATGAGTTTATTGTGCATCCCGGTGCGGATGCCTCCCGTATCCGACTCAACTACGAAGGAGCGGCGGGCCTACAACTCAACAAATCGGGGCAAGTAGTAATTGAAACTAGCGTGGGACCTTTCAAGGAAGCCAAACCCTACTCTTTCCAAGAAATAGAGCAACGAACCCGCGAGATTGCCTCCAATTTTGTTCTGAAAGATAATCAGATCGAATTCGCCCTCCCCAACGACTATGACCATACCCAATCGCTGACCATTGATCCGGAGCTAATTTTCTCTACCTTTTCCGGGGCGCAGTCAGACAACTGGGGCCACACGGCTACCTACGATAACCAGGGGAATCTCTACTCGGGAGGAACGGTCTTCGGGGCTAATTTCCCCGTTTCGATTGGGGCTTTTCAGGTAAATTTTGGCGGTTTTGTTGATACCGCTCTTATGAAATTCAGTCCCGATGGGGCACGACTACTCTACGCTACCTTCGTAGGAGGAAGCGCCACCGATATTCCCAATAGTTTGGTCACCAACAGCAAAGGTGAGCTGTTTGTGTACGGTACCACGGCATCAACCAACTTTGCTACGACGGGCAATGCTTTCCAGACCACGTTTGGTGGTGGGGCCAGTATTACTCCCATTGATGGGCTGGGTTTGGCCAACGGAAGTGATATTTTTGTACTTCGTATTAGCCCCAATGGGCAGCAATTATTGGGGTCGACGTACCTGGGAGGAAGTGGCAACGATGGGCTAAGCAGTGTTTCGAACATTCAGATTCGAAACTACGGCGATACCTTCCGTGGGGAAATCGTGTTGGATAAGAACGAAAATGTACTGATTGTTTCTTCAACCAACTCCACCAATTTTCCCTTAAAGAATGCTTTTCAAACAACCTTGTCTGGAAGACAGGATGCGGTTATTTCCCGGTTTTCTTCTGATTTATCAACGCTCCAATGGAGTACCTACTTTGGGGGTGGAGATTTTGACGCTGCTTTTTCCATCAAGCCTTCTACCAATGGAGAGGATGTTTATATTACCGGACTAACCAAAAGTAATAACCTGCCGATCAAAGGAGGTACTTTCAAAGACCGACTAGGGGGTGCCGAAGATGCTTACGTGGCCCGTTTTAAGAACGATCAGTTTGTGCAGGTGAGCTACCTGGGTACCGACGCCGCCGATGGTGCTTACCTTCTCGACCTGGATCCATCCGGCAACGTGCACGTATTTGGGGTAACCCGCGGAGCCTATCCCGTTTCGCAGGGAGTGTACAGCGACGCCAACAGCGGGCAGTTTATTCATGCCCTGGACCCTACACTATCCCGAACCATTTTCTCTACCGTCATTGGCTCCAAGCGCGGAGTACCTGACATCTCCCCTACGGCCTTGCTGGTCAATGAGTGCGGTAATATTTACATCGCTGGTTGGGGTGGAACAGTCAATGAACGTACTGCCTACAACACCCAAAGTAGTACGAACGGCATGACCGTTACCGACGATGCCATCAGACGTACTACCAACGGAAATAATTTCTACCTCGCGATCCTGGAAGCCGGAGCCAAGTCCATGCTGTACGCTACTTACTTTGGTAGCGTAAGCCCCGCCAACCCGCTCGAAGACCGCGGTGACCACGTGGACGGAGGTACCAGTCGCTTTGATAAAAACGGCGTAGTATATCACGCCACCTGCGCCTGCGGCGGCACGCGCTTTCCCACTAGCCCCACGGCCTGGTCGCGAACTAACAACAGCGATAACTGTAACAATGCCGCCTTCAAACTTGATATTGACCGCCTTAGAGCCGATTTTGATGTGTACGATGGAACAGTAAAAGGAGTAGTGCAGGGTTGCGCTCCGTTGAATCTAACTTTTGTAAATACCAGTGAAGGTGGGGTCGATTATATTTGGGAGATAGACGGCGGCGGGTTTTCGCGGGAGGCTAACCAAAGCAATTATAACTTCACCAAGGCCGGAAACTATACCGTTACCCTGCGAGCATTTAACCGCCTCACCTGCAAGAAAGTCGATATCGCTACGAAACAGATTAAGGTGACGAACCTTAATGTCGTGGCGGCCGGAGATACTACCGTTTGCCACGGAGTGCCCGTTCCGCTGCTGGTGCAAGGAGGAAAAGAGCATACCTGGTCCCCCGCCGAGGGACTGGATAACCCTAAAAGCACGAATCCAATTGCCCGGATTGATAAAACTACCGAGTATAAAGTTGAGGTAAAAGATGAGGCAGGCTGCGTAGTGACCAAAACCGTAAAGGTTACCGTGGATGATAGCAAACCGGATTTCCTAGCCAGTAAGGATACCACTATTTGTCCCGGACAAACCGTAGTACTCACTAGTGCCGGTTCGGCGGTAAGCTACATCTGGACCGCCGACCCCAGCCTCAGCGATACCACCGGAACGAGGGTATCAGCAACGCCAACCCAAACGACTACCTACACCGTAAAAGGGCAATACGACGATGGTTGTACGCCTACCGAAACGATGACCATCACCGTTGATAACAACAAACCCGACTTTACCGTCAGCCCCGGGCTACTGGTCTGCGCGGGTCAAAAAGTAGACATGCAGGCATTCGGAAGTGCTGCCCAATTTATCTGGAAGGGAGATAGCTCCCTGAATGCAACGATTGGAACCGTGATAACGGCCTTCCCCAGCCAAACTACCACCTATACCGTGCAGGCCAAATATGCCGATGGTTGTAAACCCGAAAAGCAGATTATCGTGCAGGTAGACCGGACCTACGAGCCTCTGTTTGAGATTATCCAGTCGGGAGAGGCCTGTAACGAACCTGTAAAGTATGAGTTTCAGAACCTGACCAAAAATGCGGCCCGCTACGAATGGAATGTAGGGAATGGAGCTAGGCTTACCAGTAATAATGTAAGCGATAAAGTTTACGATACCCCGGGAGAATACGCTGTTACATTGACCGCCTACAATCAGGCGGGCTGTGCACTATCGGTATCCCGGTTACTCAGCGCCGCGCCGCCGTTGGTACTTCCTAATGTTATTACCCCCAACGGCGACGGTAAGAATGATACCTTCGTGGTGCCGGTACAAAACTCCTCGCTACAAATTTATAATCGCTGGGGTAAAGAAGTACTTAACTCCCCTGACTACCAGAACAACTGGGGTAAGGGCGTCGGTAATGGTACTTATTTCTATGAAATAGCAACCCGGCGGGGCAATCGCTGCAAAGGGTGGGTACAAGTATTGGAGTAAAAAATCTAAATGGCCAGGTATGCTTTCCAATCGTCGAGCCTAAGTACCTCGGTTCGGGGATAGGCTTTGCCGTTTTTCAAAAAGTACAGATCATCGCTCATTTCCCATACTTCCTCCCATCGCTGGTCGGAAATAAGAAACCCTTTGCGAGGTAGTTGTCCCCGGATCAATTCCTTTATTTTTTCGATACTTCTCGGGTCAAGCGCGGCGAATGGCTCATCCATGAAGGTAAATCTAGAAGCACTCATTACCCCCAAATACACTTCTATCAGTCTTTTTTTACCCGTAGATGATTCATGTAGTTTCTGATTTATGATGGGAGAGCAGTCGGGAAAATGATGGACAAATTCATCCCAAAGCACCCCATGCAGTTGAAATAACCAATCAACCCGAAAGTGGTTGGGTAAAAATTGGCGTTGCGGTACCATGAAAATAAGTCCATGTACCTTATAGGGGCTGGCGCAATACTTTCCATTGAGTCGAACCGATTTACAATCGGCTGTTTGCGCTCCGAAAATAACTTTCAAAAGGCTGGATTTACCAGAACCATTGCGGCCAAGTAAACCCACAATTCTACCTACTTCGCATTTGAGGTATACGTCACCGAGAATGCGTCGGTTTTCGTAGGATAGCTGAATGCTATCGGCTTCCAAGGTGTATCCCATAGACGATCAAAAACCAGACAAAAAGATCAATAATGAGTAGAGTTATGCTCAAAAACCGGACACTTAGGCCAAAATTTTGATAGAAAACCATTTCATGCCTGTAATAAACCGTAAGCCAATAGATGTAGCCGATTGAGGTGAGCACTTTATACCAGATTAGTCCTGCCGCAAAGCCTCCTTCGGTCACCTGAAAATAAAATACCGGGCATCCTACCAAAAAGGTGGTCAAGCCATGCGAACGAACATATCGTACCGTCAACCGCAACTTCTGTTGCTTCGCTTTCGTTATGCTACCGAGAGAATTCAAATGTATTTAAGTAGGGTTGGAGAATTGACTAACTCGCTTATAGCTAACATGATTAAGTAAATCTATCTAAATCGGACTGAGATCCCTCAAAGTGCTTTTGTATTTAACTTAATTTAACAAATTGCTTTCTCTTAGGTCGGGGCACTCCTGGGAGCTGTTACTTTTTTACAACTGTATTTATCATTCACCTTTATGTTTCCAAACAAAACTTTAAAACTATGAAAAATCTACTCACCTTGCTTTTCTGCTTGACGTTAGTATTCCAGGCAAACGCTCAGGATAATTTTGGAAAAAAGATCACCGATAAGTCGACCATCTCGGTCGCCAAATTATCTAACGAAATGGGAACAAAGCCAAGCATGAGCGCCAAAGTAAGTGCTACCGTAGCAGAAGTATGCCAGGCCAAAGGTTGCTGGATGACCGTGAAGCTTGACAACGGCGAAACCATGCGCGTAACTTTTAAGGATTATGGCTTTTTTGTACCGAAGGATATTGCCGGTAAGACGGTAGTTTTCGAAGGCCTTGCCCAAAAGAAGGTAACTCCCGTTTCGGAGCTTCGTCACTACGCCGAAGACGCCGGTCAGAGTAAGGAAGAAGTTGCCAAAATTACGGATCCTAAGAACGAACTTGCTTTTGTAGCCGAGGGAGTTATTGTAAAATAACTTTCGGTAATGCATTCACAAACAAAGAGCCCGGCTTATCGAAAGCCGGGCTCTTTGTTTTAGTAGGTTAAGAAACGTAATTAGCCCGCCAAACCATTTAGTATTTCTACGTCGTCATCGTGAAGATTGATCTTGGATGCGGCCACGTTTTCTTCCAGGTGTGCCAATGACGAAGTACCCGGTATGG
The DNA here is from genome assembly GCA_041689775.1 of Spirosomataceae bacterium. Classification (GTDB taxonomy): domain Bacteria; phylum Bacteroidota; class Bacteroidia; order Cytophagales; family Spirosomataceae; genus JBDNFP01. The sequence continues at coordinate 24,737 of JBDNFP010000193.1, forward strand.
GTAGCATCACGGGTGAATGTTGCAACAACCACGCCAGCGCAATCTGATATTCTGAGGCTTCGTAACGTTCTGCTACTTCGCTAAGTTTCTCCTGAGATTTTAGATTACCCGCCGAAAGTGGGTACCAAGGTATGAAGCCGACCCCGTTACTCTCGCACCAATTTAAGGTATCTTCCCAGCGGCGCTCGGCCAGATTATACATGTTCTGAACCGTGGTAATTTTAACAATCTTAGCGGCTTTTTCGAGTTGACTTACGTTTACCTCCGATAGGCCAATGTGGCGAATCAGGCCTTCGTCCTGCGCGTCTTTCAGTACTCCAAGGCTGTCCTCCATCGGTACTCCCGGATCAAAACGGTGAAGCTGGTATAGGTCAATGCAATCTACTTTCAGTCGTTTGAGGCTACCTTCCAGGGCTGACCTCAGGTAGGCCGGATCTGCTTTGGGCTTCCACTGATTTGGTCCCGAGCGGGTAAGTCCTCCTTTGGTAGCAATCAATAGCCCTTCCTGGTAGGGATGTAGTGCCTCGGCGATTAACTCTTCCGAAACATTAGGTCCGTAGCTATCGGCCGTATCAATGAAATTGACCCCCAAACCGAGTAAGGCACGAAGTACTCTGAGCACCTCTTCCTTGTTCTCGGGAGGTCCCCATATACCACTACCAGTGATGCGCATAGCACCAAACCCGAGCCGATTAATTTCTATATCATTTCCAATTCGAAAAGTATCCGAATTGGTTACGTTAATTTCCTTATTCTTCATAACGTCGGTTTTAAAATTTAAGCAAGGTCCCAAAAACCCAGACTCTGACTACCACCTACTAGCAATCTACGTTGCATAGCTCTTTTTCTCATCCGTATGGTCGTTGAGCTTTTTGCTATATACTGATTATATTCTATCCAAAAGCGATAGAAAACTAACTTAAACTTACTTTTTCTCTTATTTTCCATGCTTTTAGATATTTATGAGTGATGGTGTTTGAAACTAACGAGTTAAATGATCGTGCCAAGGTTGGAATAGGAATAGCCTATTTTTAAATATTTTCTCCCAACACCCGGTTTTAGACAATTACAAATACGAATTTCCTTCTAAAATGGTTTAGCTATTCCGTTTAAACTTCTGTGCTTACCTATTGTTTCTTATTATCTGGGTAAAACGCTACCGCCACCACTCGTTGTTGGGGTAATCTTTCCCTATTTCTACAGGTTGTCCAATTATGGGAGTTACCAAAGGCAGATTCAAGATTTGGGCGTGCTTTACCACACGTTCAATCGGCTCGTACCAGGCATGTAGGGAAAGCGTGAATTTTGCCCAGTGTACCGGCATGAGCTTTTTCGCTTGTAAATCAAGGGCCGCCTGTGCGGTTTGTTCCGGCATCATGTGGATGTACTTCCAGAATTCATTGTATTGACCACATTCCAGGATAGCCAGGTCGAAAGGACCGTATGCGGCCCCAATTTCCTTGAAGTGAGAATCGTAGCCGGAATCTCCGCCCACGTATATTTTATGGGTAGCCGACTGAAACACAAAGGAAGACCAGAGAGTCTGATTGCGCTTGAACCCACGACCAGAAAAGTGCCTCGCAGGTACTGCGGTCAGGCTGATCGAGTCGGGTAGTTCGGTTTTTTGTCCCCAGTCTAATTCCTGAATCCGGGAAGCCTCAAAGCCCCAGCGTTCGAGGTGCGCCCCTACCCCGAGCGAGGTAACTACCTGTCCTACCCGTGGTACCAGCTGCTTGATCGTTTTGTAATCCATATGATCATAATGGTCATGAGTAATAATCAGGATGTCAATTTCCGGCAAGCTATCTACCCCATACTCATTAGTACCCGCATAGTTTTTTCCAAAAAAAGAAACCGGTGAGGCAGTGCCGCTGAACACCGGGTCAATGAGCAGGGTTTTTCCTCCGATCTTGATCAGATAGGACGAATGCCCAAACCACACAACCACGGGGTTTTCCGTGGGGAGTGCATTCAAATTGGTCTTCACTGAGGGCATCAGGTTAGCTGGCTTCCGGTCTTTCGGAGGATTGATGTATGATTTAAGAATATCCACTGGTGATACTCCCTCGGCCAAGGCTGGAGTATGGTTAAGGTTCTGGAAGGCACCATTGGCGTAGTTCGGAGACTCCTGAATACGTTTCAGGCGATTACCTTTCGCCTTTCTACCAAACTGAGGTTGTTGCATAAACAGCCAGATACTGAGGGCAACGATGATACTAAGAGCAAGGAAGTAAACCATGTAGAATACGTGTTATTTGTGATTGTCAGTACTTGGATTTGATAAATTCGAGGGAGCTTTCGATCGAAGTAGGATCAGAGGTTTTAATCATCATGGTGCCAAATCCTTCCATCAATAGGCTCAGCAACGCCAGCTCTTTCTCAGGTTCATAGTATTTCAATTCGCGGAATGAATCTACCCCAATCTTCATTAGCTTCTGGTAGTAGGGGGCATTCTTTTTATGATCTTGCTTATAGCTGCTTTGCCACTTGATGGTAAACTGTAATTGCCAGAACTCACGCTCCTCCTGATAGAGCGTGTAAGTAAGGTCAATTATCTTCTGAATCCTTTTTCGTGGGTCGATCTCCTCCGCAATAGCCTCAATATGAGGGTTCATCCGAACTTCGCATAAGTCGAGAACCGCATCCATCAAGCCTTCCTTATTCAAAAAGTGACGAAAAATGAGTCCTTCGGATACCCCGGCCTCCCGGGCTATTTTGCTCGTTGAAGTCGTATCAAAACCCTCATCCGCAAAGAGACGAAGCGCAGTTTCGAGGATTAATTCTTTCTTTTCGGTCATGATAAGTGAGTGATCACTTACACAACTAGGATCGTAGTAGAATAGTTCGAAGAGTAGGTGTCCGAAAGTTAAAACAGCGAGGGAATAGATTCTTAATTCACCTTCCGGTAATTGAGAATAGCCCAAGCGTTGAAAAGAAAAGCGAAACCAACCATGACGATGAAGTGCATCTGAATGTCAGCGAAGCGACTCCCTTTGAGCACGATCATCCGCATGACCTGAATGAAATAGGTGACGGGGTTGGAGTAGGCAATGACTTTGGCCCACTCGGGCATACTATCGATTGGGGTAAACAGCCCGCTCATCAACAGGAAGATCATCATAAAAAAGAAGGCAACCGACATGGCCTGCTGTTGGGTATCGGCGTAGGTAGAAAGCAATAGCCCAAACCCCAACATAGCCACCAGAAACAGCGCCAGATAGGAGTACAGGAGCGGAATACTACCCATGGGAATAATACCGTAGACTAGCCTACCCACCCCGAAAAGTCCGATGGTGAATACCACTACGCCGATGACCCAGAACGGAATAAGCTTGCCCAGAATAAAGTGGTGCTTTTTAATGGGTGTTACGTTGATTTGCTCAATGGTACCGATCTCTTTTTCCTTCACGATATTGAGCGAGCACATATACGTGCACACCATTGTTACGAGGATAGCCAGAATACCCGGCACCATAAAGAAGCTATAATTCAGGTTGGGGTTGTACCAATTGGAAGACGCTACCTCAATAACGGGCTGGGGATTGAACCGCTGGGGTTGTATCCATTCGAGACGAATATCGCCGTTAAAATTCGCAATAATCCGGCTCAGATAAGCGCCTCCCAAATTAGCTTTGGTGCCGTTGATTGCATTGACGGCGATGAAGAGTTGCTGGCTGTTTTCGCGCACCAGATTCTTTTCAAAACCTTTCGGTATTTCCAGGATCAGATCAGACTTATCGCTCTCAATTTGTTCTAATGCTTTTTTGAACGAATCATCAAAACTTGCCAAACGAAAGTAGCCCGAAGCCGTAATCCGAGAAACCAGGTTTTGGGAATAGGCCGAGTGGTCGTGGTCGACAATCGAGATATTGATATTTTTGATCTCATAATCAGCCGCCATCGGCATTACCAGTAGCTGAATAATGGGCAGCGCAAAAATCATCGGCAGCAATGACTTGTTCCGAAATATTTGCCGAAATTCCTTTCGTAGTAAAAATAGGATAGTTCTCATGAGTTGATTTTTTAGGGCTACCTGCTCTTCCTTTATTGAAGCCGGATTTTGAATTTCTTGAAGCTAACCGTTAGTAGAAAGACGGTCATAGCGGCCAGAATCAGCGTCTCTTTCCAGATAGCAGCAAATCCCCGGCCTTTGATCATGATTGATTTGGCGATGATGTAGTACCACTTCGCCGGAATAATGTTAGACACTATCTGCAAAGGCAGGGGCATATTTTCGAGCGGAAACATAAAGCCGGTAAAGAGCATGGTAGGTATAAGCATACCCATGAGGCAGATCAACATGGCGGTTTGCTGAGAGTCGGTAACGTTGGAGATGAGCAAACCCAGCGATAGCGACGTCAGGATCAGTAGGCCACTCTCGGCAAACAGCAGCACCAAGCTACCATGAATCGGCATATCGAGTAAGAATACACTTAATACTAGAATAATGGCCAGGTTCAATAGGGACAGCAAAAAGTACGGTACTGCCTTCGAGATAATCACCAGAAAAGGGTTGAAGGGCGACACCAGCAAAATCTCCATAGTACCCATTTCTTTCTCTCGTACTATCGATACAGAAGTCATGAGTACGCACACCAGCATCAGCACGAGGGCCATCACGCCAGGCACAAAGTTGGTAGCCCCTTTTAGTTCGGGATTATACAACATTCGGGTTTCGGGTATGATCTGATAGGGCATAGTCCCGGTCTGACCTATCTCTTTCTGATAGTCGGCCGCTATATTGGTGATGTAGTTGGTAAGAGTAGTCGCCGTATTAGGGTCGGAGGCATCCGCAATGACCTGTATCTGTGCTTTATTCTGCCGCATTAGGTCATTCTTAAACTGCCCTGGGAATACCACCACGAGTTTGACGGTACCTTTCCGGAAAGCAGCCTCAATTTCGCGCTGACTCAGCAGGTTCTTTTCGATCAAGAAGCTGCTGTTAGCCTCAATCTTGGTAATGATCCGTTGCGAAGCTTCGTCTTTGGCGTAGTCGCAGATCACGATCTTCGAGTCCTTGATCTCATTGGTAAGTGCAAAACCAAACAAGATAATCTGAGCAATAGGAAGTCCAAAGAGCATCAGCAACGTTTTCCGATCCCGGAATACATGGTAAAACTCTTTTCGGACGAAGGTGAAGAATTGTTTCATTGTTGGTTACTAATAAATTGTCAACAAGGTTGCCCCGGCGGGGTAATATCTCAGTAGAAAATAGACGACATTCCAGCGTAGCCCCAGCGGGGTGACACATTACGGACTCAGGTGCTACTGAGGTGACGCCCCGCTGGGGCTTTGTACTAATTAGCTCAAAAAACACCTACTCCCCCCGCACGGCCCCACGGGCCAATTCAAAAAACACCTCGTCCATCGACTGGGCATTGAATTGCTTTTTCAGGTTCGTGGGACTATCCAGCGCTTTGATCACTCCATCAACCATCATCGAGATGCGGTTGCAGTACTCAGCCTCATCCATGTAGTGGGTTGTCACGAAAATGGTAATACCCCGGTTAGAGGCAGCGTAGATCAGATCCCAGAATTGTCGCCTCGTCACGGGATCAACGCCACCAGTGGGCTCGTCCAGAAAAACGATCTTAGGCTCGTGTAGTACCGCTACCGAAAAAGCCAGCTTCTGTTTCCAGCCTAATGGCAGCGACCCTACCAGTTTGTTTGCTTCCTTTTGTAGCCCAAGCTGCCCGATCAATTCCTGACTTTTCTCCTTGATCTGCTTGTTAGATAACCCATAAATCCCCCCAAAAAAACGGATATTCTCCTGCACCGTGAGGTCTTCGTAGAGCGAGAATTTTTGGCTCATATAGCCGATATTCCTCTTGATACTTTCGGTTTGCTCGTACACATCAAAGCCCGCAATGGTAGCACTACCCGAAGAAGGCGCCAGCAAACCACACAGCATCCGCATGGCGGTAGTTTTGCCCGCTCCGTTGGCCCCCAGAAACCCGAATATCTCCCCGGCGTATACCTTGAAGGTGATTTCGTTCGTGGCGATAAAGTCCCCGAAGCGCTTCGTGAGTTTGTCTGTTTCTATTACTACTTCTTTCATTGCATGGGGGATGTTAGTTTTGGGCGGTCTTCATCAGGTCAATAAAACAGTCTTCAATGGTAGGCTTCGTCAATTTTAGTTCGGTAGTAAGATGGCCTTTTCCGTGAAGGTAGGTCAGTAGCTCCTCCCGGATCACTGCGCTATCTTCGTGGAACGATATATGGTGGTATTCGCCAAATGAATTACAACTTTTAATGGGCTCGTGCATCCGTAAATCATGGAGTAAGGCGCTCATGCTTTCGGCCTTGATCGCATAGAGAGGATCGGGATACTTCTCTACAATGGAGGTTGGGGTATCAATCGACATGATTTTCCCTCCCTGAATGAGCGCAATGCGCTCGCAGAGGGTAGCCTCGTCCATGTAAGGAGTCGATACCAGAATGGTGATGCCTTGCTGTTTGAGACGTTTCAGCATCTCCCAAAACTCCTTGCGCGACACCGTGTCAACCCCGGTGGTGGGTTCGTCCAGAAACAACACCGTGGGTCGGTGGATCAAGGCGCAGCAAAGCGCCAGTTTTTGTTTCATGCCCCCCGACAGCTTTCCGGCGCGGCGAGTTTTGAAGGGTTCTATTTGAACGTAAATGTCTTTGATCAGGTCGTAGTTTTCGGCTACGGTAGTACCAAAAACCGTCGCAAAAAAATTGAGGTTTTCCTCAACCGTCAGGTCCTGATACAACGAAAACCGACCCGGCATATACCCTACCTGACTACGAATGATTTTGTAGTCCTTGACGATGTCCAGGCCATTCACGCGGGCGGAGCCGCCATCCGGCAAGAGCAGGGTGGTCAGCAGACGAAAAATACTCGTTTTGCCCGCCCCATCCGGACCGATCAGTCCGAAGAGTTCGCCTTTTTCCACCGAAAAGGAAACCTTATCTACCGCTACGGTCTGCCCTTTATTGTAGGTTTTTGTAATTTCTTTTAGCTCAACCATGACTTAGGTGTTGATAAAAAATGTGCTACTAGGGTACTTTACCACTAGTTGCTTTCGGTTGGGGCTGCGCTTTGTCCCGGAGCCGCAAAAAGAATTTCACCGTACATTCCGATCTTATAAGTACCATCATTCTTTACCTTGATTTTGGTAGCGTATACCTTATTGGCCCGCTCGTCCTTGGTCTGAATAGTCTTGGGGGTAAACTCTGCCTTGTCGTTGATCCAGGTAATCACACCCTCCGTTTCGGTAAAACCATCCTTTCCGTCATCGGTCAAGACGGTCACTTTCTGGTTAAGCTTCACGAGTGGGAGCTGGTCGCCGGTGAGGTAGGCCCGCAAAATGATCGTGGAGAGGTCGGCTATTTTATAAAGTGGTTTGCCGGGAGCGGTCATTTCGTTGGCTTCGGCGTATTGCGTCAATACTGTACCGTTGATCGGGTTCACAATTTTACATTTTGACAATTGATCGTTGATCTGATCAATCTGTGCTTGTACCGGCAACAAATCACTACTCAGCGACGACGACTGGGTTTGAAGCGCCGAAACCTGCGCCTCCTTCTGCCGCTTGATCACGACAAGTTGTTTTTGAGCTTCTTCGACCTGAGCATTGATGTCGTCGAGTTGCTTGGGCGTGGCCGCACTAGCCTTTACCAAATTCTGCACCCTCTTTTGCTCATTCAGTAGGGTACTCAGGCGGGTTTGGGCTACGGAAGTCTGCTCAGCAAAGTAGCCGGTTTGGGCGGCTATGTTGGGTTGGCGGGTTCTTACCGATCCCAATTGCGCCTCCAATTGCTTCTTTTTAAGGTATAGCTGAGTGCTGTCGATGTAGCCAATTACCTGCCCCGCCTCAATGGCAGTTCCTTCTTCAATATCCAGTTTCAGAATAGTGCCGGTGGCCTCCGCTGATATGATGGTTTCTACGGCTTCAAAAGAACCCGAAGCATCGAAGCGATCTTCGCCCTTAGTGCAGGAAAACAAAAAGAAGGATACGGCCCATAGGGTACAACCCGTGGCTATCGCTCTGGCCGACTTTGATCTTTGCTTACGTACGATCATGGTATAGGTTTGCTTAAAATTGTGCATTGTGTATCAGTCAGAAGTTTTAATTACCGGTAGTAGTTTTATAGGAATAAAGCGCCATCAGCAACTGAATCTGATGGAGGGATAGATTCTGCCGGGCGGCATCCTCCGCGTTGATATAGGTGAGGTAGTCATTGGATGTCAGGGTTCCGAATTCCAGCTGGGCACTAGCACTGGTTTTGATTTCTTCCCGAAGCGCGATGATCTGATTGTCAGAGTCAATCAGCGACCGGTATTTTTCTACTTCGCTGTTTTGCTGCTGCATTGCTACCCTGGTATTAAACATAAACACCTCTCGTTGAATATCGACGGCATTTTGGCTGATAGCAAGTAGTTGCCGGTCGTTATCCTCGGTATAAAAGCCCGACAGGTTCCAGTTAAAACGAAGACCACCGAGGTAGTACAAATCAAACTTGTTGCTCAGGGCATTGAGGGCCGGATTACCATAGCCCCCTTGTAAAAACAGGCTAAGCCGGGGGTTCCTTTTGGCTGACGTCATGTTTTTCTGAATCTCAAAGCTCTTTTTTTGCAAGTCAAAGAGACTCAGCTCAGGTCGGCTTATTTCCGACGAAAGTACCTGGGCGATGGGTGTTTGTAATTGGGTGTTTTCATCTACCAGCTGACTGATCAGCAGGCTTAGCATAGCGGCAAACCCCTGCCGGTTGGCTTTCAATTCAATCGTACGCTGATCGGCACGGAGCAACTCGGCCCGCAGAATATCCGCGTTGCTTTTCAACGCTACCCCATTGGCGATGGAGGCTTCTACTTTGGTCAGTCCTACCTGAATATCTTTCTTCATCAGCGTGACTTGCTGCTGCTGAGCATCCATCAACAGCATACCAAAAAACAGCTGATTAATACGCTCATGCAGTTTATACAACTCGACTTCAAGCTTCTGCTTTTCGGCCACCGTAGTGGCTTCCAGCAACTCTTTCTGCTGCCTAATTACTTTCCGTCGGTCAGTGACTGATTCACCTCCCCAAAAATCCGATATTGGTCCTTATTGGGCGACGGGATAGTACGGTCGGGGAATGAGATAGGCACGGTAGTCACCGCCGACTGCAAGGTAGCCTGCCCACCCATGCTAAACTGTGGGAGATTACCCTTGGAGGCATTTTCAAGCGAGTACTCCTTGGACTTTTCAAGCAGCGCCATTTGTTTAATCAAGGGGTAATTGTCCCTGGCCAAGTCGTAGCAGGCTTCAATCGTAAGGGCATCTGCCGTTTGACCCATCGAATCGGTATAGACTAGTAGGCTCACCAACAGCAACCAATAGTACCTTCGCCGCAAGGGTACGGGGGGAAGTTTAACGTTGTTCATCTATTTTAAATAATTGTATTAAACAATTGATTAACTAATAAGTCAAAAAAATATCAGCCCGTGGCCAACATGCTTTTTACCCACTGCGGTATCAGCTTTTTACGCTGCTGCATGAGAGCATTGAAGTTTTCCTCTTGCATATCGCCTACGGCCGTCAGCATAGGTTTGGCGATGAAAGGAAAAACCGTCATTCCCAGTATATTCATAATAAAGTGCAGCGGGTGAACCTGCGCAATCCGCTTTTCCTGCATCGCTTCCTGCATCTGCTGAAAAAAGTATGAGCCCATCAAAAACTCTTTCATTTTCATCTTGGAGACCACCTCTTCCGGGTTATTCCGCAATTCACTCAAAATGAATATAGGTATGTTGGGGTGTTCGGTCAGTAAATCAATATAGTTGCTCACAAGATGCTCCACCTTGGTTTCAAGGGTCGTATCTTTTTGATTGAAAACATCCGTCATAGACTTCAAAAAGCCCTGCACGGTTTCCATCATGATCAGGCCAAACAGCTTCTCCTTACTACGGAAGTAATAGTTCAGTAGGGCCAGGTTTATCCCGGCCTCTTCGGCTATATCCCGAGTACGGGTTCCGGCAAACCCCTTTTTATGAAAAATAGTCCGCGCCGCGTTTTTAATTTTCTCCTCCGTAGATGGATCTGTTTCTACCTTCCCAGTCTTTTCTTTCATGACACTCGTTCGTTAACACTACAAATGTAAGACAATCTATCTTTTTAATCAAATGATTAACATCATTTTTTAATCATTTGATTAAAAACAACTCACAACGATTAGCCGATACATTGGCTTATACTTTACCCCTTCACCAGCTCAAAAACTGTAATCTCCGGCCGCACATTAAACCTCACCTGAATCAAATGCCCCAGGGCACGGTTAATGTAGAGTGTACGGCCATCGGCCAGGTCCACCTGCCCAGCCACGTAGCGGCGGTTTTGCACGGGCAGCATCGGTGGAGGCAGAAAAGGCGGCTTACATTGGCCGCCATGCGTATGCCCCGACAAGATCCAGCCCCGGTACCCATTCCAAAGAGGGAGGTCAGCTACGTCGGGATTGTGGCAGAGTACAAGCTGGGGGGCGCTGGCATCTACCTTATCCATCACCAACTCGGGTTTGAAGTTAGTTCCCCACAAGTCGTCGAGGCCAATGACATGGAGGCCGTGAAGATCCTGTTGCTGATTTCGCAATATCTGAATCCCTTTCTGGGTAAGTATGTCAATGACTCGCTTCGCTACCTCCGGTTCCTGCCAGTCCTTACCGTAATCGTGATTACCCAAAACGCCCACTGTACCCAGCGTTCCTTTTACGACATGATCAAAAACCTCATCGAGTTGGTCAAACTGCTCAGTAGATTCATAGTTGACAAAATCACCGGTATAGACCACTAAATCTGGGTTCAGAAGCTGGGCTTTCTGGAAGGAATCGATTAGATAGTGTCGGTCAAACATATTGCCTACGTGCACATCACTAATCTGCATGAGTGTCTTACCTACTAGCTGATCCGACAAGTTTTTGATGGGCATCCTGACCCGGACAAATTCGAGCCAGAAAGGTTCTACTTGCCAAGTGTAGAGGCCGGTCAATACGCCTATTCCGCCCAAAAAAGCGGTACTTTTGAGGAAATTTCTTCGGGAAATGGACATATGGAAAGGTATCTATTTTACATCAAACCAGGTTGCAAGATAGTCATCCGAATTTAAAATTTGCCCCTCGTAAACAGTTTAGCTATCAATTCGGAAAAGCAACTCCAACCCTTCGGGCCACGCTCCATGTCCGGATAGGGAGTTGATGTGGCCTTGCTCGCCTACATCGACTAGCTCACTACCCCAGTCATAAGCAAACTGGGTGGCTCGTTCAAATGAGCAATAGGGGTCGTTGGTACTGGCAACGACCGTACTTGGAAAAGCAAAAGGCACTTTCGAAATAGGACTAAAACCTTCCACGAAGTTGAGGCGACTACATTCTTCGGCGTCAGCCGGAGCTACCAGAAATGCTCCCTTTACCATGGGAGAAGTATACCGCGCCGCCCAGTGAGCTACCATAATACAGCCCAAACTATGCGCCACTACTACCACCTCCGTATCTAGTTTACTAATTCGATCCTGTAACTTTTCCACCCACTCTGTACAATCAGGCAGATCCCAGTTAAGTTGCTCTACCCGTTTAAACCGATGAGGGTAATTCTTTTCCCACAACGTTTGCCAGTGCTCAGCTCCTGAGCTACCCAGGCCGGGAGTAGTAAGGTATTGGTTTGTTAAATAGTTGGAGGTAGAATCGGTCATTGCAAAACGTTATTAAATGTTAGCGCCACGTAATACAAACAGTCTACTCTTTGGGAAAGAAGGTAGGGGTTTACGTTTAAACACGAAATTAAATCCATCCCGAAAAGCGGCCGGGTAGACAATAATGCGTATCCGGTAAAACAAGCCCTGCAAATCGTTGATCTCTGCGGACGATTTCAAGTTAAGACGATATCCACTTTGCAGGCCAAATCCAACCCAACGGGTGGCTTTCCATTCGGCATAGCCACCGATGTGCACCGGAACAATAGTGAATTTTACTGGTTCCAAGGAAGAAAGCGGCACATCCATTAGTGTGTAGGGTTGAGTTTTAGCTCTACCCAAGCCTACTTCCACTGGTACCCCCATTTTCCACCTTTTTGAGTTGTGAATAATGTGCCAGTAGCCCACATTGACAAAACTAACCTCCGACCGTGAGTAAGTAGCCAGTTCAAGTGTCCGGGAATTTAACTTCCCAATATGACTCAATTGCCGGGAGCCCAGTGTACCAAGCCAGTAGTACCCTACCGCTACTTCGCGCTGAAACCGCCCCCAGGTATAGCCAATGCTACCTCCCCGAACCGTTAGCAGCTGCCCTTGGACCAACGAATAGCGGGTATCGATGTGTAGTTTCCAACGCAATAGTTTTGACATAGCCGTAGCCGTCGAATCATCGCTCGCCATTGCTACACGGGAAGAAACGATCAAAAAAAGTATAATCAAGAAAGGAGAGGTAGAGAAGCCGACTCTCATAGTCTAACGATTGGTTCAAAATGGATTCCGAACCGTAACTTACCTACGGTTCATTCTGATATAATGCGGCGAATATCCACATTATTAGTCACAGTATATTTAAAAACACCATACCAATAGTACAATCGTTGCTCATACAATTTGGTCCTTTTGCGGACTATTACAAATGAAGTATCCAGGTATAGTACAAAAAAAACAGTAAACTTGTTATGTATTTTTGATCAATTGGCTGCACCATTGGGCTTGATTTATTCAACAACTACCCTTCCCCAGCCGTTTAAGAAATAACCAATTTTTTCACCATAGTCCTACCATTTATTAACGAGCTTGCGGTGAGCAACACGAAGGGTGTGAATCCATACGAGAACAGCTATGTGTACCAAAACAAGACTTTCCCTACTCCTTTCTTTTCTTATTCCCTCTACCATTTGGGGGGGAATCATGGTTGAATTCCCCGGTAAACACACCGTTTTTCAGCGAAATCAGGCGAATGAGGGTCAAATTCCGGTGGGTGGAATCTGTACTTTCCCTTACCAGAAAATAGAGGCACGGCTGGTATCCATACCTCAAAACGAAGGTAATTCCGGCCCCTGGACTTCCCTAAACGTACCTGCCAGGAAAGGTGTTTTCTATGGGGTACTGACCGCCAAAGGGGGTTGGTACCAGCTGCAACTCCGGGGTATCAAGGAGGGCGAAGAAGCTGATACAACCTCCGTTTTTCCGATAGGGGTTGGAGAAGTATTTTTGGTAGCCGGGCATTCTAACGCGATGGGACTACCCGATTTGGGAGCAAAAGGAGGATCAAATCAGGTTGTCTCGTTTAACGCGCTTAATAAGATACTCAACGTCGAAAATATTACCGTGGCACCAAACGCACCCATGCCTTCCCCTACTTTCTCTCCGTTTGATGCCAAAAATTTCGCCTTTCCTTCCGGAGAATCTGCCTGGTACTGGAGCGAGCTTGGTCAACTAATTTCGGATCGATTAAAAGTACCCGTCCTATTTATGAATGCCGGATGGGCGGCGGCTAATTCAGTTAACTGGCGGGAGGCTGCTCAGGGTAGTAATACACTCAATATCTACGTAGGAAAAAACTGGCCGAACCGCCAGCCCTACTCCAATCTGATTAATACGCTACGGTATTATCATTCCTGGCTCGGTATAAGAGGTGTACTTTGGTTTCACGGAGAAAATGACGCCGGACACCTGAAAATAGCTCAGCAGGATTACTACGCTAATATTCGGTACGTCATCGAAAAATCTATGGCTGATTTTGGGCACCCATTGACCTGGATCATCGGACAATGTACCTATAACAATAGTAACCCAGAACCGTACCTTCCAGTTTTGAACGCCCAGGCACAACTGATCACTACTCCCGGACTGATGGCCTGGGGAGGGCCCTACACCGATACCATACAAGTACCACGTCCGTCCCACGGTCATTTTGAAAATATTCCGGGGGGTATTCCGGGGCTTTCCCAGATGGCCCAAGCCTGGAACCGATCACTTCCGGATGCCTTCTTTGCCCAACGCCCCGCCCACACATCCGGCTCTTCCATTATGAGTGGTGTAGTACCGCGGGAAGCTTCGCCCGGCCACCAATTCCTGCTTCCCTATCGAGTCATAGGCTCTCTGCCCGCTACCAGCAAAATGGAGGCTCACTTACTGGATCAGCAGGGACAATTTATAGCGATCGTCGGGAACGGTTCCCAAAACCCACTGCGCGTTAGCTTACCTCCTACGCTCGTCGAAGGAAATTATTCGGTCCGGGTGATAGCCCAAGATCCGGTTTTGGTGGGTAGTGTATCTTCATCTTTCGTGGTAAGAAAAGGCCTTTCGGCACCACAGCCTATCCGCTCGCTGGAAATGCAGGTACTGGAAAATCAAACCTTGCTCCATACCTTGCTGGCGGCTGACCCGGAAAATCTGCGTATTACCTTGGAGCGAAGTGACGATTTAATAGAGTTACAGGCCGTTGAAACCGTACAAATAGCCAGTAGTAGTCAGTCAGGCCTGTTTACACTGACTGATACACAGCCGTCCGACCAAAGTACTTATTACCGAATCAGACTAGATCAACGATCCGGAGGAACTCAGTATTCCCAATGGATTGCTACTTTCAGAGGGAATGCACCGCTGGTATTTTCTACCTTCCCCAATCCTGTATCGGTTGGTCAGCCAATCTATATCCGAACTGACCCAGCCCAACTGCTAAATTTTCAGCTGTTCAATGCCACTGGACAACCCATTCAAGCAAGCTTATCGGAGAGTGATATTATTGGTCTTTCGGCGATTTATCCCTTCCAACCACTGGAACCCGGCGTGTACCTATTACAGATCACAACTCCCTCGGGTGGCAGTAGCCAACGAATCATGGTGCGGTAGCGGGGGGCATACCACAAAAAAGAGCCGACAATCGCCGACTCTTAGCATTATTTTAATATAATAGGACTTGTAAGTTTCAGGAATTAGGTCATTATGTATTAGGATTCATTCAGCTGTAAATCAGAGCTTTATGTTGTATGGATAATATAAGACCTGATGGCTAACAATCTAACACCTACTTACCTAAGATTATACCTTTCCCAGCACGTACATTTCTTCCATGGTCGGGGTTGGACTTCCACCCTCTTTTTCCAGCGTAATGGCAAAAGCTACTGAATTCGGGTTAGTAGCCTTCATGCGAAGTACCTTACCGGCGAAGTCCTGATCAAGCATCCCCATATCAACGGGGGCACCCTCTACGATACTCCACAGCTGATACTGTTTACCGGTAGGAGCAGCCGGAAGGCTTTGTACATCCAATAATACCTCATTGGTTTGCTGATTCCAAAGTGCAACCACCGAGCTTTCCGCTGATTTTTCGAGCCCCGGCATCCTGATCACCTTAAAGTTAGGGTCACGATACATGGAGGCCAAAGTTTCGGAATATTTCGCGGTTTCTTGGAGATTACTCATTTCAATAGCCAACTGTTCATTCTTTTGCCGAGTTTCGGATAGCTGCAAAGCTGCCCAACCACCAAAAATAGCAAGTAGTATGGAGGCAGCCACGGCTATTCTACTCCACAAAGGACGCACTACCGAGACAGTTTGACCAAACGGAATCTGTGCTCCGCCCTGTGCAGTTTCATCCTCAACCTGTTCTTCCAAGTCCTGCGATTCGGCAACGGGTTCGTCAAAGTTCATTTGGGCAAAAATATCCGCTTTTAGTCGGGCGGGGGGAGTCCGTTGGTGCTCCATGGCATAACTTTCCAAAGAGGCCTCGACACGGCTCAATTCCGCCTTTATTTCTGGATATATTTTGGACAGGCGTTCCACTTCCTGTTTCTCTTGAGGAGAAACTACGCCCAGAACGTATTCATCTAATATGCCTGACTCTATGTAGGCTTGGGTATTCATATATTATAGTAAAGTTTAAGATCCTGCAACGCGGTCCGAATGCGTGATTTAACTGTCCCTAGAGGAATGTCAAGTTTTTTGGATACTTCTTCCTGCGTGTAGCCTTGGAAGTAAACCATATCAACGAGTACTTTCCTCTCAGGCCTTAGTGTGTCCACTAAGGCCTTCAGATCTAACGTAGAGGTGGAGGGTTGGTACGAAGCATTTATCTCAGTGCGGTCGAGATTCTCCGAGATATCATCCATTCCAGGCTTTCTGCCTTCCGATCTCACTGCATCAATCGCACTGTTTCGTGCGATGTTGAGCATCCAGGTAAACAGTCGGCCCTTGGCCGGGTCATAGGATTTTATACTCTTCCATATTTTCAGGAAAGCGTCTTGCATAACGTCTTCCGCTTTCTCATCGTCTCGTAAGACCTTACAGATTACACTGAACAGAGCTCCGGAATAACGATCATACAGGTATTCAAACGCTGCACGATCATTCTGTTTCAGCGATTCTACCAGGTCTTCTTCCGAATAGTTAGGTTTTTGGGTCGCCAAGGGGTATAAATGTTTTTTTCAAGAGGGGGGCAATCTAATCATTTTTTTGGGAGGATTTATCCTTCCAAAAGCATTTTCTCCTGATCGGTTTATGCATGATTCAGAATAAATATACCTACACCAGATCAGTAAAGCGGCAAGCTATGCCCGTAGAACACTAACCTTGATTTCTGCTTCGTACAGATAATAATTTATGTAAATGATTATCAGGTATGGTTCTTTTCACGGAATTTTACAGAAAGCCAATTTCGGGACCTGATAATACTTTTCCTTTTTTCTTACCACCTGAGTGGGCATATCGTTTATTCGTTGGCTCTGAGTGGACTGCGCTTCACATTCTACCCTGTTTCTATGATTACATACGTAATACAAACATCTTTAGATTATACAATCTTACATAATTTTTCAAACCCTGGTAGTATTTATTGGCGCGGGCTACTACTTCCCATTGATACGGCTATTGTAAATTTGGACATGTAACTAGCTTTATCCAAAAAAGAGTTTACCTTGTATTCCGAATAATTACCTAAACTAATCCTATGAAAAAATATTCTTTGGCACTTAGTCTATTGCTCGCACTTTCCTGTCTGAGCGAGGCTATTGCGCAACGTACTATCATTTATTGTGGTAATCTCCTCGACGTAAAAAAAGGCGAGATGCAGCAACAAATGACCGTCATCGTCGCAAAAAACAAGATTACCGCCGTCGAAAAAGGTTACGCCAGCGCCACGAGTAACGACAAGGTAGTTGACCTCAAAAACAGCTACGTACTGCCCGGCCTCATCGATATGCACGTACACATCGAAAACGAAACCCGCCGGGGTGGTTCTTATGATCGTTTTGTGCAAAACCCGCCCGACGTCGCTTTTCAGGCGGCCCACTACGCCAAAATAACGCTAATGGCTGGTTTCACTACCGTTCGTGACTTAGGTGGCACGGGAGTGAACATAGCCCTGCGCAATGCCATCAATAAGGGTATTACAGATGGCCCCCGCATTTTTACGGCGGGCAAATCTATCGCCACCACCGGTGGCCACGCCGACCCAACCAATGGCTACAGTAAAGACCTGATGGGCGATCCCGGTCCGTTAGAAGGAGTGATAAATGGTGTTGATGATGCGCGTAAGGCCGTTCGGCAGCGCTATAAGGATGGTTCTGACGTAATCAAGATTACCGCCACCGGAGGGGTACTGTCCAACGCCAAAGACGGGCAAGGACCTCAGTTTACCGAAGAAGAAGTACGCGCAATTGTGGAGACAGCCAAAGATTATGGCTTCCATGTAGCTGCCCACGCGCACGGTGCCGAGGGCCTCAACCGCGCCATTCGGGGAGGAGTACAAACCATCGAACACGGCACCCTCATGGATGATGAATCCATCGAGCTTTTCAAAAAGTACGGTACTTACTACGTTCCAACGCTCATCGCCGGACGTACGGCCGCCGATTCGGCCCGCATTATGGGGTACTACCCCCCACTTGTCACTCCGAAAGCCTTAGCCATTGGCCCCAAGTTACAGGCCACCTTTGCCAAGGCCTACAAGGCCGGCGTAAATATTGCTTTTGGTACCGACGCCGGAGTATACCCACATGGCTATAATGCCAAGGAGTTTGAGTACATGGTAGAAGGTGGTATGCCAGCCATTGAAGCGATTCAGGCCGCTACCGTTACCAACGCGAAGCTTCTTGACATGAGTGATTCCATTGGTAGCATCGAGGTCAACAAGTTTGCTGATATTATTGCGGTAGACGCTAATCCTTTGCAGAATGTTAAAACGTTGCAGAACGTGACCTTTGTCATGAAAGACGGTACCGTATACAAGACTAAGTAGGGCGTGTTTCCTCTTGAAGGGGGTTTGGGGTTCGTGGAATTACTTCTACGAACCCTTTTTTGGCTAATTACCTGAGACCGTTGCAACATTCCGGACCTAACTCTTTAATTTAGCGGAGCATATTCCTAAACAACGTCCCTTAATACCCCTACTAAGTTATGGTCAAAGGCATCGGTAATTACCGTTGGCGGATCGTAATGCTACTTCTTGTAGCCACGACCATCAATTATATTGATCGAAATGTGCTATCATTCTCGATGATAGACGAAGATTTTAAGCGTGAAATGATCGGATTGCCCCCCGGCGTTGCCATCACGGATGCTGATAATGCGCATTATAAAGAATGGATGGGCTACGTGGATTCTGCTTTCAAATGGGCCTATGCGTTAGGCTATATTTTTACGGGCTGGCTCATTGATCGCATCGGTACTCGTCGCGGGTACGCTATTTCTATTTTCTTATGGAGTACCGCCGGAGTGCTCAACGCATTCGTTGGCTCGGTTCGTAGCCTCAGCCTGACCCGCTTTATGCTGGGTTTGGGAGAAGCTGGCAACTTTCCGGCCGCCGTTAAGACCGTAGCTGAATGGTTTCCAAAACGAGAACGCTCCTTTGCGAATGGCATTTTCAACGCCGGGGCTAACATCGGAATCATCCTGACGGCCCTCACGATCCCCTACCTTACCCTGAACTATGGATGGCGGTTATCCTTCATCATTACCGGACTTCTCGGATTTCTGCTACTTATTTTATGGTGGTTTACCTACCAACGTCCCCATAACCACTCCAAAGTTTCCGCCTCTGAGCTTGCGTATATCCACAGTGATCAGGATGTAATCCGGGGGCAGGAGGTACCCTGGGAAAAACTCCTCACCTACCGCGAGACCTGGGCTTTTGCCATAGGAAAATTCCTGACCGATCCGGTGTGGTGGTTTTATCTTACCTGGCTACCTGACTTTTTCAATAGTCATCAGGCCCTTAACCAAAAGTTAGACCTTAAAACCATTGGACTACCTTTTCTAATCATCTATCTGGTATCCGACGCCGGCAGCGTTTTCTTTGGCTGGTTGTCATCTCAATTGGTTAAAACCGGGTGGAGTATCAACCGGGCGCGAAAATCGACCATGGCATTGTGTGCATTTTGTATCCTGCCTATTTTTCTAGCCTCAACCACCAATAGTCTCTACGTAGCCGTAGCCCTCATCGCCATTGCCACGGCGGGGCATCAGGGCTGGTCTGCTAATCTGTACACGTTTGCTTCTGACCTATTCCCCCGCAAGGCGGTAGCTTCCGTCACGGGTATCGGCGGTACGATGGGGGCCATTGGTGGAGCTATATTTGCGGCTTTTTCCGGACTGATTATTGGCCGGGTGGGGTACGTTCCCATTTTTATTTTCGCCAGTGTTGTCTACGCAGTAGCCCTTGTCCTTATTCATACGCTTACACCGGAAATGAAGCCGGTCGAAGTGCAGGAAATTTGAAGTCTGGCTGAAAGTTTTTCGGATTCATGGAAATAACCAGCTAACCCCAATTTGTAAATAGGACTTGATTCTCGCACGGCGAGAAAAATAACATCATCACCTTTCTATGAAAAAATATATTCCGCAGATTTTCACAGTTTTATTGGGTTCTCCTCATTTGATTTTTACTTCAATAAATAATGGAGCAAGGGATTTAATTGAGGACTGGCCAATGACTATTTTGGGCTTCTTAGTAGCGATTGGCCTCGGTTAAGTTCTAACGCAGAATTAGTTTGCACTATTAATTTGGCTAAATTCATCGCTAATGTTCTATTTATCAAATACTTAAAAAAAGCTGACGGCCGGGCGGTGTTCCGCTACAAACTAATAGCTGTTAGCTACTTACCTAGCTTTTAGAAGAGCGCTTTTTAAAATATTTTATAAGAATGAATAAGAAACCGGTTTACCTCAATTCGTAATTGGAAGTTGATTCTGATTGCGTTTTAAGCGTAAAATCGAACCCGTCACCAATTACGAATCGGGACGAGCGTTGATAGTTCAAAAGAGTATTTTCTCCACCAAACGTTCTTTACTTACTACATAAATCATTTACTACCATCATGAACACTCGTCGAGACTTTCTTCATAAACTGGG
The DNA here is from genome assembly GCA_041689775.1 of Spirosomataceae bacterium. GTDB lineage: Bacteria > Bacteroidota > Bacteroidia > Cytophagales > Spirosomataceae > JBDNFP01. The sequence goes on from JBDNFP010000193.1 coordinate 45,059, forward strand.
TTTGGGCATAGGTTTTTCTACCCTAAGTGCAAACCTATTAGCGGCCACTAATGGTCAAAATCAAGCCACTGCCCCACCCACCCGCAAACTCAGGGTGGCCATTATGGGTTTGGGGAGCTACGGCACCCGAGTGGCCGCAGCCATGGAAACCTGCCAAATGGCTGAGTTGGTAGGTATCGTCACGGGTACTCCATCCAAAATACCCATTTGGCAGAGTAAGTACAATATCCCCGACAAGAATGTCTATAACTACGAAACAGTCGGTCAAATCAAGGACAACCCGGATATTGATGTAGTATACGTCATTACCCCTAACTCCCTACACCGGAAACACGTCCTGCAAGTGGCAGCCGCGGGGAAGCACGTCATAAGCGAAAAGCCCGTGGGTGATAACTCCAAGCAGGCCCGTGAAATGATTGCCGCCTGCAAGAAGGCCGGCGTAAAGTTTTATGTAGGTTACCGTATGCACTTTGAGCCCCATACGCGTGAGATCATCCGGATGCGGGAAGCAGGTGAGTTTGGGGATATAATGTTTGTCGAGAACTCTTCTGGTTTTAAGATAGGTGATCCTACCCAATGGCGCCTCAAACACGCCTTGTCGGGTGGTGGTGCTCTGATGGACGTCGGGATTTACTGCATCAATGGCGCCCGGTACGCCACGGGCGAAGAACCGCTATGGGTAACGGCCCAAGAAGTAAAGACTGATCCGATTAAGTTTAAAGAGGTGGACGAAACCATGACGTTCCAGCTTGGTTTCCCAAGTGGGGCCATTGCCACCTGCTCTACGACCTACAATTTCAACGGAAAAGGCAGCCTGCACCTGATTGGCAGTAAAGGCTTTGCCAAGCTAGACCCCGCCTTTGGCTACGGTCCGATTAAAGGAAGTACCCACATAGGACCGCTCGATCAGCCCGTGGTGACGCACCAAACCTACCAAATGGACGGTTTGGCAGATTGTATCCTGAATAATGTCCCGGATCCTAATATGACCGGTGTAGAGGCATTGAAAGACATGCTGGTCATTGATGCTATTTACGAATCAGTACGAAAAGGCGGGAAGAAAATTACCATCGGCAAGGTTTAACTACCGTCGCAACTGTCCCACGCGCCAGTAGGTAAGTACCAGAAAAAAGGCCATTAGGCTGAGGAGATAGATGACGTTACGGATATCTACCAAACCTCGGCCTAATGCCTGATACTGCTGATCGAGGGCGGCGGCGGAGAAAAACAGCGCCAAATCTCCTGATCCTAGCAACTGTGAAAGTGCTCCGAAACCGCTGTACCACGCAAAGCCCAGAAAAACTCCGATCACAAAGGCCACAATTTGATTTTCGTTGAGCGAAGACGCCCATAGGCCCATCGCGGTGAGGGCCCCGCTCAGTAAAAGCAGACCAATATACGAGCCAAAAACGGCGGCGGAGTCTACGTTTCCCGGAGGGTTTCCTAACCAGTATACGCTGACGTAATACAACAACGTTGGCGAAAGCATCAGGGCTACCAACAGCCAGTTGGCCAGAAATTTGCCTACCACCAGTGCACCGTCACTCAGGGGCTTCGTCAGTAGAAGTTCGAGGGTACCCGTCCGGATTTCTTCCGCCAGCGAGCGCATCGTAATGGCCGGAATCAAAAACACCAACACAAAGGGAGTCAGGCTAAAAAAAGCACTCAGGTCGGCGTATCCATAATCCAGTACATTGGAATCAGGAAATACCCACACAATAAGACCCACCGCCAACAAAAAAGCGGCAATGACGATGTAGGCGATTAAGGAATTAAAAAAACTACTGACTTCTTTCTGGAAGATAGTAAACACAACCTACGGGAATAAGGTAAGGGAAAACGAACTATTCGAACACGGGTTTATCCTTGCGCATGATAGCTGCTATGATCAACGAAATGATGAAGCCGATAATTACATACGAAAGAACACCCATCGCAAACATAATGCCCGGCGTCATAAATTTTTCGGTCATTGACATCGCTTGGTCTATCTGCGCATCGTCCATACCTCGGGTTTCCATATCTTCCCGCGCTTTATCCATCGATTGCTTAATAATCGTATTATCAATGAATTCCAGGTAGAACATCGAGAACATTGAGCCGATAAGCCCCACTATCGCCGATATCAGCGAGCCAATACCCAGCCCTTGTCCGTACGACATAAAGGTATTATTCTGAGCACGGTAATCTTTCATGCCCAGCACTATGCCGACGATCAGAATAACGAAAGCCAGGGAAGTCAAGGCCCGGTTTTGGGTCATGCCGGTCACGTTAATTAATGTAGAATAAACTATAACAGCAACAGCCGTAATAATTCCGTATTTGAGGGCAACGCGGGTGGTAGATACTTGTTCTTGCATAATCAGATCGGGTTTATGGGAAAGTAGTTATTACTGTACAAAGTAAAAATAAACCTATAAGTACTTGATTGCAAAAGGAATAAAATCAGGGTCTCAGCTGAGACTCGCTCGGGTTTTGCCTCCGTAAGATAAGCGAAATGATCAGAATAGGTAGCACCGCCATCACTGTTTTTTTACTTAACTCATCGGTTATTAATTCTTCCGGTTTGGTTTCCCCTATACTTTTGAGCATGACCTGATATTCAGCTTCACCGATATTTTTCACTAATTCGCCTTTACCCTGCACCAGTAATTGTTTCATTTCCACAAGATAAGCCGAAAAAACAGTAGGGTCAACAAAAGTAATGAACAGGTAAATAAGCCAACCCGTGATGAAGGCAGCTACCGTATTAACTACGTAGCAGACCGTTAGCGCTTCCCAAAAGTGCATGTACCCATCGCCGATTTTCTTGCGGTAGTACCAGCAGGATGCCGCCATCATGATAATGAATATTCCGAGGTCCATCGACCGTTTGTTGCCCAAAGGCATCACATCCATTGAATACAATCCCAGAAAGAACAAAAAAGCCACGATACCCGTGGCGGCCCCGAATTGCATGGGGATTTTTAAGAGTGGTTTATTAAAATATTCTATTAATTTATTCATGAAGAGTTCTACTGATTTAAAATATGAATGGGTCACGCATCGGTGAACCCTTACTACTAACTAGCTAAACCAGCGATCGTTTTTCTGATTAATGACACCAACCGCCCGCCCTTTGAGAGTTTGCCCCAGAAATGGGCTGTTGCGTGATTTTGAGTAGCTCTTGTTATACGTCCATTCCTCATCCGCAGAAAAAACCGTCAGGTTTGCGGGCTGTCCTTCGGCAACTCTTACCGAGGGCAGGCGCAGAATAGCGCGCGGACGACTCGTTAGTTTTTCTATGAGCTCTTCCAGGGGTAATCCGCTGTGCATGACACCCAACGAAAAGGCCGTTTCCAACCCCAGTATCCCGAAATCAGCGTGGTCAAATTCAAGGTTTTTGCATTCGTCGTCATGCGGGCTGTGATCTGACACCAAACAGTCAATAGTACCATCGGCTAGTCCTGCCCGGAGGGCGATAATATCGGCCAGAGCGCGGAACGGTGGATTTACTTTCAGATTGGTATCAAACCCAAGTAATGCGGTATCGTTAAAAGCCAACTGATGGGCCGCTATATCGCAGGTTACGGGGAGTCCTTCCTTCTTCGCCTCGCGGATCAACTCCACCGCACCGGCCGTCGAGACCAGTGATACGTGCAATAACGGCGCTCCTTTAATGGGTAATGTTTCCTGACTGAGTACATAGGCCAACAATTTCAGGTCCCGCATCAGCATCATTTCTTCGGCTAAAGATGGCATACCCTTCATCCCGAGTATCGTACTCGTAATCCCCTCGTTCATTTGCCCAAATAGGGTCAGTTGCCGGTCTTCGGGCCGGTTAATCAGCAGTGAATTCAATGGGCGCAGATACAGCAGTGCCTTTACCAGAATATCAGCATTCTGAATGGGATGTTCCCCGTCGGTGAAAGCTACGGCACCGGCGGTATGCAGGTCGATCATGTCCGTAAAGTCCTTACCTTCGGCATCTTTGGTAACGGCCGCCGCTACGTGGATTTGCACTACTCCACCCCGCCGCTCCTGCCGGACGTAGTTGAGGGTATCTTTGGCATCAACCACCGGGCGGGAATTTGGCAGCAACACAATTTCCGTAAAACCACCGCGCATGGCTACTTCCCGGACTGTGTCCAGATCTTCCTTTTGCTCCCGACCGGGGTCGCTCGATCCCACCCGCATGTCGAGCCAGCCCGGAGATACACACCACTGCCTGCCTTCTATTTCACGGGCTCCCTCCGCAGATAAAGACTCCCCGATCTGCACGATAATTCCGTCCTCCACCAGTATGTCTAGTACCTGCCCGTTGTGGGGGGAGTTTTTTTCAATGATCCGAACCGCGCGCAAGAGTAATTTCATTCAATTCTATGCTTAGGAGTACCATAAAAAAAGCTCCTTTCGGAGCTTCGGGACACCTGATCAGGCACCCACGAGTTCTTTGTACGCATCGACTGTCATCAAATCGTCTGCCTCGCCGGGATTCGTAACCTTAAAACGGATCATCCAGCCTTCGCCGTAAGGATCATTATTGACCAATTCGGGAGCGCCATCCAGAGCAGGGTTTATTTCAAGAATCTCACCACTAATGGGTAAGAAAAGATCCGAAACCGTCTTCACTGCTTCCACTGATCCGAAAATCTCCCCTTTTTCCAGAGCATCGCCTACGGTGTTTACGTCCACGTACACAATATCGCCCAACTCACCCTGCGCATAATCGGTAATTCCTACGGTAGCTACATCGCCGTCGAAGCGAATCCACTCGTGATCTTCGGTATATTTCAATTCTTCTGGATATTGCATATCGGCTCTGATCTGTCAGTTTGTGAAGTAATATTAAATTTGCACCGCAAATTACAGGATGTCAGGTATATTTTCCAAATAAGTTTTTGGCCGCTTATCAATTACTTCTGGTGTGCTTAGACGATATAATTCCATTATCAGTGACGTATAAAAATAACGGTTACCGCCTCTGAATTTTATAGTTTCTGCTGCGCCCTAGTTTTAATCTAATTTGTAAATTTATAAATGCTCATAGCTGATGTACCCAAATAACTACCCTAAGTCATAGAATTACTATGTTTTTACCTTGTTTTTTATCCGGCCGAAACAGCGTACAAACAGATGATCCGTGAACATTTCTCTAATCATTTGTTATAGTATCGTACTATTTCTTCCAGCCTTACCCCACTTCTAATGCAAAGACGACAATTCCTCCAAGCCTCGGCCCTAACAGGCTTAACCATATTGAATAGTAAATCTCTCCTCGCCCAGCTGTTGGCCGAAGATCCTTACAAAATGCAGGACCTCCGTGGTGGAGTAGGTATATTTACCGAACGTGGGGGTACGATTGCCTACCTGATCAACAAGGACGGAATAGCCGTGGTGGATACGCAGTTCCCGGAGCAGTCTACGCATCTGATCGAAGCCTTGAAGAAGAAAGGAGAACAACCCATACAGTACCTTATTAACACCCACCACCACGGCGACCACTCGGGTGGAAATATTTCCTTTAAAGGCATAGCCCAAAACGTGGTAGCGCACGTAAACTCGGCCGCTAACCAGCGCAGCGTGGCCGAAAAACAAAACGCGGTGGATAAGAATCTATTTCCTGATACGATCTACACTAAAAAATGGAAACAAAAAGTTGGCAATGAGAGTATCCGGATGCACTACTTCGGAGCGGGCCATACGGACGGAGACAGCATCGTCCACTTCGAGAATACCAATATCGCCCACATGGGTGACCTACTTTTTAACGGACGCTATCCTTTCATAGATGCCACCGCCGGAGCCAGCGTAACCAGTTGGGTGAAGGTACTCGATAAGACCCTCAAAACGTTTGACAAGGATACTCTTTTTGTGTTTGGTCACGCTTTTGATCCCGAAAAGATCACCGGTGGTCAAGAAGAGATAAAGCTCTTTAAGGATTATCTGGAAAAGCTATTGGTTTACGTTGGTAAGGAAATCAAAGCTGGGAAAACCAAAGAAGAGATTTTACTAACCAAGAATATTCCGGGCGTAACCTACATGCAGGGAGCCGGCATTGAACGCAGCCTAAGCCCTACCTACGATGAATTGGTAAAAGGCTAGAGGAAACCTGCGAAACCTACTACATGTTGTAGATGGGAGTAATCTGAGAGATATCTCTGACATGCTCCCATTTCTTGTTTTTGAACCACCATAATAATCACAAACTTCATGGAAAATATCCTATTTTCTCCTTTACAGATTCGAGGGGTAGAGTTTAGAAACCGCATTGGGGTATCGCCCATGTGTATGTACAGCAGCATCGACGGGTTTGCCAACGACTGGCACTTAGTACATTTAGGTAGCCGGGCCGTGGGTGGTGCGGGGTTGGTATTCACCGAAGCTACCGCCATTACTCCCGAAGGTAGAATCACCCCCAATGACCTCGGTATCTGGAAAGATGAACACATCAGCTTTTTGAAAAGAATCACGGCATTTATTCAAGAACACGGGGCCGTGGCGGGCATTCAGTTAGCTCACGCCGGCCGGAAGGCCAGCACCCAACGGCCCTGGGAAGGAGGACAGCCTTTACCTGCCGATCACCCGGATGCCTGGAAAACCGTTGGCCCGAGCGCGCTCCCTTTTTCTGAGACATCACCTACCCCGAAAGAACTAACTACGGACGACATAAAGACCATCGTTCACAAATTCCAGGGCGCTGCCACAAGGGCTTTAAAAGCCGGATTTAAGGTCGTGGAAATTCATGCCGCTCACGGCTATCTACTGCACGAATTCTTATCGCCCATCAGTAATAAGCGCACCGATCAGTACGGTGGCAATTTTGAGAACCGAATCAGGATTGTGGTAGAAATAACCGAGGCTATCCGACAGGTATGGCCGCAGGAGCTTCCTTTATTCATGCGCATTTCGGCCACGGACTGGACCGAAGGCGGCTGGAACGCCGATGACTCCGTTGCTTTGGCCAAAGAACTCATACCACACGGCATAGATTTGATCGACTGCTCAACGGGAGGAAATATAGCGCAGGCGCAAATTCCGGTGGGGCCCGGCTACCAGTACCTTTCGCAGAAAAAGTAAAGAAAGAAGCGGGTATTAAAACAGCAGCCGTCGGAATTATCGTGGAAGCAGACCAAGCTAATGCAATCATTACCGAGGGTAGAGCTGATATGGTATTCATGGCCCGGGAGTTTTTGCGTGATCCCTACTTCCCACTGTACGCCGCTAAACAATTAGATGAGGATATAGCCTGGCCGTTGCAGTACGTTCGTGCTAAGAGGTAGTAATTCAATCCCAATCTGACAAGTTTTAAAACCTGTTAGGTTGGGCATTTTCCTACTCCGCCAAATTGAATTTCACCTGCACCCCGCCCGCGGTGGTAGAACGATAGAACGAATTGGACACCAAAGGATCATTGAAGGTACGATCGAAATAGAATTGCAGACTGAGGCGATTACTCACGACGTAGTTGACCGTGGGCCGAAGCTGGAAGTTGATATTACCCGCAATCGGGATATTCTGCCCGTCAAACTTCCGCTGAATTGAACGGGTATCACGGAAAGACAATCCGACCTGCACCGTCAAATCATTTTTCAGTTTCTTTTTGACTCCATTCACCTTAAACGGTATGGGCACATTGTTCTTCGTGAAGCCAATACTGATCGTCAAATCCTGATTGAATAACTCCGCTACCTGCGAGTTGGATAAGTTTAACGCCACCGTGCGATCACGGTTGTAGTCGATACGGCCCGTGATCCTGCTTTGGGTACGGAAATTAATTCCAATCAGTGGGGAGAACTTCTCGGACATCGTGATAGTGCTCATCACGAATACCGGTACGTACTGCCCCAGGTAGTTACTACGCCCCGAGAGCGGATAGCCCGTCACGGCCAGATTCACGTAGAGCGATTCGTAGTCCAGCGAAGAAGTAAAATTGCCCACGCTATAATTGGAAATATAATTGTGCGTCAGCGTAAAAGAACTGAATATCTTCTTGAAAGGGGCCAACTGCGATAAGCCATTGTAGTCAACCCGCCAGTTAGGCATCGGGAAACCGAGGAAGGGCGATACCTTCACCGTCTCGGGGTCCTTGCCGGTATAGGCAGCAAAGAAGGCCGGAATCAGTACGTCCTGCGAGTTTTCGTTGTATTCTCCGCCGCTACCATTCTCGGAATTGAGTCGTTGACGAAGAATCTCGCGGTAGCTCCGAAAACGATCATAAACGGGGGAGCTATTGTCCCGGTTCACTTTGGCAAAGGCCGTCCGGAACGACATGAACGACATACTGAACTGACCGTTCCGCACCGGACTCTGACTAATGAAGTTTCCACCGGGTTCTTCCGGTCGGTAGAACTCCTGATAGGCATCCTGCCGGGTCAGTCGCCCTTCAATCTGCATTCTAAAATCCTTGAAGGGTTCCAGGGTCGTTCGAAAATTGAAATTTTTCTGAATGGTCTGCTGAAACGGCTGATTCTGTACCGTACTGGACGTAATCCAGCCGTTATTGGCTGCCTTCACGTGAATCAGCCTATCCTGACTACCCAACACAAAGGGCAGACCGGGGGCGTTGGCATCATCGAGACCAAAGTACCTAGGCGTGCGGAGATAACCCGGCAAGGCCGTTGTTTCTAAAACGGTATAGCTTACATTGATGCCACGAACGGTCATCAGTACCCGGGCGATGTTTTTAAGTACTTTACTCGGTGGTGGTGGTAACTCTTCTATATCTCCGGGGCTACGGGCAAAATTCTTTTTCCGCTGCGAAGGCGAGTTAGCAAAGCGCAGGTATTTCAGCTTATTGTACAGAGCAACGAAGTCTACGCGGCCACTAATGCCTCGCTCGCGGCTGTTCCGGATAATATTACCAAACGGTATTCCCAGCGAATCTTTGATCCCGAGTGCATTAGCCTGAAAATTATACGCTATGGTATGGTTATAATCGGCGGTCATCCAGTCGGTAAGCGGAAGTTTATCCAACGGTAATCGGTACGTAAACCGAATCCGCTGATCAAAATTCTTGATCCGGCCTAGTTTCTTAAAATTACTCCACAAGGAATCCTGTTTTACCTCCGTATTGATATCCCCCATGGGCTCATCGATAATAGCATTGGCTACGGTATTATAGCTCAGTACGATATTCTTTGTCAGGTTCCAGGTAAGGTCATAATACCGATTAAACCAGAAATACTTTTCGTAGAACGGTTCCATACCCGACGTCGTCAGATCTGAGTTACGCAGTTGGGTCTTGGTAAAGCTGCGATCTACGTCCGTTCTTAGCGATACGGAAGAAGGCAGTAACGTCAGGTTGAAATCTTTCACAAAACCCAGATAACGGCTTTCGGTCTGCCATTTACGGAACGGTTCAAAGGCCTTCGGCTGGGAGGTATAGGTATAGGCTACGCCCCCGCGGTACATTCTCTGGGAGTACTCGTCCGTCAGAATATTCGTTCTTTTTAAGTCACTGAAAGCGTAGGTAAACGATAAATTTTCAAAGTCATAAAAATGGTTCTTTGCTCCTTGCTTTGTTTTTACCTTCCGGACGTTGGACAAGTTGATACCCCGCCGCACGGAGTTGTCCTCCACCAGCCTGCGGTATCGATCTCGTTCTTCGGCGTTGTCCAAATTTTCTAGTGAAGTAGTCAGGGGCATGTCCGGATCCAGTGGATTAAAGTGCGGACTTATTCGGCGGTTGTCGTAGTTGATGTACAGTGGTATACTGAACCCCCACTGCTGCGGCAGTAGTTTATCCACCGCAATGTTGGATGAAATACCAAACTCGGTGGTGGTAGAGCGGGCCCGCTCCCCAATCCGCATCTGCACACCACCAAAGCCAAATGTCTCCACCCTACCCGATGCCGTCACGGTGGCAAAATCAGCCAACTTAGCGTTCAGCTGAGCAATAGCCGCCTCGCCCGAGGTTTCATCAAAGCCTTCCACGTGCATTTCGTTTACCCACACGCAAAAACTCTTCGAGCGTTCATCCGGTGTCTTTGGATTTCGTACCCCAATCATCAGTACGCGCACCGCACTCAGGTCAGGGTTTCCGACCACCGTCACCTTGTAGCGGCCATCAGCCGTCATGATGGAATAGGGTAAACTGATCGCGCTGTTCTCACTACGGTTTCGCTGTGACTTAGCCCTGATCAATTCATCAAAAGCAACATTAAGCTCATTTTCCAGGGGCCATACCTCTTCGGATTGGCTTATATTTTCTGGCGTTGCCCGTAAGTTGGCCACTTCTATTTCGTAATAGTTTTGGGTAAGGTCGGTACCAAGGCGTAAAAAGCCCCCTACCTGCCCACTCTCGTTGTCGTCGTTGTGCATGTGGATATACATGCGTAGTCTTTTCCGGAATTGCAGATCAAGATTTACGTTCTTGAATACCGCTCTCGAATCGCCGTCGCGAAGGTTCGTCACGCACAAGCTCATGGATTGCTCATTGAGCTGGAAATTACCCGCCGGCTGAGTAAAGTCTTGGTCCCGTTTCCAACCCGGAGGTACGGCGTATACGTATTTCTTGTTAGAATTATTGGCCTGGCTATTTTCTTCGATACTTACGGTACCAACCGTAAACTGCGCATCGTACGGCTCAGGTACTTCCTGCAAACCAGGCGAGTCCAAGTCAGACAAGTACTTGCGGTACTGCTGCCCCACCATCTGTAGTTGCGCAAAACGAAGAACAACGGGCTGCTCAAAGTCGGTCAGGTATACCCGGATAAAACGGATGGATTTAAAGCCATTGATCTGCCCTACCTTACGGGTAAACTCCCGCACCGGCATCCGGAATAAGTACCAGTTAGCTCCGTTTGCTACCGTTTTATCAACGATATGCCCCTGGCCTATTTCCAGTCGATTGGGTTTCAGGTTAATTTCGTATTCGTAGTAAGCTTCATTGTCGTTGATGGTATTATCTACGTTTAAATCTTCCGCATCCGGGATATTGGTTGCCGCAGGAGTAACGGTGTTATTGCTATTGGTGGCGGTGCTTTCGGGGGAGTTACCTTCCATTCCAAGGTAATCCTTATAACGTTCCAGAATCTTCTTATCTGCTGCGTCCAGTTCAGCACCCAGATAAAACTGAAAATCATCTCCGGAGGGGTCAGCCAGAATTCGTTCTCTTGCCGCAGCTGTGAGGATAGCCGGAAGGCGGTCCAGAAATCTTTCCTTAAAGTAACGACGCTCGTCATCGTTGACCAAACCGTCAAGGCCGATATCTTGCTTCGCGCGCGCGCCCGGCTCATTGCTGAACGCATTGATCAGGAACTGCTGCTTCGAAACCCGTCCCCAGGCTGTGCTGTCAACATTCACGCCCGGTTTTATCGGACCTACCGGTAATCCGTTTTCAAAATTGTACCGACCATCTTTTATTACGTCTTCTGATATATCACCGAGGTTAAATACCAGCTTACCGCCCGTTGTATTATTTTTATTTTCGATACCGTCGCGCACGACTCCGTTTACCCCTCCAATGAACGGGTCCATCATCCAGAACTCGATGTTTTCAATGTTGGCGTTATCAAAGTCAATATCGGAAGTTACCGCCCGGGTAATAGCCCCAAAGTTGCGGCGCGCGTCCTTCAAGCGCCCGTCCTGATCCAAGTCTACGTTGTAATTGTACATACCCCGTTCTCTGGGGTAGTAGGCTATATCCAAAATACTCTGGGGTAGGTTCTACGGTGGTACCGAGCGACCAGGAAACAAATCTCGAGGGTAGAAGAGTCGTTCGTAGTAATTTTGGAGTACTTCATCGGTAATGGTTGGAGGCCGCAGCGATCCGCCACCAACACCTAGCCCGGTAAAACCAAAAATATTATCCACGGTATATGCGGCAATCTTAGCCCTTTTGAAACCAAATTCAAGCGGGTTATCGGGGGTGCCCTGTGGGTACTGCTGAGGCGTTGCGCCCAAACGCCAGCGGGTAGGCTGACGGGTAAGATCATAGATGGTACGGGTGGCTTCAAAGTCATCGACCAGCGAACGGTTATTGACTCGAGGAGCTACCCCAGGGAAAATTTTGGCAACCTCCCCCTTAAACTGAATACTAGATGGCTCTTTGGTCTGAATCAGCGGAAGCTTATCGAGCCACTTGGTCAGGAAGGGCGCATCTTTCCGAATGTTGGCGTCAAATCCCAGAATGGTATTATTGGTAGGCTCGTTACCAATGGCAACCCGGGTCAAAAAACCAGCGGGCGTCTCCCGGTGCCGCATGGCGGTCATACCAATGCTGATATCATTATTCACCAGGTAGTCAAGACGAGTACCCACCAAAGTTCTGATCTGATTATTAAACATATCAGGCCGTTCAAACTCTATGATGATTTCTCTTCCGGAGTTCAGAACGCTTGGATTGATCAACCGTACTCTACCAATCTGCGCTTCTACGATAAAGTCCTGACCCGCCGCCAACGACACCCCGCCGGCCGTTACGGTGACCGATTGCTCCGAAACACCAAAAGGTAGCTGCACGTCGGTACCACCAGCCGACTGATAGGCTCCTTTGAGATAAAACTTATTGCGTTCCGATACCTGTTGAGCATCGATCAGCGTGGTGCGGTACAGCTCGTTAAATACGTACTTATTTTTCAGTATATCCTCATCCGCATCAAAATACTTGGCGAGGTTGGAGCCAAAAGGTTCCAGTACCGGGAAGAACACCCGACCCGTACGCGGATCAATAGTAATCCCTTCCACAAAGTCGAAGTTACCATCCGGTTGGAGATCATTGACGGGGTTAAGTCGGTCAAGTCCTACAACCCGGAGCAATGGTTTATTTTGCAGATTTCGGCCTTCCTGCAAATTGGGATTATCAATACCCGTCAGGTCATCTTTGTATATTACCCGTAGCTGAAAACCATGTTTATCAATTTGGTTAGTGCCTAATGAATACACGTTTTTCATCATCAGGTTCCACATCGGAAGCTGCGTGTTATTCCGGATCGTAGATGACTTCAATAGTTTAAGCGCAATAACTTCGTCATCGCGGCGGTTCTGATAATCTTCGGTAAGCTCCCCTACTTTGTACGCCCGCCCGTTGAGGCTATACTCATAGGCGACGGCCAAGACCTCGTCATTACGAAGGGGTACTGTAAGTGAGATATATCCAAGCTGAGGGTTGTACTTATATTCGCGTTCTTCAATCAATCGTTTGGCTCCACGTAGCAATTCAAAATCTATGCTTTTCTGCAACCCAAGCTGAGAGCTAAGTTCAAAGTTGGTCCGGTCTACCTGCCGAAATCCATCATTATCTCTCAGGCTCTGGTACAGCCCGTTCGTTTCGTTTCCGGCGGGCTGCCTGGGGCTTATCGGTTGCAGGTTGGGATTAGCCGTGTTGTAAGGAGAGGGTTCTCCCAAGTCCGTGAAAGCCGCCAGGTTTCGGAGTGATTCAGTTGTTGTGGTACGGTTGGTTACGTATACCTCCAAGCGGGTGATTGCAATACCTGACGTAATCATCGGCAGGTTTTTCAGCGCACTTTCGTACTGATTTCTAAAATACTGAGAGAGAAAGAAATGACGATTTTCATCATAGTTATCAACCCGAATTTCAAAATCCTTGGTCTGAGCCCCGCCACGCAGTACAATTCTTTCTTTACGGGAGCGTTGCTGAGAGGCCACCACGGTAGCATTGAGCTTTCCGAACTGAAATTCCGTTTTCAATCCAAATAGATTCTGAACGCCCGGAATCAACTGACTGTTTAGGGCCCAGCTGATATTTCCTGCTTCTATTTTCCGCACCAAGCTTTCCTCGGGTGCTTTGTAGTTAAGTTTTAAGGCGTTTTCAAAGTTAAAACTAGCCTTCGTATCAAAGTTGGTAAGGAAGCCCATCCGGTCGCCCAGATTTGCGTTGAAGTTGATGTTGATCTGTTCATTGAAGATAAAGTTAGTGTTCCGCCTTTGCCGAACGGGTACCGCCGGGTTATCGATAAACTGATGCAAGACTCCAAAGTCAAGTGCCACAAATCCATTGGGCTTAAAGTCCATGAAGCTATCCCCAAACAACTTATCCAGGGCTGGTGGCAGATCAAGCTTTGGTAGTAAACCCCTGCCCCCCATGGCGCTTTTACCGTCCAGCCGGGCCGAATACTCTCGCATCAATGATTCAAACGCCCGTTGACCCTGCACTTCGTTGTACTCCGACAGGCTCAAACTTTCGGTTGGCCTATACTCCAGACTTCCTTTGGGGGTGATAATATCTTCCGAAATCACCACCTTCCCCATGCTGTCCAGGCGGATCGTGGTGGTAATATTTTTAGGATCTTTCAGGTAGATTGAAGAGCGGGGCCGAGGCTCTGAGAAGCGATTACGGTAATAATCCTGCCAGCGAATGATCGCACTTCTACCCGATTTTTTTAATGCTTCACCCGTGGTATCAGTACCGGTTGTATCCATTTCGTAGGTCACAAGAGGACCTGCATCTCCCGAAGGTGGAGGTGTGAAACCACCCGTAGCGCTGGCAAGGACATATGCCCCGGCTGTGATGGTAAGAGTACGAAAAAGAAATTGGTAAATAGTTCCTGACAAAGCCTATGACACTTGGTTAAAGAGGGTCCGGTTAGTTAACCTGTCTTGTGCTATGCACAAAACGGCTAAAACCTTGCCAATATTCTATCGGGAAGGTAAAAATAAATCCAAACTCAGCGAAGGGCAAACTTAATCAACTGCTCCACGGTAAGGTCATTGCCTTCCCGCTTGATGATCAAATCCAGACTTTTCTCGGCGGTGGGCTTGGGAATACCCAGGGTAATTAACGCAGCAAGTGCCTCGCTACGCACCTGATTACCCGAAACACTACCACCCAGAAAGGGCACCGGCGAGGTCAGAGATTCTTTGCGCATTTTATCTTTAAGTTCAAGAATAACCCGTTGTGCCGTCTTGGAGCCAATTCCTTTCATGGATTGTACTACTTTCACATCCTCGTTCATAATGGCGTGCCTGATCTCCGAGGAAGACAATGACGAGAGCATTACCAAGGCCGTGGCCGGTCCTACCCCCGATATTCCAACGAGGTCCAGAAATAGTGTTTTTTCATCGAGCTCGCCAAATCCAAACAAAACATGAGCATCTTCCCGGATGTTCAAAAATGTAAACAACTTGGCTTTCTGACCCGGCTCCGGTAAAGCCGAATAGGTTTGCAGTGATATACGAACTTCGTAACCAACTCCGTGCGCTTCAATGATGGCATAAGCCGGATCTTTGTATGCGAGTTTCCCTTCTACGTAAGCAATCATTCAAGTACTGTTTTTTTGGTAAAATAGTCACAAAAATACCACCCACAATACATTGCGGGTGGTAACTAAAATTTGTCGTACGACTAGCCCGTAATCAAGAGCTTCATACCGGCTTTAATACTATTTCCTTTTATCTTATTAGCTGCCTTTATTTTGTCAATGGTCAGGCCATACCGTTGGGAAATTGTCCAGAGGGTATCGCCACGCTGCACCGTATGGTAGCGGGGCTTGGCAGCCGGAATTGACTTTTGGGAAGCTACCACTTCGGTGTTAGATTTAGCAGTTGTTGAAACTTTCAGCTTCTGTCCCAATAAAATCTTCCCGCTTGACAATCCATTAAGTTCTTTCATCTCACTTACACGAACACCATAACGTTGAGAAATAGCCGTTAGGGTTTCACCACGACGTACCACGTGTACCATCGGCTTTGCCGCAATTGCTGTCTTAGTTACTTTGGGTTTTACTTCAATAGATTCTTCTTTATCCTTAGCCTCGGCTACTATAACATCCGTAGTATCGGTAGTTGCTATAATCGTTGCAGCCTTCTTTTCTTCTTTATTGACATCGGTGGTAGCCTTAGCAAGTACTATTTTTGTCTCCACCGGACGTGGTGATGCTACTTTTACCTCCCGTACAATCGTCAGTCTTTGCCCGCGAAGCAACCTATTACTCTTCATACGGTTCCAGCTCTTAATTTCTGAGATACTTACTCCGTACTTACGGGACACCGAAGTAAGCGTTTCACCGGATCGAACCGTATGGCTCACACGCTTTTGAACGTAGTTATAGTCACTATTGTCACCCGAGGCAAGCAGAACCGTCGGGGCTGAATACTCCGAGGCTGAATCGAGAATAGCGAGTCGATTAGGACTCATAATCGCAAACTTCTGGGAAGGAACTTTCAAAACGAAGTTACGAGTATGATCTGGAAGTACAGTATTAATGATTTGGGGGTTGAGCTTTTGGATCTCCTCCATCGACACACCACTCAAAGATGCAAACGTTGCCAAATCCAGAAAACCATTGATGTGAAGCGTATCGGATACCGTGGGATATTCGATGTTTTGGGGTACGATACCATGATCTTCTCCGTAATGCATCATATACATGATAGCCACAAACTGTGGTACGTAGCTGCGAGTCTGCCTGGGGAGTGCATTGTAAATAGTCCAGAAGGTAGTGCCGCCACTACGCCGCATGGCACGCTTTACATTTCCAGGACCAGTGTTGTAAGCCGCAAGGGCCATTTCCCAGTCACCAAATATCGAATACAACTGACGAAAGTACTTACAAGCGGCTTCGGTAGATTTCTCCGGATCAAATCGCTCGTCGATGTAAGCATCTTGCCGCAATCCAAACTCCCGTCCCGTTGCCCGCATGAACTGCCACAGTCCGCCAGCTCCGGCGTAGGAGATAATCCGGGGGTTCAGCCCCGACTCAATCATCGACAGGTATTTCAGTTCGTCGGGCATTTTGTTCCGGGCCAATGCCTTTTCGTAGATCGGGAAATAAAGATTTTTCTGCTCCATCATTCGCTGGGTAAACTCCGGCTTCTTATAGATGAAGTACTCCACAAATTGATGAGAAACTTCGTGGTAGACGAGTGGGATATTTTTTTGCAATAATGCAAAACGTCCCTTAATTAATTCACTCGAAACCAGGTTGGTCGGGGATTCAATCTCGGGCATCGCATCTGCCATGTTCCCGAGTGTGTCTGTTTCATAGTCGACCTCCTGTTGGGCAATAGCCCCCATTAGACCAGCACACATACCTAAGGTGACTACTACTAGACTCACAACTCGCTTTACTACTTTCATCAGTGTCAGGAAGAGGTTAATTTATACTTGTGTTTATTCAGCTTGTACGCTACAAAGCGCTAATTATCAAACAAATACTATTCCACTTTTGCTGGCACGGTGATAAGATCGGAAAGATATGAAGAGAAATCAAATATGTCTTTCTCTTTAAACGGGTGTCCCATAATCTGTAATCCAATGGGTAGTCCACTGGTATCTAGTCCATTAGGTATCGAAATAGCGGGCGCCCCAACTACATTGGCTAGTACGGTAAATATGTCCGCTAAATACATCTGTAAAGGATCGTCCGTTTTCTCTCCGAGCTTGAAAGCCGTGGTGGGTGTAACGGGCGAAATCAGAAAATCATAATCCGTCATCAAGCGCCCTATTTCATCCCGGACTACCTTTCTAACGCGCTGTGCTTTGGTGTAGTATGCGTCATAATAACTTGCACTTAGCACAAAGGTTCCCAACAGGATCCGACGACGTACTTCATCCCCAAAACCCTCCGTCCTCGATTTCTTGTACAAACTTTCCAGATTAACGGCTTTGTCGCTCCGGTAGCCGTATCTCACCCCGTCAAACCTCGATAGATTTGAACTAGCCTCCGCCGTAGTTAGAATATAGTACGTTGGCAGGCAATATTTTAATAGCGGCAGCTCAATGGGCTCTACAATGTGCCCTTGCTCCCGCAATTGATTCATTACTTCTAGGGTACGTTCACGAATCGCCGGTTCTACGGCTTCGCTTTCTACCGATTCGCGCAGATATCCAACCCGGGCCCGACGAATATCCGTTCCCTTGTTCCACTGTACGTTATGGCTATACGTTGGCACCGGCCTCGCAGAGACAGTACTATCAAATTCATCCGGCCCCGCCATAATTTCAGTGAGCAGGGCGGCATCCTCCACGCTTTTTGTAATCGGGCCGATGCAATCAAATGAAGAAGCATAGGCCAGCAAGCCCCAGCGGGATATCCGGCCGTAGGAAGGTTTAAAGCCCACGACCCCGCAGAATGCCGCCGGTTGGCGGACCGAGCCACCGGTATCACTCCCAATGGAAGCGTGACAAAGACCAGCCTGCACCGCCACCGCCGAGCCACCGGAAGAACCTCCGGGTACCCGCGAGGTATCCGCAGCGTTGCGTACCGGGCCAAAGTAGGAACTTTCATTAGACGAACCCATCGCAAATTCATCGCAGTTTTGGCGACCAATAATAATGGCGTCTTCGTCGATTAATCGTTGTACAGCGGTAGCGGTAAACGGCGAGCGGTAGTCGTCCAGAATTTTACTCCCAGCCTG
Source organism: Spirosomataceae bacterium (assembly GCA_041689775.1). Classification (GTDB taxonomy): domain Bacteria; phylum Bacteroidota; class Bacteroidia; order Cytophagales; family Spirosomataceae; genus JBDNFP01. The sequence continues at coordinate 63,359 of JBDNFP010000193.1, forward strand.
CACGCCATACCCGGTGTGGCACAATACGTCTTTGATGCCAAGTACCATTCCGGCGAGTCGCCCGGCTTCTTTGCGGGCAAGACGGACATCAATATCTTTTGCTTTTTGAAGGGCTTCTTCCGCGTAGACCTCTACGAAAGCCCCTAAATGAAGATTTTGGTCGATACGGATCAGATAGGACCCCACCAACTCCACACAGGTTGTGTTTCCTGCACGCAGATCGTGCTGTATGTCAGCAAGCGTCAGGTACTCTTTCAATGCGGGAAAATTTGAAATGATACAAACAAGAAAACAAAGCCGTTTTGGTGTAGGTCTTTTGATAGTCTAAACCCAAAACGGCTCCTGAGGAGAAATGCAAAGTGAATACTAACCCAACAATTACTGCTTAGGTGTATCTTCCATGCCTTTCTCTATATTTTCTTTTACGTCTTTGGTTGCGTTTTTAAATTCGTTGATACCCTGCCCAAGGCCGCGCATCAGTTCGGGAATTTTCTTAGCTCCGAAGAAAAGTAGTATAAACAGGGCCACCAGGAAAATTTCCTGTCCTCCTAATCCCATAAATGCGAAAATTGATCCGAATTCCATCTTGTTATTGTTTTATTATGAACACAAATTTAATTAATCTTTGTTTTGAAACCAAAGGATTACCCTTATCCAATGTTAATCGTTTTTCTGTCTTTTTCCCATTCGCTAAAATCACCGAGGTCGTCATTCAGAGTTTTAAACAGCCAAAATACCAGTGCCAAGTCGTCCGTCAGGCCAACTACCGGGAGAATATCCGGTATAAAATCAATGGGAAAAACAAAATAAATCAACACTCCCACGATCGATAACAGGCTTTTCCAAGGCAACTTCCGGTACTCGCCCGAAGCGTAGGCCTTTACCAACCTGACTAAGAGTTGAATTTTACCCTGCGCACCGCTCAACTCTTCTTTAAATCCTCCTTCCTGCGTTTTTTTTAGCACCTTTCCGGCCAATTCAAATAGCAGGGAACCATTAGACGCGTATTGTCCGGCTTTACCAGTAGCTTTTTTAAAAAAAACAGAACGCAAAACCCGCGCTGTAAAAGAGTCTTTTGCCATAGCTAAGTATAAAGTAATTGACAATAACTATATAACCATTACTGACCCCAAAAGATTGCAGTTTTTTTCTGTAATCTAGGTTTCTCCAACCTATTTTAATAGAACGCGGGCTGCTACTACCCTATAACCTACGATCGTGAGACTTGTTTGGTTTAGAGAGCGACGGAATAAATACCGGAAACACCACTAGTAGCATTGCTATAGACAGCAGCAGCCCCCCGCAAGTACCTACCGCCAATGCGGGCCAAAAGGGTTGCCCGGCACCTAACCACAGAAATGGAACTAAGCCGGTGATGGTAGTAAGTATCGACAATAGTATGGGCCGCAGCTTACCACGAACTGCCCGACGGTAAGCCAGGAGCGGGTTAATAGGGCTACGTTTCAGTTGTACGTTAAACTCATCCAGAAGAAACAACGTGGCATTCACTACCAATCCGGCTAACAACAGAAAACTAGCGTAGCCACCCTGATCAAAGTTATAGCCTGAGAGGTAAAATGCCACAAATACCCCGGCAAACGAAAACGGAATTTGCAGGATCATCCAGAAAGACTGTTTGAACGACTCAAACTGCACCGTACCAATGAGGAAAATAGCCAGGATCACCAGGCCCACCAGGCCATACTGCCGGGGCGCGTCCTGCTGCCACCAGTTGAGCGAAATCCGCTCGGCTTCGTAGCCCAGCGGTAGTTCCGACTGAAACTCTTGCAGGGTTTTGGTCAAAAATTCGTTACCAAAGGTATAGTTACCGTAATACTCAAAACTTAGCTGACGGATGTACTGCTGATCTTCTTTTCTGATTTGGGGGGCCATACGTCGGCGTTCGGGCGGGGTATTGGCCAGTTTTACGGCCGTGCTGTCGTTGAGGTCAAGCGCCAAGTGGTTGATCTGCCACACATCGCCGGGCTCGGTGGGCACCACCTGCACGGCCTCGTAGCCATCGGCGGTTAGCTGGTAGAAGTCTGCTTCGGGCCGAGCCGCAAACCGCTCCCGGAGTGCCGCCACCACGGCAGCGCGCCTAGCTCCTACCCCGGCTAGGGCACTTTCGTCCAAAGGCAATTGATACGTGTACAGGTTTTTCTGGCTGAAAAACCCCGGCGCCCGGTCAATGTCTACTTCCTGAATGCGCGGATGGGGTAGTAATTTTTCGGCCAGCCGATTGGCTACCTTTTCCAGTTGGTCGTAGTTGTACCCCCGCAGTACCACGTTGAAGCTCGGCGTCTGATTCTCGTCCGTCCGCTGATTGAACCCCTGCCCTACACCATAAATATCCCAGCCTACCCCGCTCATGTTGGTGGAGCGGTTGATGAGCCGGGCTTTCAGGCGGTAGGGTGCCAGGCCGCTTTCTGCATCTTTCTTAAAATAAATGGTCAGCATCGCCTGCTGCCCCGAATAGATTTCCGTCACGAATCGCTCGGATGAGGCATCCTGCGCCACCACCCCTTCCATTTGTTTCATCAACTCGTTCATCTGCTCGGGGGTACTCTGATTGGGCAAATCGGCAATAACGTATAGTAATGTACGTTCATTATCGGCATAGTATCCATTTTCGTACACGTAGTTCACAAAAAGTCGGAGAGTTCCCCCTAGCGCTTTGTCCAAAAATGGGCGTATTTCTTCCTGATAAAAGGCGCTTCCTATCAAATTTTTGTAACCACTTGTATAGGGGGATGTATCGGGCAGGGAGGCCGGCAACAGAAACACCGGTAGCCCAAAAAGCAGCACCGCCAACCCAACCATTACCTTTGGGAAGCGGCACAGTACGCTCAGGAGCTTGCCGTACTGTCGGTCAAGCCCGGCAATGACGGGCCCGACCTTCCGGGAATCAGCCCGGCGCAGGGGCCAGGTTTCGAGCCAAGCCGGCACAAACCAGTAGGCTACCGCCAGCGAAACCGCAAGCGTCAGTATCAGTACCTGCCCAAATTCGAGCAGGTCACGCCGGGCGGCTTCGGGCAGAAACCAGATCACCGTCAGGGCCGTGCAGGTGGTTAGGGTAGCCCCCAGAAGGGCCGTGATTACCCGGCGGTTGCGGTGGTGCCGGTAGTGGTCGGTCATCACCAAAGCGTTATCAATCAGTAAGCCCAGCGATACCGTCAGCGCCGCCAGCGTATACAGGTGCATGGTAATATCTAGCGCATAAAACACCAACATCGAGACGCACAAACTTACCAACAGACTGACCGTAATCAGCAACAGATAGCGCATATCCCGCAGCAGAAAACCTAGTACCAGTAGCAACAACACCGCCGCCGCCCCCGACTGCCAACCCATTCGCATCAGGTTTTCGCGGATGAAGTCAGAGGCGTCGTACTCAACCCTAAGGCCAAAGGTGGCCTGCTGCTGCACCTGAGCAAGCACCTCCCTGACCTGCCGCGATAACGCCAACTGATTGGCTTCCGGGCGGGCCGTTAGCACGAGCTGCACGGCATTGCGGCCATTGACGCGGTAGTAGCTCATCGGCCTCGGATTGCGTTGTTCTATCGAGGATATATCCCTCACATACAACACTCTACCTCCTTTATTTCCTACCACAGCTTGCGTAAGTGGGGCCTCTTTGCTACCCGAAACCACCGATACGCTTTGTTGCCGACCAGCCCGGTCGCGTAGCCAGCCTACCTGCTCGTCGTTACCCTGCCGTTGCAAGGCGGCCACTAGTTCTTTCTTGGTAAGGCCCAGCCGGTGCAGGTAATCGGGCGAGTACGCCACGCGCCATTCCTGCCTTTCCCTGCCTTGAACCTGCACTCCGTACAGGCCCTCCATCAGGGCAAAGCGGGGCGTAAGGGTATTTGCGGCGAAGGCAGACAGCTCCGCCACCGAGCCCGCGCCATTTACCTGCACAATCATGAAAGGCTGTTGTTTCTGATTCTCCCGGGCGCTGCTCAAGCTCAGCTCAGGATAGGTCACTCCCGGCGGCAAGTGGGCGTACAACCTTCGGAGCTGAGCCGCCACTTCAAACCGGACCAAGTCGGCGTTGGCACCGTCGTTGAGGCTCAGATACAGGGTAGCCTGATGGTAGCCCGATGTGGACTCCACCGATTTTATATCACCGATTGTACTCACTACTCCTTCGATGGCCGCGGTAACCTGCTGCTCCATTACAAGGGGCGATGCACCCGGCCAGCCGACCGCTACTTGTAGCGTAGAACCCTTCGGCAATGGAACAAGCCGAAGCCCGATCCGGGGCACGGACAGGATGCCCAACAAGCTTATTATCAGAAAGAAAAGAAGTATCTGATACGGCCTTACAAGCATGGTGTTGTGGGAGTAGTAATGGAAAGTTTCACGAAAATAGGGAACATTTGTTTGTTTGTTTGTTTATTTATTTATTACAAAAATTAATACACACTTTTAAAAAAATTCAAGAAGACAAAATTATTTTTTAAGTAACCATACCAATTTACCCAGTATTCAACCATGCGTATTTTAATCCTAACTCAGAAAATAGAAACCATTTCCCTGCTTTTTAATGGCGAGACACCCCATGAATACCGACTTTGCACCTCATTAGAGCAGCTTTCAAAGGCTTTGGAAGTTTTCGTGCCGGAAATGATTGTACTAGGTGAAGATCAACAAAAAGAGGATACGGCTACCCTACTGACCGAAATTCGGAATCAGATTGCTCCCCGTACCTATCTTGTTTGTATCACCCACAAGAATACCCTCCCAGAGCTATGTACCCGCATGAGCGCCGACGCGCTGCTGCACCCCAACGACCAGCCCGAACAGGTAGAGGAGCTACTAAGGGCTTGTCAGGAATGGCAACCCTTTATTTCCCAGAGCTTACTACCTTCCGGTCCCTCTCCCGTACGGCTAAAAAGCCTGCTAAGTACGCGCGAAAGGCAGATACTTGACCAAATCGCCAAAGGATGGACGGCAAAAAAAATCGCCGAGCAACTGCACCTCAGTAGCTTCACGGTAAAAAACCACCGCAAGAACATCAAGAAAAAATTAGGACTAGCAGGCAGCCCGATCAAGCTCCATCAATTATTAAAGTTGTGCGAAATTATACAGCTTCGCAATCCCTGACTGAAAAAAGTAAAAAATAATTACAAAATTATGATCACTTTTTTGAAAAATGATCACTTTTTGGGGGAAAGGGGCTATTGACTTTGATGAGTTTAAGGTGGAGGTTTAAGGCAACCTTATTACTTAGTCAGGGCCCGGCTGAGGAAGGAGATATTAACTAGTTTTTAATAATCCGAACTTGTCATTAAACTACATTTTAAAATGAAAAATGAGAAAACACTTATCAAGACCCTCATGCTAATACTTTTGCTTGCTGCCAGCCTTATTGTTGGTCAATCTTTTTCAAACTACGCAAATTCACAATCAGATGAAGGACCAGGTGGTGAGGAAGCCAATCCCTGTCGGTGTCATTACAATGACAATAGTTGTGAATCAGGAAACCTTATATCCTTTCGGGCAAAATGTTTCTGTACATACAGCCATTGTGTTACCTACTAATTTTTGATCCATGCGACTACTGTATAGTTGCCTATTGATTACCTGGCTCTCCTCGTGTGATGTTGATACTAATCAGCGTTTCCGGCGAGAGCCGGGTATTGTGCAAATCCAGCTCAATACGTTAGATATAGATACTGTTCTGCTGAATCACCCCAATAGCTCCTACATTGGCTTTTTTGAAGCATACAGCAACAAGGTTTATTTTTTGGATAAATTGTTTGCCACGGCCACGGTATTTGACCTGAATGGTAAATATAATGGTCAGCATTTGGGCAAAGGAGAAGGCCCCGATGAGGTAGAAGGGATTCGTGGTTATATTCCTGATGGCAAAGATCATATAGTTTTTAAAGGCTATTCGGTGTACTCTTTTGACAAAAATTGGAAGAGAGTGAAACACGCGGTATTACGATGGGAGTCAGACAAAAGTCAAAATGAACTCATCAACAATCCGGAGCCGGATGATGCGGGTATTTACGAAGTAAAATATAAGCCTGAGATGTACAAGATTTTTGACCAGGAATACTTTATACTCAATACCGAAAGTACCCACCCCAAATTCAACGCCTACTTTTCCACAGTTTCCCAAAATTTCTACCAGAACGCCTTTACGTTTGCCCTGGTCAACCGAAAATCACTAAAAATAGAGAAGCTCTTTGGTCACTATCCGGACGTCTTCCAAAATAGAAATATACCGAACTACGCCAATTGGTACGCGGATGTCACCCCTGACCTGGTATACATGAATTTTGAGGCTGACTCCCTGATATATGTCTATGATAAAAAAACATTACAGCCTTCCTTCTGTTTCGGCATTTCCGGGCAGGGTATGAAACAAAATTACCTAGCCACTGACACCTATGAAGAAGCGATGGACAGATGGACGGAGGACCGGGCATCAAACGGGTACTACACGGATATCAAGGCTTTTAGCGAGCAGGAATTGGTATTCAGAATATACACGGCAGGAACCTCAGAAAGTGATTTCCAGAACAAAAGCGTTACGGATGAATATTTTCCGAAAAGAATGCAGATCTACCACCAGAAAAAACTCGTTGGCGATGTGCCGGTACCTGACCGTTTTAAAATCATAGGCTACTCTGACGGCTATTTTATTGCCGACGGGCTCGTAGATGAGTTCAATAATAAAATGGGGTTTTACCGATTTAAACTTCCACCGCTCCGATGAAACAGGTTCTATTTTACTTCTTTTTTGCCTTGCTGTCGGGCTATACCTGTTTGAGTCAGTCAGGCCCGGTCGAACTTACTGGAATGGTGACGAATATAAAAACCAAAACGGCGATCGCATTCGCCAGTATCCGGATAAACCGCTCTTCTGTGGGAACAATCTGCAATGAGCAGGGTTTATTCCAGCTTTACCTGACATCGGCTCCCAAAACAACCGATACCGTCACGATTAGCTGCATGGGTTACGAAACGGCTACTGTTGTCTGGAAAGATTTCCGGATGGAGCCCGACATTGCACTTCGGCCAGCGGTATTTGTGCTCGATGAGGTTTCGGTTTTTAAGGAAATACCAATCAAAGAAATAGTGTCAATAATGCGGGAGGCTTTGCAGCGCCTGCATGCCGGCTCCCCCCACCAACAGTGGGGTATTCACAAAACCACCACGAGGGCATCAGGCAAGTACGCGGGTTTTCGGGAAAGCTACTGTGCCATCTACAATCAGGGTTACAACCCCAGTTTTTCTGACGATAAATACAAGTACCTGCCTACTGATATAGGGAAAATGATTGAAGCCAGGGCAAGCGAGTATGCATTGCCCTATGGAGAACAGGGAGAACCCAGCAAAGGAGTGGATCTGACAGCGTTGCTCTCGCTAAAAAAAGGCATTGTGCAGGGCGATCTTTTCAGTAAAAAATCATTCGACTATTTTGACTGGGCCCTGGAAGACAAAACCCTGCTGCACGGAGAGACCGTCTATCTGCTCAGTTTCAAACCCAAAGCTTCGTATCTCAAAAAGAAAAGTAAACTGCCGGATGTGTACCCACTGCTATTCAAAGGGATATATAGTGGACGGGTGTATGTTCAGGTACAAAACGGGTACGTTCCGATCAAAATCGAGCTGAGTACTGTGCCCTATGCCGCGAACAAAAAGCCGTTCATACACCCAAGAACAAACCACATCTCCGAACCGAAGGGCGGGTCGGTCACGGTTCAGTTTGAGCGCTTCGGCGATAAATATTACCTAAGTAAAATAGGGTACGAAAAAACGTACCATGAGCTGGGCTGGGTAACTCAACCTGCTCCACCGGAG
>JBDNFP010000194.1:0-7792 GCA_041689775.1 Spirosomataceae bacterium
CAGCGCCAACGCTGGTCGCCGTTGGGGCGGTGGCCGTTCTTGACCGTGTCGGAACTATCGCAATGGGGGCACAGGATCGGATGAGTATGTAGCATGACACCAATATAGCGAAATCAACCCATATAATCCATTACCCAAAATCTATATGTCTATAAAAGCTGCTTAATCGCGCGGCTGCCAATTCACCCCGATCGAATGTTCCTTTTCCTAGTTCTGCTCTAAGAATATCGATTAGTCTAGACTTGATTATAGGGAGGTTGTTTCGGACAATTTAGAATACCATTTCATAATCTATCCCAATATAATTATGGGCAATTCCATTTTTCCTAATGATTCAAGCATAACCAGTAAGGGTAGCAGATCTCTTTCCTCACTTTGTGACATATTTCAAATCCTGATGAGCGTAGTGAAGAATAATTGGATCAGCAAACTTCTCGGAAACGACATCAACCTTTGTTTTGAGTAAATCTTGATGGCGGTTTTTTAATTACTCTCGAATCTTGTGGTGCATACTCTGTTCCAATAAGAAGTCAATGTGCCGATAGTTTTCTCCCCGAGCAAATGAGCCAAAAACGCCAAGCCGTTTGAGACCAAACTCTTCAAAAAAATTCCCGTCGTAATACTTCTTCCAGTTCCGGAATAGTCATTTGCGTACTGATTTTTACCCAAATATACACAAATTAAAGCTACCGTCAGATACTCAAAATTCATTTTTAGCGAATCGTGGAGATATGAAAATTGCCACGATGGTAGTAGCGTATAGGGCAAGTAATCAATCCAAAATCTCCCTGTGAACGAACCTTTTGTCTATTTTTACCAAACCATCAACGAAAGTCGCCTTACCTCATGCCCAGATACTTTATTGTCCTTCTTCTCTTTCTAGCCAGCACCCTCACCCAAGCCCAATACCCAACCCGCTTCGAAACCAGCGGCGGCGCCCAAACCCCCACTTACGAGGAAGGAATAGCCTACTACCAAAAGTTGGCGAAGGATTTTCTGACGATTCAGATGCAAACCAAAGGACTAACCGATAGCGGAAAGCCTTTGCACTTGGTGCTGTATTCACGCAGTAAGATCTTTGATATTGCCAAGCTCAAAGCGCAAGGCAAAACGATCCTGCTTATCAATAACGCCATTCACCCCGGCGAGTCTGATGGTGTCGATGCTTCTATGATGCTGCTGCGCAACATTGCCCTGCACCCGAAACAATTTCCTCAGCTGGATAGTACGGTACTGGCCATTATACCTTTTTATAACATTGGCGGAGCCCTGAACCGCAACAGCACTACCCGCGTCAATCAGGAAGGACCGGAGGAGTACGGTTTCCGGGGCAATGCCCGCAACTACGACCTCAACCGCGATTTTATCAAAGCTGATACCCGCAACGCCCGCAGCTTTGCCGCTATTTTCCACGAACTTGATCCCGATTTGTTTGTGGACACGCACGTAAGCAACGGCGCCGACTATCAGTACGTGATGACGCTGGACTATACTCAGGAAAACAAGCTGGGTGGTATTCTCGGCGACTTCCAGCGCAATACGTTTTTGCCCTACTTATATAAGCACATGAAGGAAGCGGGCTACGAGGCCACGCCCTACGTGAATGCCTGGGGACAAACACCCGATAAGGGTTTTGTGCAGTTTCCTGATTGGCCTCGCTACTCCACCGGCTACGCGGCGCTGTTCCATACCATCGGTGTTATGACCGAAACGCACATGCTGAAACCCTACGACAAAAGGGTACAGGCTACCTATGCCTACCTGGAAGGTACCACCAAACTACTGGCCGGGTACCGCAGTCAATTATTGCAAATGCGAAAAGATACCAAAGAGGCCGTGAAGTCGCAGGAGAAATTTGCGTTGACCTGGCAGGTAAACCGCAACAAACCCACCCAAATAGACTTCAAGGGCTACGAACCCGAGTACCCTACGAGTGAAGTAAGCGGACAGAAACGCCTGTACTACAACCGGGAAAAGCCTTTCACCAAAACGATTCCTTTTTACAATAATTACGAAGCAGTGGATATCGTAGCGAAGCCCGAAGCCTACATCATTCCGCAAGGCTGGCATCATGTCATTGACCTGCTAAAACTCAACCGCGTGCAGATGCATCAGATTTCTCAAGATACTAGCATGGAGGTAGAAGTATACTACGTTGAAAACGTAAAGACATCAACTCAACCTTATGAAGGGCACTACTGGCATACCGGAGTGGATTTAAAAAAAGAGCAGCAAAGACTCACCTTCCGCAAAGGCGACTGGTATATTCCCGTCAATCAGGCCGCAAACCGCTACATTGTAGAAACCCTGGAACCCAAAGGAGTTGATTCGTACTTCAAATGGAATTTCTTTGATACCATTTTGCAGGCCAAAGAAGGGTATTCGGCCTATGTATTTGAAGACCTGGCCGCTGAGTTATTAAAAGCTTCTCCCGACTTACAGAAAGCATTAAAAGAAAAGGTAACCTCCGACGAAGCATTCGCCAAGAGTGCCGATGCCCAACTCGACTTTATCTATGAGAACTCACCTCACCGCGAGAAGGAATATATACGGTATCCAGTTTTTAGGATATTGGGGCGATAGAAGTGCCAATATTACCTGGCCACTCATCTTTTTTACTCCTGTCTGACCTACCATGGCACAGATCTTTTACTTTCCAGATTCACGAAGTCAAAGAATGTACCACTTAAAAAAACATACACATGGATAGGTTAAAAGGAAAGACAGTATTTATTACCGGCGGTATTTCGGGCATTGGAAAAGCATGTTCACTGGCCGCCGCCCGCGAAGGTGCCAACGTTGCCGTGGCTGATTTAAAATCTGACGACACCGAAAGCGTACTGAACGAAATCCGGAAGGAGAACCCCGATGCTATCTTCATAGAATGTGACGTATCGGATTTTGAAGCCGTACGGGGCGCTGTACAAAAGGTTATCGTTACCTTCGGTACCCTCGACGTGGCACTCAACAACGCTGGCATAAGCGGCGAGCCCAACAAAGTGGGGGAGATGAGCGAAGAGGGCTGGCTGAAAGTGATTGCCGTGAACCTGAACGGCGTATTCAACTGCATGAGGCACGAGCTAGCCCACATGGCTAAGCAGGGAAGCGGGTCTATCATTAACATGGCCTCCATTCTCGGGAAAGTAGGGTTTGCTACCTCCTCGCACTACGTAGCGGCCAAGCACGGGGTCATCGGCCTGACCCAGACCGCCGCGTTGGAGTACGCCGCCGAGGGAATTCGCGTAAATGCCATGTGTCCAGGCTTCATTGAAACCCCCTTACTCGAAAAAGGAGGAATAAATGAAGACGTCAAACAAGCCATCATCAGTTTGCATCCCGTGCAGCGATTAGGTACTTCGGAAGAGCTCACTGGAGGATTTATTTTTCTGGCCAGCGATGAAAGCTCATTCGTAACCGGTACGTCGCTGGAAATTGACGGCGGCTACCTGGCCCGGTAAGTGCTGCTGATTTTTACACTCCCGATTTTTTGGGTTTTCCCTCTGCTTTTACTCCGCGATGGTGCAACCGTTTCAGAGTTGTGCGTGCGTGTTCCGCATGAACATGTACGCACAGGCCCCTCATTATACGCACAGGCCCCTCATTACAAGCTGTTAGTAGATAGAACAAACGGAGTCATCTCCTGAAAGGCTATCTATACGCTATGAGAAAATGGATATTCCTGAACATCTTTTTTCTGGCTATCCCCGCCTCTTTTCTACTCACGCAGGATCGGGCTGATGGCGTTGCCGCCAGCGAAGGCGTGCAAAAAGTTTTTGCAATTTCCCTGATGGGCCACTACGGTTCTATTTTTGCCCATTCGGTAGATGTACTCAATACCAAAGGCGCTCGCCCAAGCGGCCTTCATCTCGATGTAGCCCGGCAACACTACGGCCAAAGAACCTGGATGAAATACGGCTGCTTTCCCCGCAGTGTCCTCACCCTAGCCTACTATGGTTTTGGTAACGAAATGCTGGGGCGAAGCCTTACAACAGCCTACTACTTTGAGCCCACTTTTTCCTGTCTCTTCGCGTTTATCGTTGGCTGTACGGAGCACTTTGGGGCTGTCGTTGCTCTCCAACCCTTATCATCCCGAGCGAAACACCAACGACTTGTCGTACAGTATGCCCCTCAGTGCGTACCTCACCCTCGGTGTGAGTACCTATTTCCGGCTCAACCCGCGGTGGGCCATCGTCTTTACGGGTAACTACCAGCACATTTCGAACGGAGGAATCAAGCAACCCAACAAGGGCATCAATTGGCCTACGGTTAGCCTTGACTATACCTTTCAGCCCGTGCCGATAGGCCGTCCTAGTAGGCGCGTCAGATTGCAGGATTGGCTGGGGAATCGGCCCAGTTTCCCATTATCGGGGTTGGAGTCACGTACAGCAGGCAGATTACACAAATCCACAACCTAACTGCGGGAGCTGAGACCCATCAGGATTATGCCATCCGCGAACAATTGGTCCGCGACTTGCTGGTCCACCTGAGTTCAGTCCGCGCCGGACTTCTACTCGGGCACGAGTTCCTTTTAGGTAAGGTTACTTTCAGTCAACAACTGGGTTTGTATGCTTTTCAGCAAACGCCCTACTTTCCACGCTTCTACCAACATTAGGGACTACTTTACCGTTTTGGGGATAAGTTTTCGGCAGGATTTAATCTCAAAGCCCACGGCCACATTATCGACTTCTGGGATCTGCGGTTGGTAAAACACTGATGATGGTACGAGTAGTAGAATATTAGCTTTCTTTAAAGCAAAATACCCTTCTCATACCCTAAATACAGGTAGATTACTCCTTTAACTCGTGCAAGCGATCATGAGTGGATTACCTTTGTGTGAAAGACCCTCTAAACCCAAAGAAAATCGGAGGAGGAAACAGTCCCAAAGTACTTTTACCGCAAAACCCGCCCCCCATATGAAACTGATCAACCTTATTTTTTTGCTATTCCTTGGGCTGCTCTCCTGTAAATCTCAAGAAAAAACTAACAAACCTTACGTTGCTTTCATCGGAGCTGCCATCATCGATGGACAAGGCGGCACTCCCATTGAAAATGGTACATTATTGCTGCAAAATGGACGTATCGTAGCTGTCGGGCCCAAGGCCACCGTGTCGATCCCCGAGAGCACTACCATTCATGACGTATCCGGCAAGACAATCATTCCCGGTTTCATCAATGGCCATGGCCACGTGGGCGATGTACAAGGTATCGAAGGCGGGCACTACGCTACCGAAACGATCATCGACAATTTAGCCACCTACGCCCGCTACGGGATCACGACGGTGGTTAGTTTGGGCGGAGATAAACAAGAAGCCGTGCCGCTCCGGGCGATCAATGACACCACCTCGACCCGACGCGCCCGGCTGTATATAGCGGGAGAGGTTATCACCGGCAAAACCCCCGAAGAAGCGCTTACCGTCATTGACCGTAACCACGCGCTAGGTGTAGACTTTATGAAGATTCGGGTAGATGACAACCTGGGTACTACCCCAAGGATGACCGAAGGAGTATACCGAGCTGTGATACGACGTTCGCACGAGTTAGGCTATAAGATCGCTACCCATATGTACTACCTCGACGACGCTAAGAAGCTCCTCGATGCAGGTTCGGACCTGATGGCTCACAGCGTGCGCGATCAGCCCGTCGATGATGCATTTATCCAACTCATCAAAGAGAAGAAAGTGGGGTACTGCCCAACGCTCACCCGAGAGCTATCCGCCTTTGTGTACGGCGATACCGCAGACTTTTTCTCGGACCCTTTTTTCTTGCGGGAGTATGATCTTGCCACAATCCAACCCCTATTCAATCCCACCCGACAGAAACAAATTAGAGACAGTAAGAGCGCTATTATCTATAAACGACAACTCCCCATCGCTATGACCAATTTAAAAATCCTCGCTGATGCCGGAGTACCCATTATATTTGGCACCGATAGTGGTATCCCCACCCGTTTTATGGGCTACTTCGAGCACCTAGAGATGGAAATGATGGCACAGTCTGGTCTTACACCCATGCGGATAATCGTATCAGCGACCAGGAATGCGGCCGAGTACCTCGGTCTAAAAGATCTAGGTACCCTTTCTCCGGGGTATTGGGGTGATTTCATCGTGCTTGATGCCGACCCGTTAGTCGACATCCGAAATGTACGGAAGATCGCCGGAGTCTTTATTGGGGGAGAAAAGCTGGTCAAGAAGAAATGAGATTTTAATTAATTCTAAACAATACCTATCATGACAACCCAAACATCCAGTATACTTGCTTCCTTACCAGCCAACTCTTCGGAAATTGACTGGCAACAGCTTCTTGTCGACACCATTGCCGCTTTTGATTGTACCACAGGTACCATCCATACGCTCGATCCGGAAACGCAACTTCTTATGCTCCGGGCTATGCAGGGCATACCTGAGTTTTTACTACCCAAAATGAGTCAGATACCCATCGGTAAGGGAATGGCGGGTATTGCCGCCGAGCGCCGGGAACCAGTAGAGATGTGTAACCTGCAAACCGATGCGTCGGGGGTAGCCCGGCCGGCCGCCAAAGAAACGAAGGTAGAAGGCTCCATCGCTACACCTATGTTATTGGATGGCAAACTGTATGGCGTCATCGGAATAGCAAAGCCTGTACCCTATGATTTTACAGAAACGGAAACTGGCGACCTGATGAAAATCGGGGAAGAGGTAAGCCGTCGGCTTATTTCATAAAATTTAAGTGGTCATCGGCCAGTGGATTGCCCCGGCCGATGACTTTATAACGGTCGCTTTTTTTGTAGTCTTGCGGCCAGTTCCTCAATATCTCCTCGTCTCGCCAACCCATCAAGCCACGCTTTCGGGATCGTCTGATGACCGTACAATAGCCCGGCGAGTCCACCCGTTACGGCACCCGTGGTATCGGTATCTTCTCCTAGATTCACAGCTTTGAGCACGGCTTCCGCATAGGTATTGGTTGTGAGTAAACACCATATACTCGCTTCTAACGTATGGATAACGTAGCCAGTACTAAATATTTCCTCCATCGGCAGCTCGTGAATAGAACGGTTAAGCAATCGGTTATAGGCTGTAATTTCGGAGGCCTCCACGGGCAGCGTACGAAGGAAAGGAGGAATCGTCAGTTGCAGGTTTTCGTACACGTCTAGCTTGTCCAAGCCAAAAGCCAGTTTCCGGGCAAATTCCAGGTAGTAAAAGCACCCCACCACCGAGCTAACATGCGTGTGCGTGATACTTGACACCTGCCGGGTGAGCTCGTAGCGTTCGTTAATGGGCTTGTCAAACACGTAGGTAAGCAGAGGCAAAATACGCATCAACGAGCCATTTCCATTTGACTTTTCTTCGGTACCTCCGGCGTGATCAGGCCTTGCTCCTTTTTGGAGTCGGTCTATGGCTTCGCTCGTTCCTGCTCCAATATCAAATACTTCACCCCGGGCGGTCCAAAAGTTTTCCTCGCGCCAGGCTATGAAGTTTTGCGCCACAGCTTTTAGATCGAAATCCTGCGCTAGGGCTTCCGCGAGACAAAACGTGAGCGAGTTATCATCCGAGAAAGTATCGGCGGGCAGGTGGTAGGTACCGTAGCCCCGCATATCCGTTACCGGATTTTGGGCAATCTCTTCCCGGCGTTTAAACTCCACCGGCACACCAGGGTTTTCTTATAAAAATCAATACTCTTATAATTATATAAAATATGGTAAAAGTTTAGAAAAAAGTCTCGTATTTAGTAACCTTTGTGGTCGGTTGAACCTGAATCAGTACTAAAATAACTACTTTCCTATCTCCTTTGTGATGCAAAATACCCAATTCTGGTC
>JBDNFP010000195.1:0-20982 GCA_041689775.1 Spirosomataceae bacterium
ATCTGCCACCTGCTCACATAAACCACCTTGGCTTGCTTTCAGGCCAATCAGATAGTCTGCCCGCTGGCCTATAATGCCTTCGGCGATCGATCTCTGGCACCCGATGGCGTCAATACTGACGATCTTAACCGAGGCTGGCCGTAGGCAAGCCTCCACCGTTCCCCGGAGTTGCTTACCGTCCACAACGAGTTGCTTTTGAGCTAAGCCACTATATCTTTACCCAATTAGTCAACAAGGTTTCTAATTGAGTGGGGTCAAGGCGGCGAAAGACTCGATTTAACGTGTCATGAGAAGGAATGCCACAGGGAAGTTCCAAAAACTCCCGCAGTACTTCCTCTTTATCACATGCGTAACCATACACCTCTTCAAATCCCTCATAATCTGATAGGTAGCCACACAAGACAATCATTAGGATGTCACTCAACAAGTGAAAGCATTTGCCATCTTGCCGGGGATCATCGATCTCAAAAAATATTTCGGATACGTCCATCCCACACAGATCGCTAACTAACTGTTTTATGCAATCACCCTGCAGTAAAAGTACACTTCATCAACAAGTAGAGAATAGTTTTTTTCAATCGGGAATAGAATGTATTTCTATTCCCGATTTTGTTTTTGCCACGGCTTTGGTGAGTATAACAAATATCACTTTTTGTCACTATCCTATTACTGATATTTGTACTTAATCATACAGACAAACCATGCAAACAGATAACTTAAAACTCCTACTTAAAGATTGGGACTTCATGCGAATCCTGAAACTGGGGCTAGCGGCTTGGCTAGGTTATTAAGCCTATCTCGATCATCAGCCTATCATGGGTGTGCTCGCATTTGTCGTCGGTATTCAGGCCGTATTGAATATTGGTTGTGGGAGTTCGGGCGGATGTTCTGTACCACGTTCCAATAGCACCAAGGCAACGGACCTGGCGAAAGAAGTGACTTATGAAGAAATTAATTAAGCATACCTTGCAAATCACCGGAATAATCGTGGGTGGCTTGGCCGGCTATTGGTACTGGAAAGAAATAGGGGGTTTGTCGGGTACCTGTCCAATAAAGTCGCATTGGCAAACTTCTGTTCCTTATGATACGTTGGTAGGATATATATTATTTGATTTTTTCAAACAACTAGCTTATCACTATGCAGACAAGTAATAAAAAAGAAACCTTTAAAGATATCATCAACGGCCCCACTCCTGTCTTAGTCGACTTTTTTGCCGAGTGGTGTGGCCCGTGTAAAATGATGGCCCCCGCCCTCAAAGACTTCGCCAGCGAAATGGGTGATAGAGTCCGGGTATTGAAAATTGACGTGGATAAAAATCCCGCCGTAGCTCAGGAGTATAAAATACAGGGGGTGCCTACGCTTATCATGTTTCAGAACGGCGAAGCTAAGTGGAGACAATCGGGCGTGGTGCAAAAGAAGCAGTTGGAGCACGTGCTTAACCAAGTGACCAACTCATGAAAGATTTTTAGGAACAGCAATACCGTGAGCCTGTTTATGCCTATGGTATCAACCCCAATATTTTTTTTCAGGAAACACTAGCGCAACTTACCCCCGGCCGAGGGCGAAGGCCGTAATGCGGTCTACGCTGCCACCAAAGTATGGGACGTCACTGCATTCGATTTTAGCGACGAGGCAAAACAGAAAGCCTTAGAACTTACCAGGCAAAATCAGGTATCCATCACCTATGATACCTTAGATATCCGTAACTTTTCTGCCCCAGGACGGTACTTACGATCTGATCGGGCTGTTCTTTTCCCATATTCCTTCGGCGCTGCGTCCCGCTTTTCATCAGGCACTTGTCAAAAGTTTGCGTCCAACGGGGCATATTATTCTAGAAGCTTTTCATAAGGACCAAATTCAGTATTCCTCCGGTGGTCCCAAAGGCCCAACCATGCTTTTCTCCCTGGAAGAGTTACGAAGTGAATTTACCGGATTAACCTTTCAGACCCTGGAAGAAAAAATAGTAGAACTCGACGAAGGCCCCTACCATGAGGGCATGGCACATGTGGTGCGGATGATTGCCATTAAAGAATAGTCGACGGTTAATACCTTACGATTTCGTGCTAAGTATAAATAGGAATCTACCCCGCTTATACCTTGTGTAACATTCGTCACTTATCTCTTTCTCCTGAAACCTTACTTTTGAAAAACCATGCAACCAACTATGTCAACCCTACGAGTACTCAGCCTTTACGCTATCCTTTTTATTGGTCTGGTACAATGCACCAGCGCCCAGAATCAGAAAGTGGAAGATCTGTCGATTCAGGAATTTAAAGCGTTGGTCGATAAAACACCGACCAAAATAGTACTGGATGTACGTACCGATGGCGAAGTTGCCCAAGGTATTATTCCGGGTGCCATTCAGGCCGATTTTTTGGGAGATGCCTTCCAACAAAAAGTAGCAACCCTAGATAAAAACAAGCCAGTGTTTGTGTATTGTGCCGTAGGCGGCCGTAGCAGTAAAGCCGCCAAGCAGCTGTATGACATGGGTTTTATGAAAGTATATAATGCAATGGGAGGAATGAACGCCTGGAAGGCGGCTAATTATCCCATCGTAAAAAAGTAATAAAACACGGGGATGCTCCCCACTAACTATTTTATGGGTAAGTATATTCAGGCATTTGTTAATGGCTATGCCGGTTATTTTAATTATTTATGGGACGAACTCCTCCACCCCAGCTGGCATAACTACTTTTATTGGTTAGTCGGCTTATCGCTAGCGGTGTGGTCATTAGAGCTTCTGTTTCCCTGGCGTAAAGCGCAACGGGCCATTCGGAAAGACTTCTGGCTGGATGCCTTTTATCTGTTCTTTAACTTTTTCCTATTTTCGCTCATCGCGTACAACGCCATATCCAACGTAGCGGTGATTGCCTTTAACGACTTTTTGGGGTTGTTCGGGATTAGGAATCTAGTTGCCATTCAGGTTGGGCAGTTACCGGTATGGGGGCAACTACTAATTCTCTTGGTAGTGCGTGACTTTATCCAGTGGAATGTTCACCGCCTGCTTCATCGGGTACCTTGGTTATGGGAATTCCACAAAGTACACCACAGCGTTGAAGAAATGGGATTTGCCGCCCACCTGCGGTACCACTGGATGGAAACCATTATTTACCGTACTTTTGAATATATACCTTTGGCCATGATCGGTTTTGGTATTCAGGATTTTTTCTTGGTACACATCTTTACGTTGGCCATTGGGCACCTCAACCATGCCAATATATACTTACCACTCGGCCCTTTCAAATACGTATTCAATAACCCGCAAATGCACCTGTGGCACCATGCCGAAAAGCTTCCCAAGGGGTCGTATGGCGTCAACTACGGCATAACATTTAGCTTCTGGGACTATCTCTTTGGTTATGCTTATATACCCAAAGAAGATGGCGAAATCAAGTTGGGTTTTTCTGATTTGGCTGCATTCCCCAAAACGTTCTGGTCTCAAATAACCTACCCCTGGACAAAGCATGAAAGAACTTCTGAATAACTGGAAAATATGGTTGGTCGTAAGTCTGACTCTCGGCTTGGCTCCCTTCGTACCCGAACCTCACCTCTTTGGCAAAGTACACTGGGTACTGGGTGGTGCAGAAGGCATGAAATCCATGGACTGGTTTGATCTTGTACAACACGGAGTTCCGTGGCTACTTTTTCTCCGGGCGGCAATCCTTCAAGTCAAAAAGACAGTAATGTGACTTTTTTCTCTTAACTTTTCAATTCTATTACGATAGCATACCGTTTGTTTCATCCTCTAATACCTGTACCAAAGAAAGTATGGCTAAGCAGAACTCATTCGATTTATCCAAATGGTTAAATGTATCCGTTTCTATCCTCAAAGGTGTAGTTGTCGGGGTGATCGCCATTGTACTTGTTATTACTTACTTCGTAATTACTGGGTTACCAAAGTTCGAGCCGGAGGAAATAATTACCGAAACAACTCCTGTCGTCATGCCCGACAGTAATTTTGTGGACCTCTGGACCGCCCCGTCTGATTGGCGGTTGGGCAGATTAGATAAAAAGGATCAGGAGTTAATCAAATACGGAAAAGAGCTGATTGCTCACACCGCCGACTACCTTGGCCCTAACGGAACCGTGATGTCGATTTCTAATGGGCTGAATTGCCAGAATTGTCACTTGCAAGGCGGTACCCAACCCTGGGGAAATAACTATTTTGCGGTCCGAGCTAACTATCCAAAACTAAGAGCCCGCTCCGGCATGGTGGAAGATCAGGTAAAACGCGTAAACGACTGCCTAGAACGTAGCCTGAACGGTCGGGGACTGGAACCTAACAGCCACGAAATGCGGGCCATGCTGGCTTACTTAAAATGGCTTGGCTCCGATGTGCCTTTCAAGCAAACCCCCAAAGGAACTGGTATATTCAAACTAAAAGGCCTGAATCGCCCCACTGATCCTATCGCGGGAGATCTGGTATATCAGCAAAAGTGTAGTAGCTGCCACCAAGCCAATGGTGAAGGAATGATGGGCCCTAACGGAAGGTCATATACGTATCCACCACTTTGGGGTAAGCACAGCTACAACAACGGCGCTGGACTCTACCGGATCTCTAATTTTGCCGGCTGGGTAAAACTCAACATGCCGTTTGGTACTACTTACGAACATCCTCAGCTAACGGATGAAGAAGCCTGGGACGTAGCTGCTTACGTAAACTCGCGCCCCCGACCGGAAAAAGATACCAGTAAAGATTGGCCCGATATTACGGCTAAACCTTTTGATCACCCCTTCGGCCCCTACGCTGATCCCTTCACCGAGGAGCAGCACAAGTACGGACCTTACAAGCCCATTAAGGAGTGGAAAGAAAAAAATAAAACTCCTAAAACAGTAAAACCAAGTATCGCAAGACTCTGAGATCATAGTTAACTCTATCACTTACACCTTAGCGTAAGAATGCCTCTTCGATTAGCTTTATTTCTACTGCTCGCTTCGTTTTTTCTGGGAGCTAACACTTCTTACGGACAAAGGCAGGCAACCCATCAAACCCTCTACTGGGCCAGATACCAAGATACCTACAACCTAAATTCCCGCCTTTCCTGGCTCAACGAAATTGAAACCCGTCGCTTTTTTCAAGATAACAAGCGGCAGCAATTCATGATGGTGAGTCGAGTAGCTTTTGAACCCAACAGCCGGTACAGCTTTACGGGGGCTTTGGCTTACTTCAACACCCTAAGTCAGGAGCCAAGTACATCACTTGCCCACGCAATTCCTGAAATAAGGCCCTACCAGGACTTATCCATTAACCAGCAAGTAGTCAAAAATATTGAACTAAGTGGTAGGATACGGCTCGACGAACGGTTTATCAAAAACAACTTTTCGGGATATGGTAAAAGCACTTCTTTTGTTTTCAGGCATCGATATCGGGCACAGGTCACTTACACCATCGAACGATATAATCTGAGCTTAAAGGCTGCGGATGAGTTATTTGTCAACACCGGAAACCATGACCTCTTTCACAAGCTGGAACAAAACAGAATATACTTCTTTGTGGAAAAGCGGCTTAGCCCCGCCGTCTCTATTGAAGCCGGGTATATTTCCAGCCACCAATCTACCCTAAAACCGAATACCTACGTCGACCGGGATATATTCAGGCTAACATTTATGCATACCTGGCAGCGTAAATCCTGAAAAGGGTATTTAATTGAATCATTCCTGACTGTGACACTTGTCACGCTTTCGGGAATATTGATCACGTATTTTTGTACTAAATCAATATTCCTGATTAGTATGAAAAGGGTCATTTTCCCACTTTGCTTTGGTTTAACTCTGTCGCTGTTTACAATTCTGGAAGGAGCCGGGCAGCCACTCTCCTATTCTACCAAGCCAGGAAACGATACGACTACCGTTAATAAAGGGCATTTCCGGGGAAACATTCGTACCTATTTTGCCACGACTGATAATCAAAAGCAACTTAGTAACTACTATGCCCTTGGGATGGCCGCTAGTTTAGAATACGAAACTCCTCTCCTATTTAAATACTTCAAAGCCGGTATCAGAGGTACCTTTATGGGTAATCTTGCTTCGTCAAACCTTGCTGTCCCTGATCCTTCCACGGGGCAGTCGAACCGCTACGAAGTTAGACTTTTCGATGTAACAAACCCGGGGCAACGCACCGGCCTCAATCGACTAGAGAAGCTATATGTTACCGTACTATGGCCTAAAAAATCCGAATTAACCATTGGCCGGCAGTTACCCAAAACACCCTTCATTAATCCACAAGACGGACGCCTAAGCCCTACTTTTATGGAGTCAGCTACCTGGGATATACGCCCACTACCTAAACTAAAAATACATTCCGAATACATCTGGAAAGTTGCTCCCCGGTCAACCCTCCAATGGTATACTGTTGGCCAGAGTATTGGCCTGTATCCCTTAGGTGTAAGCCCCGAGGGCATTCACTCTAAATATAAAGGGAATATAACATCCGGTGGCGTCGGAATCCTGGGGGTAGTGTATCTGCCCGGACAATTCAATCTGGAACTTTGGGATACTTACGTAGATAATATCTTGAATACCAGTTATCTGAAAGCTGAATGGAAATCAAAAGCGATAGCCCACAAAAATTGGTTTACCGGCCTGCAAGTCATTCAACAAAAAACCGTTGGTAACGGCGGAAACGCTGACCTTACCGAAACCTACGCCCAACCGGGCGGACAATCCATGGTTTTTTCAGGCCGTGTCGGCAGGCAATCACCTATCCTTGATGTTTTTCTGAATGCGACTCGTATAACATTGAAATCGAAGTTAACAGCTCTTCTCCTAAAAGCCAAAATGTGCCGAAGGACATAGCCCGAAAATGCGCGGCTGGTTTTTAAAATCAGAAACGAGTACGGGGTCTCCTTTCAGAAGACCCCGTACAACGAAACTCGTAAAGATTACGAAAAACTTGATTTTCTAAAGAGGTTTTGCATCAGCATAGTCTTTTTCTTCATAGGCAAAAACTTTACTCGATTCCGGTTTGAGTTTTTTAGTGCTTTTTAAAGTAAAAAACATTGGTGTATTATTCCAACAATCTCTGATAACTGTATCAAGTTTACAAACGGTTATTATTGCTTTTGAATCGCTAAACACTACTACTATAGAATCTACTTTTTCAACATCAAAAGGGGAATTTTGATTGTTACTACCAGGAGAAGCATAGGTTACAGTAGTATCAAAAGAACTTTGGCTTTTTATATTGATGTTACTTAATAGTTTGGATTTGCCAAATACTTTCAAATTTAAATCTTTGGAAGTATCATTTTTAAGAATAAATTTTATTTTTGGTCTAACCATTACTCCGCAGCTAGTAATAAATACAAATAATACGAAGATTGCGATTATCTTAGTCATAGTCTGAAAATAGTTGCACGGCTGCGGCTTCCGTTGGGTTGCTTGAATTATTTTGTAAATGGTCACGGTACATATACCAGTTTGTTGGCCTTGCATTCAAAAATGATTGTAGTTGTTGCAGGGTATACCCATTTGCATTATCGACAGGAAAATTTGATGACCATGTATTTTGATTGTAATTGTCTACTAGATCGATGAACAAAGGGGTATACCAAGCACCATTGGAAAAGCACGTAGAAACCACAGCCATATTCGCAAGAGTCCTGTCTTGAATCGCATCTTGGTCAAATTGGGTAAAATTTAGACCTGCGGGATTTAGACCTGCGGGGAGATAAACTTGCTTGGTTATAAACCAACCCACCATTTGTGCCCAGCTTTCGGCCAACCTACCCGCTTGGCCACTATTAGCACAGTAGGTAGCGGTAGACATTCCAATAGCCCAATGGGCAGCGTGCGTGAGTTCGTGAATCGTAGTTGCAAAAATACTTAGGGAATTATCATTCGTTAAACTGAAAATCAGACGAACTTCGGCTGCTTGCCATCCTGAGTTAAATGTAAAATAATGTGAGCGGCCCTCGCCGATATTAGTTCCAAGGTGCATTCTATCGTTTAAAAAAGTATTGGTTGGCGGGCTATTTACCCCATACGTGTTTCGATAGTAGTAGATATTTGCAGCTCGATGTACATGAGCATACATATAATTATCTGGCGTTGCATTTTCTTGAATATCTAAATTCCAAGAGTACAAGATTTTAGGCCCATTGTAGTATGCTTGTCCATAATTACCACTTCGAATATCGAAGTCGGCTCTTTCCCATTTGATGCTGTAATTTACTTCATCGCCATTACCCCACCCATGATCGATTACAAAATTACCAAAATCATCTGTGAGCGTCCATTTGGTAGTAAACCATCTATTGGCTCTGACATGACACTGAGGTACAGGTACAAATCCTGCACCAGCCTGATATGAATTTGTATTAAAATTGAAATTCATTGCATCGTCCCAAACTCTGATTCTTCCGCTTGCATACCACTGCGCCACTCTGCCATTTTTAGGATTGTTTTTCTTGTATCCAGTTAATACCAATGATTCATCTTCAAGAGCTTTTAAAAATGGATCTTCCTTTTTTTGAAATTCTGTTTCCTTTTCTTTTCCATTCCCAAATGGCAGGTACAGCTCATCAAGAATTTCTATTTTAATTTTTGCATCAAATTTTTTGGATATCGGTACAGCGCAATATATCCACGTAAACTTGTTGGTAATCACGGTCTTGTCTTTGTATTTATTACCCTGTTTTAATATTTCATAATCTAAGGGGGTATTCATAGGTATCGATCGTTGGATCAGAATTGATGAGATTGTACTCGTCATTGGTTGTCGGCAAAAGCCTAATATAGAGATAATTGCTTTCAATTTTGCCAATAGGGTTTTTACTGCTTTTTCTTTCAAGACTATTGAGTGCTATCTCCATATTCTTGACACTGTACGGATTTTCTAATTTTTTTCCTAAAACCATTGCGCTATCTGAGTCACTGCTTTTCGATTCTAGTCGGGCACTAGCATTTTCAAGCATCGCAGCACTATTTGGCTCATCAAAAATTGCTTTTTTACATTGAGTAAACGTAAAAGGTATCAAAAGGTAAACAAAAAATCTCAATAAATTTTTCATAGTTTCTGTTTTGCAATTAGTTCATTATAAATGAATAAACGGATTTTGTGAATAAGCTGCTGAATATAGCACTTATTGATTAATTCAATGTTACCGTTTAATAAACGTATCTATTATCATAAAATCAGTAGATAGAGGTAGTTAACACAATTAGGATAAATCCACTATCAAAAGCAATAAACAAACTGTTACATAGATTACTACGCTATTAATTTTCGTTTTCCAGATATTCTTTCAAAGATTGATAACGGTCGTACCTAAGACGAACCCCAATAATGGTGTTGATCGGCACATCTAGGCTTGCGGGCGCGTAAACCCTCCTTTGTCCTCTCAGAGACGAAGTCCCGTACCAGTTCAGCCATCGATCGACCCTCACGACCCTCAAACCGAATACCCGCGTCGACCGGAATATCTCAGGATACTATGCATGCATAAACCCTGAAAAGGGTAGCCCACAGAATCATTCCTGACTGTGACACTTGTCACGCTTTCGGGGCTATTGATGGTGTATTTTTGTACTAAATCAATAATTCCGATGGGCATGAAAAGGATCATCCTCCCACTTTACGCTAGTTTAATTTTGACGCTACTTACAAGCCTGAAAGTAGTAAGTCAGCCTCTTTCATATCCTAGCAAGCAAGAAAACGATACTATAACGAGTAATAAAGGGCATTTTCAAGGAAATATTCGCGCCTATTTTGCCGCAACTGATAATCAAAAACAACTTAGTGACTACTCGGCCCTGGGTATGGCTGCTAGTGTAGAGTATGAATCTCCTCTCCTATTTAAGTACTTCAAGGCTGGTATCAGAGGTACTTTCATGGGAAATTTGGCGTCTTCAAACCTTGCCATTCCTGACCCTTCTACCGGGCAGGCGAACCGCTACGAAGTTGGACTTTTCGATGTCACAAACCCTGGGCAGCGCAACGATCTCAATCGTTTAGAGAAGTTATACCTCACCATAGTGTGGCCTAAAAACTCGGAGCTAACCATTGGTCGTCAGCTACCCAAAACACCGTTTATTAACCCGCAAGATGGACGCCTAAGTCCTACCTTTGTGGAGTCAGTGGCCTGGGATATTCGTCCGCTCCCTAAGCTAAAAATACACTCAGAATACATCTGGAAAATTGCTCCCCGTTCTACGCTGCAATGGTATACCGTTGGCCAAAGTATCGGTATTTATCCCCTTGGCGTAAATCCGGAAGGTGTAGCCTATCAGTACCGGGGCAATCTCTCATCCGGTGGAGTCGGGATCGTGGGGATAGTCTACCAACCCGGACAATTCAACTTTGAACTCTGGGATACCTATGTAGATAATATCTCGAATACCAACTACCTAAAAGCCGAATGGAAATCAAAGGCAGTAGCCCGCAAAAATTGGTTTGCTGGCCTGCAAGTCATTCAACAAAATACCGTTGGTAACGGCGGAAACGCTGACCTTACCGAAACCTACGCCCAACCGGGCGGACAATCCATGGTTTTTTCAGGCCGTGTCGGCAGGCAATCACCTACCCTTGATATTTTTCTGAATGCTACCCGTATAACCGCACAAGGAAGATACCTGATGCCGCGTGAATGGGGCCGTGACCCATTTTATACGTTCATGCCCCGCGAGCGAAACGAGGGCTTCGGCGACGTGACAGCCGTGAGTGTCAATACGATTTTCAAAAGCAAAAAAAGACTTAAAGTCGAACTAAGCGCCGGATACTTTAAACTACCCGATACCAAAAATTTTGCGTTAAATAAATACGGAATCCCCGCTTATGCGCAGCTCAACGCGGACCTAACGTATCGGTTTGGTCGGTATCTGAAAGGACTGGAAGCACACTTCTTGTACGTTCGGAAAGAACGCGTCGGGAATACATACGGGAACGATCGGTACGTGATTAATAAAGTAAACATGAATCATGTGAACCTGATTCTTAACTACACATTCTAGATAAATCCTCGTAGTACCTTTGTGGTAGTTTACGGGTAAAAAAGGAGGGCCTTCGCTTTTAAGTAGTTATTTACCTATTTAAAAGTTTCCTTTCCCCATGCGCTTTTACTATCCGCTCTTTGGCCTGCTACTACTCGTTTTCAGTACCAACGGTCAAGCTATTACTACCAAAATTCAAAAACTTCCCTCCTATCAACCCGGAAAAATTACGACGGACTGGCTCATTAATGGGAATCCCTACCAAGCAAAAATTCAGCAAACTACGGGCAGTAAAGACCTCGTATTGACCAATGGGTTGATCCTTCGTAGAATACGTGTTTCTCCCAACGCGGCAACCATCGACTACCGAAACCTGGCTACCAATGAGCAATATATCCGTTCTGTGCGGCCAGAAGCTCGTATTGAGCTAGATGGAGTATTGTACAATATTGGCGGCTTGTACGGCCAAAAAGAGCACGCTTATCTACGGGAAGAATGGGTGAACGGCTTCACCTCAGAAGCATCGGATTTTCAGCTCAACGACTTGACCATTGCACCACTCACTCCTTACGTCGACTGGAAGCCAACCACCTGGACGATGAATACCCGCCAACCCACCGGGCAGGAGTTGACACTCCACTTTACATCCACACTACCAACCTTGAAAGGTATTTCCGTAGATGTTCACTATGCCATCTATGACGGCATACCTGTGCTTGCCAAATGGGTTACGGTGCAAAATGGCAGTAATAGAGCCTTAAAAATAAATCAGATTACGAACGAGGTTTTGGCTACTCCCGAAGAAGAATCAGCGGTGGTTGGCTCACTAGAGCAGATGGAGAAACCAAGGCGTATCTATTTTGAAAACAACTATGCCTACAACAATGCCATGCGGTATGAGCTGTCAGATCAGGCCACCCACTGGAAAGTAGACTCCAACTACACTTCACAAGTAAACTACAACTATCAGACTCCCTGCGTCGTGGAAATTTACCCCAAGGCGGGCATGAATATAAGCCTGCCCCCCGGTGCTACTCAGCGATCTATCCATACCTATGAGCTCCTGCTCGATACCTATGACCGGGAGCGTAACGGTCTTTCGAGGCGAAAAATGTACCAGGCCGTAGCTCCCTGGACTACCCAAAATCCGGTTTTTATGCATCTTGTAAGTACAGATCCCGTAAAAGTAAGGGAGGTCATTGATCAATGTAAAGAAACCGGCTACGAAATGGTGATTCTTAGCTTTGGTAGCGGGTTGAATATGGAAGATACTTCGGCAGCTAATATCTCCAAATTCAAAGGCCTCGTAGACTACGCCCACAGCAAAGGCGTCAAACTGGGAGGATACTCCCTGTTTAGTAGTCGGCGCATCAGCGACGAAGTAGATGTTATTGATCCCGTAACCGGGCTTCCCGATAAGGGAGCACAGTTTGGCAATGCTCCCTGCCTGGCTAGTCAGTGGGGTCTTGATTACCTCCAAAAGCTCCGGACCTTTATCAGTCAAACCGGGTTTGACCTTTTGGAACACGATGGTCCCTACCCCGGTGATCTGTGCGCGTCTACCACTCACGTGGGCCACAAAGGATTAGAAGACTCCCGATGGGTACAAATGGAACTGCAAAAGGGACTCTACCGCTGGCTCAATGAGCGAGGCGTGTACATCAATGCGCCTGACTGGTACTTTTTGGATGGTACGCATAAAATAGCCATTGGCTACCGGGAAGTAAATTTTTCCCTTTCCCGCGAGCAACAAAAAATCCTGAATCGTCAGAATATTTATGATGGTACCTGGGAAAAATCACCTTCCATGGGCTGGGGATTTGTACCCCTGACCAAATACCAAGGGGGTGGCCCGGAAGCTATTCTCGAACCGCTCTCAGAACACTTGACTGACTACAAACAGTTGATGGTACAGTACTACGGAGCCGGGGTGCAAGCCTGCTACCGGGGTCCGCGGTTATACGATACCGAGGCTACCAAAAGTACCGTCAAGGAAGTAATTGGCTGGTACAAGAAATATCGTACCATTCTGAACTCCGACCTGATTCACCTGCGCCGCCCGGATGGTCGTGATTGGGATGGTATCATGCACGTAAATTCCGCGCTGAAAGAAAAAGGATTCGTGATGCTGTATAACCCTACCAAAGAGGCGGTAACCCGTACGCTAAAACTACCTCTCTACTATACAGGGTTAACCAAAAATGCTTCTATTCGGGAGCAGGAAGGAAAGGTAAAACTTTATTCAATCAACCGGAATTATGAGGTAGAAATCATGGTAGCCCTACCCGCCGAAGGCTATACTTGGTTGGTAATCGAATAAATTATAAAAGACTCTTAACATCAGATAGGGTCATAAGGGACAAATTGTCCCTTATGACCCTATCTCTTTGATAAACAAAGTATTACTTACTTTTTTACTTTAATTTCTAGTAGTTTTTTCGCGTACCTTCTACCTAGTTCTTGGGCAGACTTGGCGTCGAAGTGGGTAGTATCCCCTTTATCGGTCAGGCCAGCCGATGCTAATACGAATACATTTTTATGCGTACTAGCGTAGTGAGTCATGATATCATTAATTATCTGTCCGTTGGGATTTTTATTAACATAGAAATCGCCTAAGGTACCCAGTAATATGGGAGTTTTCGGGGCTTTTATATCTTGCCGAAGTCGAGTAAAAAAGGCGGCTAACTTCGCCTCATATACTTTACTTTTTTCCGGGCTGCTATCCGATTCTCCCTGATGCCAGAGAATGGCCTTAATCTTTCCATATTTTTGAGCGGCACGAACCCGTTTCAACATAACATCATAAGGGTAAATCCCCGTTTGCTCGTGTTTACTACTAGGTTGCCAATCATCAATGCCACTCCCCCCCACTGCGCATGGTATCAATCCTATTTCCAGATTTGGTCTTGATCGCACTAGCTCCTGGGCAAAAGCTAATCCGGGGCCAACTCCCACTGCTTTAGGCTTATCAAAATGTACGGGATCTTTGGCAACTACCCATTCATTTTGAGCATTCATAGCCCAGATGTTTAGATTAGTATCACCACTACTATTCATCAGTTCGCCCCGACCGGCCATGTTGGATTGCCCAATGAGCAGGATTAATTCCAGCTTTTCAGGAGTAGGCGTCACAGAAGCTATCAAGGTCACGGTCAGCAATATTATTAGGCACGTTTGCGCCGTCCATTTGGGCAGATTACACTTCATTGGGTTATGTTTCTTGTAGAAAATAAGATTGGCTTTAATTCATGACGCCCCAATGCTAGCCATGCCCCTACTGATGCGAAGCTGATTGATATTTCTCTATTTAAAAGTAGACATCAACTTCTGCATTTATTCATAAGGGACAATTTGACCCTTATGAATAAATGTAACGTGCCTCCTATTTTTGTTAAACCTAATAAGTCAAGAAAACTCTATTTTGAGTTAGTTAACGTAGCTTTTAGAATATTCTCCTGGTCACCAAATTCTGGATGTTTGTAAATCTGTACACCATGGTAATTTTGTATCACAGGCTTTTCTTGGGGTTTGAACCGATGAAACGGCAATGCTTTTTGAGTTGAGTAGTGACATACGTACGATTTACGGGTACTGTCCGGATTGGTAATGAGACCTCCACCATGAGCTAGTGCCGAGTGCCAGATTAATGCGTCCCCCCGTTTGATAAGCAATGTTTCTTTGGAATACCCTTGTGCTGGACAGTTTGTATCCAAGTACTCGGCAAATTCGAGCGGGTTTCGAGTAGATCGCTCATTAGACAGAATTCCATTGCCAAAGTTGAACTTAGGCAACTTGTGCGAGCCTACGTAGTAATACAGTGGTCCAGAATCAGGGCGGATATCTTCCAGAGGTATCCATGCCGCTGCCAAATGGCTAGGGATCTTCGCCGTTACCCAAGGAAAATCCTGGTGAGTGGGTTGCTGACTGCCAAACATAAAGGTCAGACTTTGCATCACTACGATTTGTTGCTGAAAAACTGCTTCCAGAAAGTTCACAATGGCCGGATGCGTCATAAGATCCTTTCCGGTTTCAGAAAGATTATGAAAATCATTCAGTTTCACATATTTCCCTTTCAAATCTTCCTTTGGAAAATCTTTGATCATACGCTCCTGATTGGGTTGGAACTTTGGTAGATCTATCCGAGCCGTCAGTGTATATTTATCTGGATTAGTAAGGAGTTCTTCCACATCCTGCCAGTAGGCATCAATCAAATTCTCAGGAATAACATTTTCAAGGACCACGTAGCCATTTTTTTGCCAAAAACGCAACTTTTCTTCCAGATTGAAAGTAAGCGGAAAGCGGGGCTTAAAGTTTTTTACAAAGGAATTAATATCTGGATCTTCGTGATCGATCCATGGTATGGTAGCCCTATCAAACTCCGTCTTGGGTAATATTTTCTCTCTAATGGCAATGGCCATATTTTTTAATTGTAAAATTCGGCTCATAATTGATTGGGAATTATTGGTTTTATTTGGATGTACGTACAGCACATGAATTTATAAAATTTTCATGAATAAGTGATATTAAGTTATTAAACGGCGAACAATTTTCTAATCCGCTAATCTAGTTTAGTTAAAAAAGTAAATATTTTTGTCCATAATTATTGACAATTACGAAATAAAAATGCTTATTTGTCTATGATTTTAGACAAATAAGCCACCTATGCTCACAAATGATGCCGTTGTAGAGTTTCTGGGTCAAAACCCGGCTCTATCCCTTTCCATTCTCGAGAAAGAGGCTGGTTTACCTTCTTCTACTCTTTCCAAAGCTATGGCCGGCCGCCGCACGCTTAACGAAAAGCACTTATTAACTCTGATTCCTGTACTTTCCAAATATGGATTTTCTGGTTCAGCCCGACGAAAGGCAAAAGTTTATTCTGTGATTAACCATAAAGGCGGCGTCGGAAAAACTACTACTACCATCAACCTAGGCAAAGCGTTAGCACTTAAAAATTACCGGATATTGATGGTAGATATGGACTCCCAAGGAAACCTATCACAATCATTAGGAATTGACGAACCCGAAGTTCAGGTAGTTCATACTTTACTCAAAAACATACCTCTGGTTACCCACTCAATCGATGAGCGCTATGATCTTGCTCCTAGTGATCTTGAACTAGCGTATGCCGACCTCGAACTAGTACAGGCAGTGGGGGGAGTAAACCAGCTACGAAATGCGTTAGCACCCCTGTTAGATCGCTATGACTATATCTTGATCGACTGTCCACCAGCCCTTAACATCTTCACAAATTCAGCCTTGGTTGCCTCGGATGCCTGTCTAATAACCCTTCAACCAGAAGCCTCCGCCATGAAAGGCGTCTCAAACCTTTTTGACCGTATTTTCCAGGTTCGGGATCGGATTAATTATACCTTGAAAGTGGAGGGAATACTTTTGACCATGGTCGACCGGCGTTTGAAGGTGCACCGCGATATGATTGATTATATCAAACAAACTTTAGTCGATTTCCGGATTTTCGATTCAGAAATCCGGAATAATGTGGCGGTAAAAGAATCTCAGATCGCCCAGCAGGACATATTTACTTATGCGCCTCAATCAAACGCAGCCGAAGACTACATGAAATTAGCCATTGAACTAACCACAAACGCCTAATAACGAAGGTAAGTACTATGAAAAAATACCAGAGCTTTTTAGGAGAAAACCGGATGATCAAAGACCAAGGACTTTTACGGCATGAAGATATACGGAAGCGTATCCAAGTACTTCCTGAACTTGAAGACCTGATTCCTCCGCTGCTCGCAGATGAGTTTTCTCAGCTGGAAACCAACATATTGAAAGAGGGCTGTCGGGAAGCGTTACTCATTTGGGAAGTTGACCAATCAGAAGGTACTATCGAAAAAGGACAATACATTTTGGTGGATGGACACAACCGTTTTCGCATATGTACCAAACATCAGCTTGATTTTAGGATTCACCTGATTTCGTTTCCCAGGTTGACGGAAGTGAAAGACTATATGATTGATAATCAATTGGGTAGGCGTAATCTTTCGCCCGAGCAAATTTCTTATCTGCGAGGAAAAAAGTATAATGCACAGAAGTTATCCAAGGGAAAATACGAACGTTCAGACCATAAGGGTCAAAATGTCCCTTATGAATTCGAAGGTACGACAGCGGAGCGTTTAGCCGAGCAATTCAATGTTAGCCAAAAGACGATTAAGCGGGATGCCGAGTTTGCAGAAGGACTCGATAAACTATCCTCTGAAAAGAAAAAAGAGGTGCTAAGTGGAAAACTCAAAATGCGAAAGTCGGACATTCAGGCACTAGCAAGGGGAGAGAATTTGCCTACGTCTAAGCAAATATCTGTTAAAAGCACGAAAGACTTGATCAAGGGAGGTGCAAATCAAAAATCGGCGCTGATTCAAAAAATAAATACTCTTGCTACCCGTCTGGATGCTGATGCAAAAGGTACTCAAAAGATTTGTGAGCAGCTTATTCAGGCAGCCAACGAGTTAAAAAGCTTGAACTAGTACCCTACAGTTTAAAAGTTACTGTGAGGAATATGTGCGTTTATTAGCAGCAATTACTCGGTTCTCGCTCTAAGGCGAAGGCTGGTTCTGGTGAATGAGGCCCATTTCCCAGGGTATCTAGTCCTGAACCAAATAACTAAAATACTGATGTGAGGAATATGTGTTTAAACGAAATTATTGATTTATGAACAAATGACTTCGCGCGCCCCCCGTGTTTCATATTCCTGCCAAATTTAATAGCTCAAACTATTGAATACAAGCCTTTTATTCACACAATGGAACCGCCATTGCTAATGATTTTCTCTTTTTACTATTGTGAATTATTTCAACAACTACAAATTGTTGTTTTCTTTTTATTTATTCTCTTATACATACTTTAGGCTCTGTAACCTACTGAAAATCAATTTATTACAAGCAATAAAAACACATATTCCTCACAGTTTAAGCACATATTCCTCTCGTATCACGCACATATTCCTCACAGTTTAAGCACATATTCCTCTCGTATCACGCACATATTCCTCACAATAAAAGCACGTATTCCTCACATAAAAACACAAGTTGGAACTTTGAGTGTTTTTATTGAAATTGCTTTTGTATTGCAAGCCCTTGACTATGAATACCGAACTAGAAAGCGATAGAGCCCAGAAGTTTAAAGCAATTACCTTCATTAAAAAGAGTAACGAGCTGGTAGAAGCCCGTTATCGATTTACGCTTTGGGAGATCAGGCTGTTTGAAAAAATGGTAAAGGAAATTCGTCATTCGGATACCGATTTCAAGCAGGTGGATATATTCATCCGCGACTTTATTGCGGAATATGGCAAAAAGTCTAACGGCAAGCTGTATCAGGAAATTCGCAAAGCAGAAGAACTTTTGCTGAATCGGGTAGTGCACATTCCGTACGTCGATGAGTCGGGTGAAAACAGGTTGAAAAGTTATCCGCTGATGGCCATGGTGGATCGCCCGCAGGATATTACCGGGTATGGTAAGGAGGACGGATTTATTAGCTTAAAGTTCAACGGAGAGCTGAGTCCCTATCTACTCCAACTGAAACAGCGGTACACACAGTACGATCCCGAAATAACGATGCAGATCGATTCGGCCTACGTGATCAGAACCTATGAGCTGTTGAAGCTGTATGAATACATTGGATCAAAAACAGTGCAGTTTGATGAGTTCCGTGAGATGATCGGAGCGAAAGAGTACGATGGTCGATTAAAAAAAGTGTTGAAGGATACCTTGAAAACGTGGGAACACGTAAAGCAACGAGTACTGGAACCTGCCTACAAAGAGATCAACGAGAAGGCGGATATTTCCTTCGAGTACGAGCCAACCTACGATCGAAAAAAAGGGGTAGGTCGTAAAAAAGTGTCAGGCATTCGTTTCTTCAATATTAAATCCGCTAAGGATCGCACCAAGCCTAAGGAGGCAAATGGTATCTCTGCCGTCCCGAAAGGGGAAGAGTTTGAGAGTGTGTACCAACTTGTGAAGGAGTATGTGGATAGCGGAACGGTTGAAAAGTGGTTTCGCGACTATCCCTTGGGGCAAATAAAGAAAGGGGTTAACTATACCCTAAATCGACTAGACGAAGGGCAATCTATTCGTAATATCGGGGGTTTTTTACAAGCAATGGTAGCGGTCAATAATTTGTCCGATCCGATCGAAAATCGAAAAAAGACAACCCAGGAAAAGAGTAAGAGGGAGGACCTGGCCAAAGAAAAAGCAGCGATGACCAACTCGTTGGAACAACACAAAGAAAATTTACAGGCATCGCTGTTTGAAAAGCAAATCACGATAAGCCTGGAACTGATTGAAACGAAGCCACCTCTGAAAACTAAGCTAATCGAAAAGGCCGGGAATAATCTATTTGCCCGTTATGATTCGTCGATAGAGTTTAGTGATAATCTTAAAAGCGCCCCATTTCAGGCCTTTGTGGTCAACTTTGTGCTTGGAGAGCACCCACGAGCCTTCCAAGCGCTTATAAACGAATACAACGCTATGTTTGATGCCTTAAACGAGCAGTTGGTAGGCGTCAGGTAACTTGGAAAGTATTCAGGTTATCAGATTACAAGTATAAAACGGGAATGAATAGATTTTAAAGGTAAATTCAGAATACCTAAGTTTACAGAGATCACGCGAGATATTTATCCAATTCCTTACATCATAAACCTATCCATGAGATTCAGAACTCCAATCATACTACCCAAAAACTTGCTTAAAAATAGGAGCATTTTTTCTGTGTTAATCGTAGGGTTATCACTGATTAGTCAAGTGAGCTTTGGTCAAAAATCGGGTACTCAACCTAACTTTATTGTGATTTTTACCGACGATCAGGGTTACGGCGATTTGGGCTGTTATGGTCATCCGAGTATCAAAACTCCTAACCTTGACCGGATGGCCACCGAAGGTCAAAAATGGACTAATTTCTACGTAGCGGCCAATGTGTGTACCCCATCGAGGGCAGGGCTGCTAACGGGACGTCTTCCGGTTAGGAACGGTATGTGTAGTGATACCCGAAGAGTACTTTTTCCGGATTCTGACGGAGGTTTGCCCCAAAGCGAAATCACCATTGCCCGCTTATTGAAAGGTAATGGGTACCGTACCGCGGCTATTGGGAAATGGCACCTCGGGCACCTTGCTCCGTATCTACCCACGAGTCATGGTTTTGATTCGTACTACGGCATTCCGTACAGCAACGACATGGATCAGGTCAATACGGTGGATCGTAAACTCCGGTTCGCCGACCCGAAAATTGAGTACTTTCAGGTACCTCTGATGCGCGATACCACCATCATTGAGCGCCCGGCGGATCAGAATACGATCGTAAAGCGCTACACCGAAGAGGCCGTCAAAATTATCAAAGCCAACAAGAAGAAGCCATTTTTTCTGTACATGGCGCATTCGCTTCCCCACGTTCCCTTGTTTGCCTCGCCGGATTTCAAGGGAAAGAGTGAGCGCGGCCTTTACGGAGATGTTATCGAAGAGATTGATTGGAGTGTGGGGCAGATACTCGCAACGCTCAAAAAGGAAGGCCTTGATAAAAATACCTACGTGATTTTTACGTCGGACAATGGTCCTTGGGTTGTTTACAACGAGCAGGGTGGATCGGCCGGGCCGCTTTTTGGAGCCAAAGGGACAAGTTACGAGGGTGGGGTCAGAGTACCCGCTATTGTGTGGGGACCCGGTAGGGTAAAGCCCGCGGTAATTTCCGAAATGGGAAGTACGCTCGATTTGCTTCCGACTATTTGTAAACTTTCGGGTACTCCGGTTCCAACCGATCGTGTATACGATGGATGCGACTTGTCTGAGGTATTGAGCGGAAAAGGTAGGAGCCCCCGGAATGAATTATTTTATTACCACGGTACCCGCCTTTTTGCGGCGCGCAAAGGAAATTATAAGCTATACTATTATCGAAATAATCCGGCTGGTACTGTACCCTACTAAAATGAAAGGATTAAATGGGAAAATCGGATTTTTGTAGTTCCTCAACAACAAATCTCCTTTTTTCCCATGAAGCAGAGCCTCATCGACGAAATTACGAAAGTTCTAAAAAGAGTGCCAATCGTA
>JBDNFP010000196.1:0-19282 GCA_041689775.1 Spirosomataceae bacterium
AGTTGAAGAAACAGCTCCGGTAGTTGAAGAAACAGC
Organism: Spirosomataceae bacterium; assembly: GCA_041689775.1. Lineage (GTDB taxonomy): Bacteria > Bacteroidota > Bacteroidia > Cytophagales > Spirosomataceae > JBDNFP01. Next base: position 37 of record JBDNFP010000196.1, read on the forward strand.
TCTGGTAGTTGAAGAAACAGCTCTGGTAGTTGAAGAAATAGCTCTGGTAGTTGAAGAAACAGCTCTGGTAGTTGAAGAAACAGCTCTGGTAGTTGAAGAAACAGCTCCGGTAGTTGAAGAAACAGCTCCGGTAGTTGAAGAAACAGTCGAAGAAGTAAAAGCTCCCGCTACGGAAGGTTCAACCGAAGAAAAAGCAGCTGAATAATATACAGAAGTACGTATAATCATAAGCTACAATCATGAGTCTGTCGGTTTTCCGTACAGACTCATGGTCATTTTAGGCATTTATAGAAATAGTAATTTTTAAAGTATACCACTTTGACACAGGATCAATGCTATTTGCTCGGATATATCGTGAAAAGTCACGGTACAAAGGGGCAGCTTATGTTTTATCTGGACGTTGACTATCCGGAGGATTACGAAGACTTGGAGTCTGTATTTGTAGAAATAAAAGGGGAATTGGTGCCCTATTTTGTGGAGAACTTTAATCTTCAAAAACAAAGTAGGGCCATTGTGCAGCTTGAAGAAGTTGATACGATGGAGAAGGCGCAATCCTTAGTAGGTAGTCCCCTCCATATGCCATTGGATACCCTCGAAGAATTGGAAGATGACCAGTTTTACTACCACGAGATAAAGGGATTTGAAGTAATTGATGAACACCGTGGTCGCCTTGGAGTAGTCAAAGAAGTGTATTCGGTTTCTACCCAGAACCTCCTTGTCCTTGACCACAACGGGATTGAAGTATTAATCCCGATTGTGGAGGATATCGTGTTGAAAGCCGACCGGAAAAAAAATCAGGTTTTGGTGAACTTACCGGACGGACTCTTGGAGGTATATACCGACACTGCGAAAAATAATGAACCTGACGACCGAGATGAGAATTGATATTCTTTCGGTGGTACCGAAGCTAATGGAAAGCTATTTTGCTCATTCAATTTTGAAAAGAGCAAGTGATAAAGGATTAGTAGAAGTGCACTTGCATGATATTAGAGACTACTCCGTGGATAAACACCGGCGGGTCGACGATTACGCTTTTGGTGGTGGAGCCGGAATGGTATTACAAATAGAACCCATTGCTAGTTGTATTCGAAAATTACAGTCAGAGCGAGCCTACGATGAAGTAATTTATCTTACACCCGACGGTGAGCGCCTCGCGCAAAGAGCAGTAAATCAACTTTCTCTGAAAACTAATCTTATAATGCTTTGTGGGCATTATAAGGGCGTTGATCAGCGAGTTAGAGATCTGTTCGTTTCCCGAGAAATCAGCATTGGTGATTATGTACTTTCGGGCGGTGAGCTCGCCGCTTCGGTGCTTGCCGACGCAATTATACGCCTGATTCCGGGTGTACTGAATGACGAAACCTCCGCTCTGACCGACTCTTTTCAGGATGATTTGCTCGCCCCTCCGGTGTACACTCGTCCGGCGGAGTTTGAAGGTAAAGGAGTGCCGGAGATCTTGCTATCTGGTCACGAGGCCAACATTGAAAAGTGGCGGATGGAGCAATCAATTGCCCTTACCAGACAAAAGCGACCAGATTTATTACAATAAAAAATGGGGCATTGAAAAGATACTTCAGTGCCCCGTTTGAACGGTTTAAAAATCCAAATTACAGTTGAGCCATTCATCATCAAAGCGAGTCCCGTATTTACGGTAAAAACCAACCGCAGAGGTGTTCCAATCGAGTACTTGCCACATCATTCCCGTACATTTAGAGTCGTGACCGGCTTTCACAACGGCATCAAAAAGGAGTTTCCCGATACCATTTCCGCGTATAGACTCCGTAATCACAATATCTTCCAGATACAGGCGCTTGCCCTTCCAGGTTGAATAGCGGAAGTAATATAGGGCCAGACCAACAATTACACCATCTGATTCGGCAATTGCAAAATCATAAAGATTTTCGTCGTAGTCATGGTTCATTCGGTCAACGGTATTTGAAACCTGATCAAGAGCCTTCTCGTAGATTGCTAATTCCTTTACCAGTTCAAATACGGAAGGTATATCTTCGCGCTTACCTTGGCGGGTTATAATATTCATGAGGTAGGATGTTTAAGGTAGAAAATGTATTGATTAGGGTGATGAATAATTTTTATTGGTACTGCACGTAGTTTTCCCATTTGGCGAGTACTCCGGTAAAATCTTTCGGTAGTTCTGCTTCAAATTGCATCCATTCTTTAGTGGCCGGATGCACCACCCCCAACGATTTCGCGTGTAGCGCTTGCCGGGGCATCAGTTTGAAACAATTCTCTACAAATGCCTTATAGTTTCCGTTGATGGTACCCCGCAGTATCCGGTCACCGCCATAGGTACTATCACTAAACAACGGATGCCCCAGGTACTTCATGTGCGCTCGAATCTGGTGCGTTCGGCCGGTCTCTAGATTACATTTAACCAGTGAAACATACCGCATTCTTTTTAATACTTCATAATGGGTAACAGCGTGTTTACCCTGGCTACCGTCAGGAAATACATCCATAACCCGGCGATCTTTGGCACTACGGCCGATGTGTCCTTCAATCGTTCCTTTATCTTCTTTGGGTTCTCCCCATACTATTGCGTAATAAGTACGTTCAATTGAATGGTCAAAAAACTGTTTCGACAAGTGTGTCATACCGTATTCACTACGGGCAATAACTAAAAGTCCGGAGGTGTCTTTATCTATCCGGTGTACTAGTCCGGGTCGGATCTCTCCATTACGGCTAGTAGGTAGGTGCTGAAAGTGATACACTAAAGCGTTTACCAAAGTACCTGACCAGTTTCCAAAGGCAGGATGGACTACCATGCCGGCGGGTTTGTTCACAATAGTTATCTCATCATCTTCGTAGATGATGGTTAAAGGGATATTTTCTGGAATGATCTCAGTGTCACGCGGCGGTTGTGGTAGTGATAACGTGATAATATCCAGAGGCTTAACCTTGTAGCTGGCCTTGGTAGCTTTATCGTTTACTTTTATCGCCTCTATTTCAATACCACTCTGTATCTTTGTTCGGGTAGCGTTGGGTACGTGCAGGCTTAGATACTTGTCGAGCCGCATAGGGCCTTGCCCCTTATCCGTTACAATCCGGTAGTGTTCGTATAAATCCTCTTCCTCCTCGTTGGGGTCTTGATCCGTTTCTAACATTGATTTTTTGTGTAGTAATGGGCTTCCTTTTACATGATCCCGATCCTTCACGGCCCATAGATAAATCTTGCTACAATAATACCGAAAAATACGTGGACTTATTAACTCCGACTCTTCCTACCCCATTAGAGCCTCTGGTCGATACCATAACCAAAGGCGCAGGAGTACGACTATTTATTAAGCGGGATGACTTAATTCACCCGCAAGTATCCGGTAATAAGTGGCGGAAATTAAAGTACAATCTGATTGAGGCCGGTCAAAATGGTGTAAGTACTATCTTGACCTTTGGGGGAGCACGTTCGAATCATCTATATGCCACTGCTGCGGCAGGTAATGCACTGGGCATTAAGACGATTGGGGTAGTTCGGGGTGAGGAATATAACCAAAAATATACGGATACATTACTCTTCTGCAAGCAGCAGGGGATGCAATTGATTGGTATTAGTAGGGAAGAATACCGGCAGAGAAACGATTATGAATTCATCCAGCACTTGAAAAATGAGCACGGAAACCCCCTCGTGATACCAGAAGGAGGGACTACCCGGCTTTCTTTACCGGGGGTGGCAGAAATGGTATATGAAACGACCATTCAATTAAATGGCAAACCAGATTATTACGCAGTTGCTGCTGGTACGGGCGGAACAGCCGCTGGTATTCTTAAAACAGGGGCAACCGTATTGGCATTTTCTGCATTGAAAGGTGGTAGTTTTTTAGAAGATGAGATTCTTACGTTGGTAAATGAGCCGTGGGGACAAGAAAAGCTTCGACTATTTACGGAGTATCATCACGGTAGGTATGCCCGGCATACACCGGAACTTCTTCAATTCATGCAATCGTTTGAGCAGGAGCATAGATTGCTACTTGAACACGTATATACGGGAAAAATGCTTTTTGGTCTCTACGACCTTATGAAGAAAGGGTACTTTTCAAAAGGTAGTTCCATAGTGGCGGTCCATACAGGAGGGCTTCAAGGGCGCTCCCATGATCAATAAAAAAGGCGGTTGAATCGAGTTCAACCGCCTTTTTAGTATTTGTTTTAGAGTAGTATTAACCAACACTACCTTCCAAACTAATTTCAAGTAATTTCTGAGCTTCAACGGCAAATTCCATGGGAAGTTGATTTAAAACCTCCTTGGCGTATCCGTTAACAATCAAGGCTACTGCTTGCTCCGTGGGTATGCCACGTTGATTACAATAGAAGAGTATATCCTCTCCAATTTTTGATGTAGTAGCCTCATGCTCTACCGTGGCAGTTGGGTTGCTAACCTCAATGTAGGGGAAAGTATGCGCTCCGCAACGATCTCCTAACAGGAGTGAATCACACTGAGAGAAATTACGTGCATTATCGGCGCGTTTAAGCACCTCCACCAAACCACGGTATGAATTATGACTTTTCCCGGCCGAGATACCTTTGGAAACAATACGACTTTTGGTATTCTTACCGATATGGATCATCTTAGTTCCGGTATCGGCTTGTTGCATGTTGTTGGTCACGGCAACAGAATAGAATTCACCGATGGAGTTGTCACCTTTTAATATCACAGAAGGATACTTCCAAGTAATTGCGGAACCGGTTTCTACCTGCGTCCAAGAAATTTTGGAATTGGCACCGTCACAAAGGCCACGTTTTGTTACGAAATTATAAATACCACCCTTTCCATTCTTATCGCCGGGATATCAGTTTTGAACGGTGGAGTACTTAACCTCTGCACCTTCGTGGGTAAATATTTCCACTACCGCAGCATGTAATTGATTTTCGTCACGCATTGGGGCGGTACAACCTTCCAAATAACTCACGTAGCTTCCTTCGTCGGCAATGACCAAAGTTCTCTCAAATTGACCAGTACCGGAAGCGTTTATCCGGAAATAGGTGGAAAGTTCCATGGGGCAACGAACGCCCTTAGGAATGTATACGAATGATCCGTCAGAAAACACAGCCGAGTTTAATCCAGCGTAAAAGTTGTCTTTGGGAGGTATTACCGATCCTAGGTATTTTTTTACAAGATCAGGCTGCTCACGAATTGCTTCGCTAATCGAACAGAAAATAATTCCTTTCTCTCTCAGGGATTCCTTGAAGGTTGTAAAAACTGATTCGGAGTCCATCACTGCGTCAACAGCCACGTTCGATAGACGCTTTTGCTCGTCTAATGAAATTCCCAAACGTTCAAATGTATCGCGTAATTCCGGATCGATATCATCAAGGCTAGCTACTTCCTTCTTTTTCTTGGGAGCAGAATAATACTTGATTGCCTGAAGGTCAATTTTTGGATAATGAACATTGGGCCAAGTTGGCTCTTTCATTTTTATCCACGAACGATAAGACTTCAAACGCCATTCCAACATCCACTCAGGCTCGTTCTTTTTCGCGGAAATAAAACGTACTATATCTTCATTCAGACCGGGAGGGGCTTCATCAGCTTCAATATTGGTGACAAACCCGTACTTATATTCGGAACTGGTGATTTCTTCTAATAATTCTACTTCTTTGCTCATAATACTGTATGTTACCTTATAAGGATACAATCAGATAACAACTGAAAGTCGGGTTCAGTTTGATGATTTGTACAAAAATATAGAAAAATTCTAAATAAGCCCACCTATCCACCCAATTATACCCTGCGAAACCGCTTTTTTATGCCCCAATGATGGTTTTCAGGGCTTTTCTATTTCTATACCCAAAACAATTAATAGTATTTTTCAGAGATTAGGTAGTTCGTGACGTAGTCATGAATCCCCTGTTCCAGGGTATGGAACGGTTTGTTGTACCCAATGGAGCGGAGTTTACTCATATTGGCCTGGGTAAAATATTGATATTTATCACGAATGTCTGCGGGGGTATCAATAAAATCGATTTTAGGTTCTAATTGTAAACCCTGGAACGTATTGTTGACTAAGTCCTTAAACGTACGAGCTTGTCCACTCCCTAAGTTGTAGATACCCGAGTTTTGACGGTGGTGCATAAGGAAAGAACAAACTTCCACCACGTCTTTTACATAAACGAAATCCCGCATTTGCTCACCATCCTTAAAGTCGGGGTGATGAGATCGAAAAAGTTTCATACCTCCCGTTTTTTGGATTTGATGAAACGCATGAAAGATCACGGAAGCCATCCGGGACTTGTGGTATTCGTTCGGGCCGTAAACATTAAAGAATTTTAAACCAGCCCAGAAAAATGGTTTTTTCTCTTGTTGAAGGGCCCAAATATCAAAGTCGTTCTTGGATTCTCCGTAGGGATTCAGCGGTTTTAACTCAGGAATAAGAGCCTCGTTATCCTCGTAACCAAGTTCGCCAAGACCGTAAGTAGCCGCAGACGAGGCATACACTAAGGGTATATGGTACTCAACGCATCGGTTCCATATCTCTTTGGAGTAGTTGATGTTGAGTTCTTCAAAAATGGCGTAGTCAAACTCAGTGGTATCCGTACGGGCCCCTATGTGGAAGATAAACTCCACATCGTCTTTATTTTTATCTAACCAAGAGAAAAACTCAGAGCGTTCTACCTGCTCCTGAATTGATTTATTTTTGAGATTATTGAGCTTCTCTATTTTGGAAAAATCGTCGACCGCTACGATAAACGAAAACCCTTCCTGGTTTAGTTTACTTATGAGACAACTGCCAATAAAGCCGGCCGCACCCGTTACAACTATCATAATCTAGTAAATCTATACGTATATTCTGTTAAAATGAATGCGTAAAGTTAGAATAAATCTTACATCCTAACTAATCGTCAAATAGGTAAAAAGTAGGATTTTGTTTAGTTGATTTCCCTAAAAACTACGAAACTACCGGAACAAGATGTAATTTTGTGGCATAATGATCGCAAAGAACAGTATGATTTACGCTACCCGCAAAGAACATTTCAACGCAGCCCACCGTCTCCATAATCCCAAGTGGTCGGAGGAGAAGAATCGGGAGGTATTTGGCCCTTGCGCCAACATCAATTACCATGGCCATAACTTTGAACTCATAGTGACAGTGAAGGGTGTGCCTGACCCAGAGACGGGGTTCGTTATAGATTTGAAGGTATTGGGTGATCTCATTAAGTTGGAAGTTATTGAAAAGGTTGATCATAAAAACCTTAACCTTGACGTAGATTTTATGCAAGGGAAAATGGCATCTTGCGAAATCTTTGTTATGGAAATATGGAAAATATTAGCCCCGGTTATTCAGCAAACCGCCCCAAATGCCTATCTACATTACATCAAGCTTATTGAAACTCCCAGGAACTTTGTAGAATATTACGGCGAATAACCAAAACTGGACCATCCACCTCCCACCTTGACTCTATGAAATACTATCTGATTGCCGGAGAAAGGTCTGGTGACTTACATGGTTCAAACCTGATGAAAGGAATCAAAATGCATGATTCCGAATCTCAGTTTAGAGCCTGGGGGGGCGATTTAATGCAGAAAGAAGGTGCTACTCTGGTAACTCACTACACGGATATGGCTTTTATGGGCTTTCTGGAAGTAGTGAAAAATATTAGTATCATTCTGGGTTTCTTCAAGAAATGCAAGAAAGATTTGCTCGCCTACCAACCAGATGCTTTAATACTCATAGACTATCCGGGATTTAACCTTAGAATGGCCGCTTATGCTAAGAAGAACGGCATAAGGGTGTTCTATTACATATCACCTAAGGTGTGGGCCTGGAATCAAAAGCGTGCCTTAAAAATTAAGGCCTCGGTTGATTACATGTTTGTGATTTTCCCCTTTGAAGTAGAATTCTATCGAAAGTTTGATTGTGAGGTCACCTACGTGGGTAACCCGCTCATGGATGCAATCCAAAATTTTTCCCCTAATCCTGCCTACAAGGTTGACCATGGTTTTGAGCAAAAAAGAATCATTGCGTTGTTACCCGGTAGCCGCAAGCAAGAAGTAGTTAGTATGCTTGAAACAATGCTGAGTATCCGATCTTTTTTCTCTGGGTTTGAATTCGTTATAGCAGGTGTAAATAGTTTACCAAAGTCAATGTATCAAAACTATACCTTCCTTCCTAATGTAACGGTGGTGTACGAGTCTACCTATGACTTGTTGACTATCGCTGAGGCTGCGTTGGTGGCATCGGGCACGGCTACGCTTGAAACGGCTCTTTTTTCGGTTCCACAGGTGGTTTGCTACCGTACCAGCGGAGTATCATTTGCCATTGCTAAACGTCTGATCAAAGTACCTTTTATTTCTCTGGTCAATCTGATCATGGGAAGAGAAACCGTCCGGGAGTTGATTCAGGAAGATTTCTCTTCGGAGAACCTCATTTCAGAGTTGGTCGCAATTCTTCCTAACGGTGATAAACACACTGCACTAATAAAGGATTATAAAACACTAAAAGCACTTGTGGGAGAAGCCGGGGCCTCTGAGCGCACAGGCTCGGATATTGTGGGGCTATTATCCTGAAATTAATGACTATTGGGTTGGATCAGGTAGGTTGCTTTATCCATGGACTTTAATGCGATGCCTGCACCTCTAACCACCATTCTTAACGGATCTGGGGCTGTACGAACCTTCAGTTTTGTTTTTTGGGAAAGCCGTAGTGCTAAGCCTTGGAGCAACGCTCCACCACCCGTTAGATACATGCCTCTTTGGTAGATATCACCAGCCAACTCTGGGGGCATTACCTCTAATAGTTTCATGACCGATTCTTCAATCTTTGTGATTGATTTGTCAAGTGCATGCGCAATCTCAGATTGGGTGATAATAATTTGCTTAGGAATACCGGTCAACAAGTCCCTGCCCATCACGTGATACTCCGATACAGATTCAGGTAAGTCAATGAGCGCGGCACCAATGGTACATTTGATCCGTTCGGCGGTAGGTTGTCCAATCAACAAATTACGTTCGTGACGGATGTATTGTTCAATGTCAGCGTCGAAGGTGTTGCCTGCCACTCTGATCGATTGGTCACAAATAATACCACTTGACGCTATTAGAGCGATTTCGGTAGTGCCGCCTCCAATGTCAATAATCATATTCCCCTCTGGTGCTTCAATATTCAAACCTATTCCGATTGCTGCGGCAAGAGGTTCATGGAGCAGGAATAGTTTTCGGGCCCCCAATGATTCCGCAGAACCTTCCACTGCTCGCTTTTCTACTTCGGTTATTCCAGAGGGTATAGTGACAATCATTTGAAAAAACGGCTTAATGAAACTCCGCTTAAACCCAACCATCGCCATCATTCCCCTGATCATGTGTTCAGCACCAAAGTAGTCAGCAATAACACCTCCTTGTAAGGGGCGTACTGTTCTTATTTTATCATGCGTTTTACCTTCCATTTGCATGGCTAAGCGTCCAACGGCAATTACTTTATTTGATGCCCGGTCGAATGCTACTACCGAAGGTTCGTCAACGACAACTTCATCGTTATGGATAATCAGGAAATTAGCAGTTCCTAAGTCAATCGCTATATTCTGGCTCATAGTTGTACCTCAGTAAATGTGTAGACTTGGATATAAAAATCACGCTCCTTGAATGTGCCAAGGAGGATTAAGTGGTAGAAAAAGAATAGAGGCTTAAAGGCGTTGAGGAACTTCAATCACATGCCTTTGCTGGCGCATTCGGAGTTGTTCTAACCGGATATCAACACTTCACCTTACCTTTCTACACTAATTAATCCGGTCTTCTAATGGAATTATACGTCAAAGATAAAACGATAAAGAAGAATAGGAACTACCGATTGGTAGTATATTTTCAATTTTCAGGAAGTGACTGTAGCTTTCAATCGTCGGGATAGGACCGAGTCTATAAATTATTAGTTTTTAGCGGGAAGTGGGATCTGGCCAGTTTTGGCATATTCCTTCAGCCATGTTTTTTTTGGCCCCTCAATGGTTAGGTAAAAATCGTAAATGATCTTCATATCTTTCTGGAAATTACCAGTCAGGTAAATAGGGTCGTTAATAACGAAGGCCTTTCTGGGATAATCAAATCCAATCAAAATGAGGGGAATGTTGACTTTTAAGGCAATATAATAAAACCCGGTTTTTAATTTTACTACATCACTTCGGGTACCCTCAGGTGCAATGGCTATGTGCATGCGCTCATGTTTCTGGAAGGTATTGGCCACTGCCTCTACTTGGTTTTGGGCCTTACCTCGGTCGAGGGGAAAGCCACCGAGTGCCTTAAATATCCACCCTGAATACCATTGAAATAACTCTTTCTTTGCCAAGAAACCAACATCAAATTTGATCTGAGCCCGAGCTCCTACCGACATAATAAGATCCCAATTGGAGTTGTGAGGAGCTCCAAGCCATATGGCTTTGGCTATGGAATAGGGAGGGTTACCCAGAGCTTTCCACCCAAGAAAACGAAATATAAACGCGAATAAGGGTGAAAGCATAGAAGGGTGGGTAAGGTTATGTAGTATTCGGAACTAACCGAATACTACATAACCAAGCTTAAAGAACAATAAAAGGTTTCGGGCTGAAACACAGAATAAATACCACAACAGCTAACCAGCCGAGTAAGATTCGTCCTGTCCCTAGGGGTTCATTTTCAACAGTTTCGGGATGATATACCCCGAGGAATCGACCTAATAAAAAGACGAACGGAAGAAAACCCGGATATCCTTCTGTCGCAGGGAGTAAATAAGACACGGTAAATTGAGTGATAACGATTCCGAGACTGATCACCAGAGCGTTCCGCGGGTTATCGCTTGTGCGTCTTAGACAGATATAGAGAAAATAGATATAAAAACCTAGATACCCCAATAAAGAATAAAAATCCTCGTCGTTGGGCGTCGAAAATTCATTGGCTTTAAATAATCCCAGTCCGGAATAAAAAGCAAAAATGACAAATAAAATGGGAGCAACGATGTTGAATTTTTTCTTACCGATAAGCCCGTAAAGTACGTGCCCTCCGTCTAACTGCCCGATCGGTATGAGATTCAGAGAGGTGAAAAACAAGGCCATATAACCCGCAAAAATGACCGGATAATGAATCATTTCGTAGGGATGAGGCAGCCGCGCTGGATCGGCGATGTAAGTCTTGAACCACCAGAATAGAATATTATCCCCCAGAGCAATTGCTCCCTCCAGTTTCTCATACACAAATTGGGGGTAGTTAAGTCCGTAGGTAGCATATTCGGGGTGGATGGTAAAAATATACTCGGGCGGTGGTAGGTGAGTAAAGCCGTACCAAAGTATCGTGATAGCAGCCACAAAACCAGCCATGGGACCGGCAATACCGATGTCAAAAAATTTAAGCCGTGACTTGACAACCGAGGTAATCCGGATGAAAGCACCCATCGTCCCAATGCTCTGGGTAATGCCAAACCACAAGGGGATGTAGTAGGGGAGAGTAACCTCTACCTGGTGCGCCTTGGCTGTGAAATAATGGCCGAATTCGTGAACCGTCAGTATGAAGAGAAAAGGGATCGAAAACTGGAACCCTTCAAGAAATTCAGGCCAACCCAACGGTTTTTCTACAAAAATAAAGCTGTTCCCGTAAATCCACTCAGCACCGGCGAGTGTGGTTGTTATAATGGTAGCAATAAAAAGTGCCGCTTGTATAAGGTACGTGCGTTGTTTAGTTAGCATATTCATGGAGATAGTCCAGAATAGACAACGGTTTCTGGACGTGGATAGTTTGGATGCCCAATTCACCGGCAGCCTTTATGTTGTCTGCGTTATCGTCAAGAAATAAAGTTTGTTCTGCTACTAGATTAGCTTCTTCCAATACCCGCTCGTAGATGGTGGGGTGTGGTTTCATAACTCCCATTTCGTACGAGAGGAAAAGCTTTTCAAAAAGTACATCCAACTTTTCAACTCCAGTGGTTTGGTGCAGAATTTGGTTAACCGCCTCTACGTGGATGCTACTTGTATTGGAGAGTAGGAATAACCGATAGTTGGAGCCAAGAAGCTTAATTAACTCAACTCTTTGGGGAGGAATATCAAGTAAAAGAGCATTCCAGGCGGTATCAATGGTTTGGTCATCCCAATTGGGGTGGCCCAGAATGTTTTTTAGGTAGGCTCTGAATTCTATTTCACTGAGTTGACCGGTTTCAAACTGCCCGAATACGTTGGCTTCCTTAAAGAGCTGAATCACCTCGTTGATGTCTCGGTTTGCCAAGGCGGCAAAGCTATGGGCGGCCCGGGGTACGTCAATGTTTATAATGACGTCTCCTAGGTCGAACACGATGTTTTTAATTTTCTCTTTCACGAAAGAATCATTCAATAACCACTCCCATGGAGCAAAATTTATCGATACGCTGACTGATACGTTGCTCTGGTGTGAGCTTGGAAAGTTCAGCGATGGTTTCTGTGATAACCTTTTTTAAGCCTAGGGCCATTATTTCATGTTCTAGGTGAGCACCACCAAGTGGCTCAGGTATAATACCATCAATCAGCTTGTTTTCCTTCATGTCTTTGGCGGTAAGTTTCAAGGCTTCCGCCGCCTGTTCTTTATAATCCCAACTTCTCCATAGAATAGAAGAGCAGGACTCAGGTGAAATTACGGAGTACCATGTATTTTCCAGCATCAAAACACGGTCACCGATGGCGATACCCAAGGCTCCACCCGACGCACCTTCACCAATGATGATGCAAATAACGGGTACTTTAAGCATGAACATTTCTTTCAGGTTGCGGGCAATTGCTTCTCCCTGACCACGCTCTTCGGCTTCAAGACCGGGAAAAGCACCGGGAGTATCAATAAGGGTAACAATGGGGCGGTTGAATTTTTCCGCCAACTTCATCAAACGAAGTGCTTTACGGTATCCTTCGGGATTAGGCATTCCGAAGTTCCGGTGTTGGCGTTGCTTGGTGTTTCTTCCCTTTTGCTGACCAATGAGCATAACACCCTGGCCATCAATGTTGGCGAAACCGCCAATAATGGCCGGATCGTCGCGTATCTGACGGTCGCCGTGTAATTCAATAAACTCGTTGCACATCAACTTGATATAGTCGAGGGTGTAGGGGCGATCTGGGTGCCGCGACAGCTGTACGCGTTGCCAGCGGGTAAGGTTATCAAATATTTCTTTACGAAGGCGGTCAATACCGTTTTCAAGAGCTGCTGTAGCCGTCGAGACGTCTACATTACTTCCTTCGGCCAGCCGCTTCATATCGGCTAGTTTTGTTTCTAATTCGGCAATTGGTTTTTCAAAATCGAGATAAGTTCTCATAATCTTAGGGTAGTCCTTATGCAATATTATAGTTCAAAACTTTGGCCACGTTCGGGTATCTCTACCTGCCCGTATCCGTGTTGATTTAGTACATCTTTAAACTCTCTCATACTTTGAGCCTCTCCGTGGATAAGAAATAGATTTTTTAGTTGTTCAGAATTCTGCATTTTAACAAAATTCAACAAATCGTTCTGGTCTCCGTGACCGCTAAATACGTCAATTTTTTCAATATTAGCCAAGACTGACTTTTTCTCGCCCTTGATGGTAATGGTATCCTGTCCGTTGAGGAGTCGCCATCCCAATGTGTTTTCAGAAGCATAACCAATCATCAGAATTGTCGCATAGGGATTCTCGATATTGGCCGCTACGTGATGTTCGATTCGACCGCCTTGGACCATTCCGGAAGACGAAATAATGATGCAGGGTTCGCTGTAATTGGAGATTGCCCGGCTGGCGTCGCTGCTTTCGATATAGATCAGATTTTCGAAGTCAAAAAGCATTTCATTTGCTTCCTTAAACTCCCTGGCTTCGCGGTTGAGCATGCGAGAGTATTTCTGATACACCTTGGTGCTTCCAAAACTCAACGGACTATCAGAAAACACTTTTAGCGGAGGTAAGTTATGGTCAACGTACAGTTTGTTGAGGGTGTACAACAACGCTTGGGTACGGCCTACACTAAATGTTGGGATGATCAAACGGCCTGGTATGTCCACGCAAGTTCGCTGGATCACCTCAGAAAGTGCCTCCTCCGGGGAGCGGGTATCTTCATGGAGGCGGTTGCCGTAGGTACTTTCGCAAATGAGGTAGTCTACCTGAGGAACCGGTTGGGGATCAACTAGTAGAGGATAATTTTTCCGTCCCAGGTCACCCGAAAAACAGAGCGTTTTCTTTTTTCCGTCTACATCCCGAACATCTACCAGAATATGCGCAGCACCAAGAAGGTGCCCTGCCGGAATGTAGGTGACGGTTACTCGGTCAGTAATGCGGTATTTTTGGCCAAAGGCTACCGGGAAAAAGTTTTCCATCGCATCCTTAACCTGCTTTTCCAGAAACAAATCTCTCGGAATATCCTTGACCAGTTTACCTTTTTTCTTTTTATTAGAAGACATTCCATTGGCGGTATTCAAGCGCTTCTGATGGAGCATGGCCGAATTCTGAAGTAGCAGCCCGGTCAATGAATAGGTAGGCTCAGTGCAGACCACCTGTCCTTCAAAACCTTCCTTGTATAAATTAGGGATGTTTCCGGAGTGATCAATGTGGGCGTGAGTCAGTAATACCGTGTTTACTAGGGTTGGGTCAAACGGGAAAACACTTTTTTGTTCGTCGTAGAGAGCCTTTTTTTGTTTCTCATCCAGGTCAAAGTTGGCTCCACAGTCAATCAGAATACGGTAATCGTCCACTTCTAGCAGGTACATACTACCAGTAACTTGTTGTGTGGCTCCCCAAAATGTTAATTTCATATTAATAATATGCAGTGAATAATCTTCTTCTTGCGTGTAGTTTTTTGTATTAAGCCTAACTCAATGGCATCGTGTATGTTGCTGATAACATTGATATACTCCCGCTCAATAGCAAGCGTGAAATTTGATTTTGTGATCAAGCGCCTGAGAAACGGTTAACAACCCAAGGTGTTAAGTAGCTGATAGCTATTAGATTACAGCTGCTATTTTTTGTAAATATTTGATATAGAGAATATTAGCCATTTTTTTGATTAAATGTAATAATACAAACTAATTATGCCTTAGTACTTACTTTTGTTAAAACCTTGGTACATCAAACAGCAAAAGTACCAAAAAAGAAAGCACGATCATTCATTGTTTATTTTCAAGACCCAAGAAAATGTTACAAAGTTCAGGTGTACGTCCCCGATGGATGGATAGGAAGCATAACCCATTCTACGGTATATGTTGTTTATTGGTACTGTGTTTTTCGATAAAAGCCCAATCGATTGATCAGGTAGCCTTGGACCGTTTATCGGACCAACTCCTTGAATTACAAAACTCTGAACTTATGCGTAACGGTACTGTTGGTTTTAGTGTGCAATCAACTAGTTCTAACAAGTCAGTTTTAGGTCTTAATGAGGAGTTATCCTTGCCGTCAGCTTCAACGTTAAAATTGGTCTCAACGGCCACGGTACTTTCTCTGATGAGCGGCGATTATACCTATACCACTTTTTTGGAATATGATGGTCGGGTCTCACGAGATACCCTTTTTGGAAACTTATACCTACGCGGAACGGGAGATCCTTCGCTCGGAAGTAGCCGTTTTAAAGGCTATTCCGACAGTAATGAGTTACTGGATCGGTGGGCGGAGGCGGTTCGTCGGGCCGGGATTCGCCATGTTACGGGGCAGGTTATAGCAGATCCAACCATCTTTGATGAAAGCAGCGTAGCAGATACCTGGATTTGGGGCGATTTAGGTAATTACTACGGTGCGGGAGTTCAGGGACTTAATTTTAATGAAAACCTATACCGGGTCTTTTTCAAGGCAGGCCAAAACGTAGGCGATCCTACCGAGTTTATCAAATTACAGCCGTCGTTTCCTTACCTCGAAATAATTAATCGGGTTCGTACCGGCGAAGCTGGTTCCGGAGATCAAGTGTATATTTTTGCCAGTCCATTGGGACGAGAAATACTCCTAACGGGTACCGTACCTAGGGGTGCCTTCTCATTCCCCGTGAAAGGTGCACTTCCTAATCCGGCGTTTGCCACCGCCTATTGGCTTACTGAGGCATTGCGCTCGAATGCGGTGGGAATTAGTGGTTTGCCGGGCGTGCAGCTTTCTTCGCTGTCCCTAAGCCGGGAGAGGATTGTTCTGGATCGGTACTACTCTCCCTCGCTCCGTGATTTATGCCAGCAAACCAACTGGTGGAGTATTAATCTCTACGCTGATTCATTTCTTAAACTAGCCGGAATACGCATTGACGGGAAGTCGAACTTTGACAGCGCCGCCAAAGCAGTCGCGGAGTATTGGCGCGAACGGGGTGCTGATACCCGGGGCTTTTTCATTCGGGATGGGAGTGGCTTATCACCAGCGGGTTCATTGACTGCTGCGAATTTAAGTGATATCTTAAGGCAGGCTACCCGTGAAAAAACATTTCCTGACTTTTACCAAAGTATAGCCGTTCTGGGACAAACCGGCACGGTCAGAAATATGGGGAAAGGTACAAGAGCCGCCGGCAACGTACGCGCCAAAAGCGGCTCGATTGACGGAACCCGCGCCTATGCGGGGTATGTTACAGCTCGTTCGGGTGAATTATTAAGCTTCGCCATCATCGCCCACAAGTACTCCCCCAGCGAAAGCCGTTTAATGGGGCAAGAACTTGCAAAAATATTGGTGCTTTTGGGAGAATTATAGTTTAAAGGAGGAAGGTGAGGAGGAAAGGAAAAGAGGGAAGTGACACAGTTTACTTTCCACTCCCTGCTCGGCACCTCCCTTTCATCCACTCGTCCTTTCCTCCTCCCCTTCTCCTTTATTTCACTGTCTCAATTACCAAATTATGATTGGTATATATGCATAAATCCGCGGCAATGTTTAAGCCTTCCCGCACAATTTCCTCGGCAGATAGTTGGGGTGCGTGCTTTTTGAGGGCCGCCGCTGCCGATAGGGCATAGTTGCCGCCCGAACCAATAGAAGCAATGCCATTCTCTGGTTCGAGTACATCCCCGGTACCGGAAATAACCAAAATTTCATCTTTATTGGCGGTGATCATCATAGCTTCAAGCTTCCGCAAATAACGGTCAGTACGCCAGTCTTTGGCGAGTTCAATAGCCGCCCGCTTCATATTTCCGCCGTAGGCGTTGAGTTTTTCTTCAAACTTTTCCAGCAACGAAAATGCGTCGGCGGTTGAGCCAGCAAACCCAACTAATATCTTCCCACCCTGCAAAGAGCGTATTTTCTTTACATTACTCTTTGCAACGGTATTTCCCATAGTTGCCTGTCCGTCGGCACCCAAGGCTACGGTGCCATTATGTACTATTCCAAGGACGGTGGTCGCGTGTATTTTTTCCATGAACTTTATAAATGTGAAATTAAAAAATCGGGCAATTTGTGCCTGAGAAAACGTTAGGCTAAATCGTAAGTATAACTAGAAACTGAACCGTAACGTTCAGCTGAGAGCCTGACCATTTACTGCCAAAATTGTACTTTATATTAGGTAGGAAAGAAAGCAGCGGATTGAGCCAGGATTTCATTCAACACCAATGGGGGTTGGATTTTAGGTAGGTTGTTCGTTTACAGGTGCAAATAAAACTTTGAATTCTCATTTTTTTGCCCAGTTTTGTGATTTCCTTCTCTCCTGAAAAGCAGTTAATTCATTCTTCCCTTTTCTATTTATGTCATTATTTAAGCCCCACCTGAATTTCTCCCAAATCATCAATATGAACTTTGGATTTTTTGGCCTTCAATATAGTTTTGGCTTGCAACAGGCTAACATGAGTCCTATTTATTCCTATTTAGGTGCGGAAGAAAGTAGTTTGCCTTTACTATGGTTAGCCGGGCCCATGACGGGTTTGATTGTCCAACCCATTATTGGAGCCGTCAGCGATAAAACAATCACCAGGTGGGGCCGTCGGACACCTTATTTTTTGGTGGGGGCCATTTTTTGTAGCCTTGCCTTATTTGCCATGCCTTTCAGTAGCAGTATCTGGATGGCGGCCAGTATTCTGTGGATTCTCGACGCCGCAAATAACGTTACCCAGGAACCCTACCGCGCGTTTGTTAGTGACAAACTTGACCCAAAACAGCACTCCTTGGGCTTCCTGACCCAAAGCGCCTTTACCGGGCTCGGGCAGACCTTATCTTACCTTACTCCCTTTTTGCTCATTAATTTTCTGGCGTATTCAGAAGATGCCAAAGTGGGCCGGATACCTACTACTACCTTCATTGCGTTCATGATTGGTGGTTTTGTGTCTATTGGTTCGATTCTCTGGACTTTGAAAACAACCAAAGAAATCCCGCTCACCGAGGACGAAAAAGATAAAATCAGGAGTTCACCGCACGGTGTGAGCTCCACGCTCAAAGAAATCGGGGACGCAATCAAAGACATGCCTCGTACCATGAAACTCATGGGGCCGATGATGCTATTTAGCTGGTACGCCATGTTTATTTACTGGCAGTACATTGCTAAGTGCCTCTCGAAGTCCCTTTATGGTACCGTGGATGCTGAAAACCCATTGTTTCGGAAAGCGGAGTTATTGGTTGGTCCGTTAGGAGCGTTCTACAACGCGATTGCGTTTTTTGCGGCGTTCGGCCTTGCCTATCTGGCCCGGAAGTACAGCCCCAAGTGCCTGCATAGTATTTGTTTGATGCTGGCCGGAATAGGGCTTTTAAGTATTCCCTACATCAAGAATCAAAGTTTATTATTTATTCCGATGATTGGCATGGGCGTTTCCTGGGCTAGTATGATGGGGAATCCGTATACCATGTTGGCGAGTAGTATTCCGGCCGATCGTACGGGGGTATATATGGGCATTTTCAATATGTTTATTGTAATACCGATGCTGTTGGAAACTTTCACCATCCCGATGTACTACAAATCTTGGCTGAGGAATGACCCGGTACACGCCATTATTTTGGCGGGTATTCTACTTATTCTGGCTTCCTTATCTACGCTTTTAATCAAATTTGAAAGACCCGAGGGGCCAATCGTTATTCCGGCGGGAGCGGGGCATTGAAGCTTTTTTAGAGTGATAAAAAAATAATGGAGAGACGCCCTAAACTATTGGTTTAGAGCGTTTTTTTTATTATTATCGGGAGACATTTTAACCATGCCTTTCATACGATGAAACACACCATTTTTAGTGCTTTGGCAGTACTGATCCTGCTTTCTTCTTGTCAGAAAAAAGTCGAGGATGACGTCTCAGAAGGAAAAAGAATAGGACTTTCGCAAAACTGAAATTTTATTAACTTATGGGATGAAAACAACGCGCGAACTTTACTGCCAGTACCTTCTTTCGAGCCAAGTCAACTACACCTGCACGAATCTGGCTGACCATTTTGCCGACCTGACCCAC
>JBDNFP010000197.1:0-2364 GCA_041689775.1 Spirosomataceae bacterium
GACCACCCTGGAATTTGGCCCCGGCTGCATGCGGCACGGCTCATCGTGGAACTGGGCCGAAGCGGGCGAGTTCCGGGCACTGTCTGAAGCAGGCAGCTTTGTGGAGAACCAGAAGCTCGCTCCGGCTTATTACGAAACGCTATTCTACTATACCCCTCACCTGGGCCGCGTGCGCGAGCAACCGCTGGATGTACTCTCCATACTATTATTAGATGAGATCGAAGAGGGAGGCAGTTGGGAATACATCGTGCGCCAAACTATCCAAACCATAGCGGAGCACCAACCTAACATTGATACTCAGGAACTGAGCGCACGGGTCGAGGAGCGACTGCGGTACTTTTTGTACTTGGGGATTTTGAAAATAAATGCTGATTTATGATCACTTTATTGAAAAATGATCACTTTTTGGGGTGGAGGGGCTATTGACTTTGGTGAATTTAGGGCGGATATTTGAGACAACCCTCTTACGGTCAGGGCCCGACCAATACAGAAAGGAAAACAAGTATCCAACTTAATTTTCTATCAAATGAAAACCAACAATGTAAAGAAGATGTTTTTACTCGCTGCAATGACAGGTACTGCATTGGTAGCTGCTGAGTCAATTTACAATAGTGCATTAGCTGATTGCCCAGGCGAAATGGATAAAAACTATCATTATAGGTGGTATGGAGGCCATGTACATGGAGTATGTGATGGATCAGGTGATACATGCAAGACGTGCATTTCTAACGAAGAGTAATTATATCTTTACGTTTTGCATATTTGAATTATGGTTCTATGTGATTTACGAAATTATCCTAGAACCATAATTTTATTCTGACTTACTCCAAAATAAAATATTTTCTTATTTTAATAGAATTATACAACAAGCCATGAAATATTATAATTACTGTAAAAATAAGCTATATATCTGTAATATAATTGGATTTCTACTACTACTATACTCTTGTCAAAAGAAGTCTGACAATGTGTTTGAATCAAATTCCACAGAGAGTTCAAATATAAAAATTAACTTAATACAAAATATTAAAATAAAGGTTGATGAAGCAACCTCTAATATTCCTTACAGTAGTCATATATTTTCCGACGATTTAAATAAAAAAGAACTAGTTTGCACTTTGAATTCATTAACTAACTCTGTTCAATTGTATAGTTTAGATGGTAAAAAACAGTTGGAAATTATTTGTGAAAAAGAAGGCCCTAATGGAGTGGGAGAAATAGCTTCTTTTCTATATTGTGGCATTGATTCTCTTTATGTTCTAAATACGTCCAGCTATCGTATGTACAGAGTATCGAACAAGGGAACAATATTAAATACTTACATTTTGCCCCCTCCCGATAATAACAAATACTACTCTTCTCCATTCTATCAGCTTGGCTCTTCACTATCAATACATAATAACAAATTATTTATACCTTCGCTTCCAGGAATCTTTTATTACAAAGACCAAAAAAATTACTTATCAAGTGGTATGCTGAGTATAGTACTCGATTTAAAATCAGGACTAACTACTTATCAGATTCCTTTTCCAAATAAAGAATTGTTAGAAAATAGTGTATACTCGCCACGGCTGATTTCTCCTTTTTGTATAGACAATATTGACAATAATGAACGTATCTATTCTTTTAATGCCGATCATGCTGTTTATTCCTATACATCAGATGGAAAGCTATCAAGTACGAACCTGATGAAAAGCAAGTTTACACCTAAAAAATTAAAAGAACTTCCCTATTGGACCTGGGTTAATGATCCTATTCAAGAATTTTTACATTTTATTAATAATACATTTTATGAAGAACTGTATTACGATCCGTATAGGAAACTTTACTATCGTTTAGTTAAACATGGTGCAAGTCCGGAGATGAAAAACCGTGACTTCAATATAAATGAATTTTCTCCAAACGTACGGTATTCTATAATTATTTCTGATAAAGGTTTTAACATCTTAGATGAAATAAATTTAGCAAATAACTACCTTAAGGGTTTATTGCTAATTTCGAGAAAAGGTATAATGATACAAAATTTATCGAATAAGTATGATGAAGATCACATGTATTTTGACCTATATGAAATTAGTATTTAAATTTTCTAATGTCTTTTAAAGATAAAGAAGAAAATTCGGATATTTATACAGTTTTATCTATCTTTCGATCATACGCGATTGTTGGTGTTGACGCCATTGTTAGTATTTTCACCAACAACTAATTCTACTTTGTTAAATCAAAAACATGGCTTAGCTTGTATTCTTTTGAGCAAGTACTACTGAACGAAAAAAAATTGAGGACTATACCCAGTCTTACGATGGGTATTTCACTTGCGGGCGCAAGAACAGCATTGCCCGTTGCACCCAGTACCTGAAAGGC
>JBDNFP010000198.1:0-3508 GCA_041689775.1 Spirosomataceae bacterium
GCTTGACCTTTCGGAAGAGCCCATTGAAGAAAATATCGAGATTTGCAGCAAGTACTTTGAGCGTATGGCCAAAATGGGCATGACCCTTGAAATCGAATTAGGGGTAACGGGCGGTGAGGAAGACGGCGTGGATAACACAGATGTGGACAGTTCTAAGCTATACACTCAACCCGAAGAGGTAGCTTACGCCTACGAAGAACTGTCTAAAATATCGCCAAACTTTACCATTGCGGCGGCTTTTGGAAACGTACACGGTGTATACAAGCCAGGAAACGTAAAGCTCGAACCGAAAATTCTGCATAATTCTCAGAACTATATTCAGGAGAAATTCGGAACCGGACCTCTGCCCGTTAATTTCGTATTCCACGGAGGATCAGGATCGTCACGCGCCGAAATCCGTGAGGCGATTGAGTATGGTGCCATCAAAATGAACATCGATACCGATATGCAGTGGTCTACTTGGGAAGGCATTCTAAAATACTACAAAGCCAAGGAAGGATACTTGCAAACTCAGCTTGGCAACCCAGGCGGAAACGACGTGCCGAATAAGAAATACTACGATCCACGCGTGTGGCTTCGGAAGGGTGAGGAAAGTATGGCAGATCGCCTGAAAGTTGCGTTCGAAGACCTGAATTGCCTCAACCGCCTTGCGTAAGTAAGTCGTTTGGTAACCACGAAAAAGGAGGCTGTCGTCGTGATAGCCTCCTTTTTCGTGTAGTATACCGTATGGATTATTGGCAAACACCGAAGGTATTCGACCCTCCAAAAAAGGTTATTTTTAATTGATCCTCGGCCACCTCTTGTAAACCGTAAGACCAACTACCCTGATCTTTGCCAAGTTGAACCTCAGAAACCATGATGGTCTTATTATCCTCCGAAAGCGCCCATTTCCCGATCTCGGTTTTTCCGCCAGAACGCTGCCTGAATACGCCACTTGCTTCGAAATATTGATCGGCCAATAATTGCTTCGTATCGCACCACCATTTCTCGGTGAGCCTAGCCGTAATATTAGGTTTGATATCTTTTGCTGACTGACAGGAAAGTGCCACCGTGAGGATAATTACAAATGACCCCTTTGCTATTTGCCTGTACCCGTAGGTTTTATGCTGCATGATTACATATTAGGGTTTGAAAAATAAAGCTGACTACACCCAACAACGAAATCATTCACCAAAACGTACCCGAGAAAAAAACAGAAAACCGAGCCTACAATACCTCCTGATCAGTTTCTGGCAGGATAGCTTCCCTGTTTTTTCCCCAAAAACTAGCCAGTAAGGATCCGGTGATGTTCATAATAGGACCAAATAGCGCCGGTGCTAAACCAACGGTGGCAATTTTTCCCATTTGCAATGCAAGTCCCGACGCGAGTCCGGCATTTTGCAGGCCCACTTCCAGCGCTACCGTTCGGCAGTCCTGCTCCGACAGCCGGAACAGGCGGGCCATGTTATAGCCCAATGTGTAGCCGAGCAGGTTATGGATAATCGTGCAGAGAATCAGGGCTAAACCAATGGTCAATAAGCTTTCGCGCCCAGCTGCCGTGATAATGCAGATAATGAGTGTAATACCGGCCATCGAAACCAAAGGCATATAGCGTTTGATCCAGTCGATATCTTTTCTGAATAGGTAGTTAACCAGTAAGCCGAGCCCAATGGGCAGGATGATCATATTCATAATATCAAGCATCATTCCTACCACATCAACCGCCACAAAAGTACCCGCCAATCCCTTCATAAGTAAGGGGGTCAAAAAAGGAGCTAAAAGGGTAGCGACGGCCGTAATAGTCAATGAAAGAGCAACGTTGGCTTTTGCGATAAAGGACATCACGTTGGAAGCTAACCCGCTGGGAGAGCACCCAACCAAAATAACCCCGGCGGCAATCTCGGCGGGAAAATCAAACAAAACGGCCAATGAGTACCCTACCACCGGCATAATAGAAAACTGACAGATTAGCCCAATGAATACCGAACGAGGCGCTTTCACAACTCCTTCAAAGTCTTTCAGTCCCATGGTAGTACCCATCCCGAACATGATAATTTGCAAAAGCGGGACGATCAATCGCTTCAATTGAAAATCGCCAACGCTGATAAAAAGGGTTGGGAAAACCATAGCTAATGTAGCTGCTACGATTATCAAAAAAGGATACAGGTAGGTACGCACGAGGAGTTGTCAATTTTGATTGATAGAATATCAGGGATTTACGACTCGGCTCTAAATATATCAAAACTAATTTTAATCATTTGCCAGAGCTCTTTCTCAAAAATTCGCCTGCACTATGCAAAGACACTTACCTGATTATTCTACTCCGGAGATTGGGAATTGGGATTAAAAAAGCAACAAAACAAACCTACTCCTTTTTCTTCCAGACCTTTTGCCCCAGTTGGTACCCAAAGTGAACCCCGAATGAACCACTTCCAACCGGTCCGTAGATGCCGGGCCGATTGGTTCTTATCGAGAAAAAATTACCCGCCGGCTGCACGGACTCATTGGTATTTATTCCCAGATACCGGACATTCAGCCCGCGGAGACCAAGGCCCATATAAATATCCAGATACAACCGCTCACCAATGGCAAACTGACCGCCAAACTTAACGTGAAAAGCATTGACAATGCGCCTCAGGTGAGTCTCCCGGTTTTGAAAAAAAGCGCATTGCCGATCAAACGGATCATTGGTACAATCTATCCCAACGGCTTGGAACAGTTCCTGGCTGTTTTTTTGAGGAGATATTCTCCCGCGATGTAAGGGCTCCGTTGATTGTTTTTCAAAAAATAGTAGCGTATCTGCGTCCGGAACCGCCAAGTTTCGCGGTCGGGGTGCTGCTCGCGCTCACCTTGCCACAAATTAAAGGCCGAGTGCCCGTACCCAAACTCCTGTTGCATGGTCCAGGCAGGATTGTGTAAGGGCAGCTCAATACCACCCTGAATGGTGTTATCAATATCAAAAAGTGCCAACGGCGTAATTTTTAGGATCATCAACGACCCAAGGGGTCACGCCGAGAAGACTGCGCATCGCTATAGCCTATGGTGATCAAAAGTAAACTTATCAAAAAAATACTTCTCATTCAACCGCAATTTTACTTAAAAAATCAAATTGATTCTTGGAATCATAGCGGTACTGAAAAATCCCCTTCTCCCCGGTTATAATCAGCGTCGAACGGTACGGAATAACATCGTAGGTGGGAATATCACTCAGAAACTGCTTGAGTTTTGGCTGAGCCGGATCGGAGATATCAAATAGTTTGAGCCCGCGGCTACCTTCACCCACAAAAAGACGGGTACCATCCACTCCCAAGCCGTAAGGAGAGTCCATGTTGATACTTGTGACCAGTTGGGGATTGGAGGGGTTGGAAATATTAATAACATCCAACATACTAAGAAGCTGTTTGAGTTAATTTGAAAAAGCGGGAAGGCTGGCTATATTGATGAATGCGAATCAAAACATACAGTTCAGACCTCCCCGCCGCAAGTTGGCAAGTTATTAAAAAAATCATCCAAGTCCTCCGCCGCCGCA
>JBDNFP010000199.1:0-32775 GCA_041689775.1 Spirosomataceae bacterium
ACATGGGTCGCTACATCACTTTTGATGAGAAAATACCCAAATGGAATTACCTGATCAAGCCCGGAAATTGACCACCTTATTTTTTAATCATTCCTAAGTGTATCGCGGAGAAAAATCTACTTGGGTCATTCCTAATGGTAAAAGAGTAAAATTTACTGAACTCGTTGAAGCCCTGCAAAATCATTGAGAGACTCTTGCGCCTCGATTTCCCAAAATTGAGCAGATTACTGTTATAGGTATTGATTTGACTAGAAGGACAGCTTAAAAATACTAGCACCCGCTAACCCCAATTTGCAATTGGGACGGTCGGCCGTTGCAGTCCCCACCGTTTTTAACGCGACAAGATCCTACCAAATCACCACCCTACCAAAGAATTACATTCAGCACCCACGCAACAACCGTCAGCAGGCGGCCTCATCAGTCCGCATTTCAAATATTAATTAAAACCACCCTGAGCACATATCAAGTGCGACCCAGCAAGGGCGAGCGGGGAGGTATACACTATTGAGTATGTGCGGAAGTAACTGCGTTAACAGTATGTTAATATTACCACTAGCGTGAGATAGAAATCAATAGTTGCCCTATTTTTAGATCAATATTTCATTATGACCTTATGAAAAATGCACTTACTTCAACTCTACTTACTAGCTGCGTGCCAACGCAATGCACCTGAGCCTGCACAACCCGACTATGACGATTGGTACGCCCTTACCGCACCACAAGCCCGGGGGATCAAAGGCGTATACGGTGATGTTGATGATACCCTGCTCACTACCACGGGTCCTCGTATATACCAGGCAAAGGATAAGGGCAAAACCTGGACCAAAGCCAATTACAATGAAAACGTTTGGCTTTTTAGCATAACGGCCCGAAAAGACACTTTGCTTGCCTTCAGCGCTCAGGTTAACAACGTTGTTACCAAATCCTTTGCGTCAAATCCCCCGTTTTTTAGCGTAAATCAAGGAATAAGCTGGGAGCGGTATCGCTGATTTTAGAGTGGAAGCTGTTCGGTACAGATTCCGCTTAGCCACGTAAAATCCGCTTCGCGTGGATGTTCTCCTGACACCCATTTCGCCCGGCGGTGGTTCGAGTTGGATGGAGAAATGAACGGTGTTTCATACGTTTCCAAAAGGCCACAGCCCTAAAAGCAATGTTTCAGCACCGTGATCTTTCCCGAAGTGATCTCGGCCACCTTTTCGCGTTTGAAGGCTTCACTGAATACCCGACATTTTCGGAATTTAAACTTGGCACTTTTCCCGTTTCCCACTATTTCATTTCCCATTATCATCCGTTGATTAGAAGTCAACCTATTTTAGGCAATGACAATTAAAAAAATGTCACGCATCTCCGAAGCTTCTAAAATAAGCTTCGGAGATTTTTAATAGTGCTGAACTTACATTAGATAAGTACCTTCCCGTTGTTTTATAGGGGAAGTAAATAGTTACTCTCCGAGACTCGGTACCTTTCCTCATGAAACAATTTCTTTTTGCCATTTTACTAGTCGGTTGGTCAGTGTCTAGTCGGGCAGGTATAGCAGATACAAAGCCACCCAATATTATCTTCATTATCGGAGACGATATCTCCGCGGAAGACATTGGCTGTTATGGCAATACGGCCATCCGAACGCCAAACATTGACCAATTGGCACGAGAAGGCGTGAAGTTTACCAACTTCTACCTGACGTCCAGTTCGTGTAGCCCCAGCCGAACGAGTATCCTTACGGGTCGGTACCCGCACAACACCGGAGCCGCTGAGCTGCATACTCCCCTACCCGAACACTTGGATTATTTCCCTGAACTTCTACAAAAATCGGGGTATTACACCGCCCTACTTGGTAAATGGCACGAAGGACTTACCACCCGCCGGGCGTATGACATGCTATCTACCGGACCCAAAGAAAATGGCGCCGGTGGCGAAGAACAATGGGTGGATGCGTTAAAATCACGCCCGAAAGACAAACCCTTCTTTTTTTGGCTCGCTCCTTTTGACGCCCATCGCGACTGGTCTGCTGATCAGTTCAGGAAGCCCCACGATCCTAAGTCTGAGGTTATCATCCCGCCTACTTTACTCGATACCAAAGAAACCCGAGTGGATCTTGCATCCTACTACAACGAGATTAGCCGGATAGATTACTACCTCGGAGAACTACAAGCCGAGCTAACCCGGCAGGGTATTGCCGATAATACCATCCTCATTTTCATGGCCGACAACGGGCGCCCCTTTCCGGGTAGTAAAACCCGGGTGTACGATACCGGAATGCGTAGCCCTTTTGTGGTTAAGTGGCCAAAAGGCATCACACAGTCAGGCTCAGTCTGCGAAAGCTTGGTGAGTAGTATTGACCTCGCCCCTACCCTCCTTCAACTAGCTAGCGTACCTGCTTCCCGAACCGTGCAAGGGGTAAGTTTTGCCAAACTCCTGAACAACCCGCAGGCTGATTTCCGTACCTATATATTTTCGGAGCATAATTGGCACGACTACTCCGCCTACGAACGAGCGGTGCGCACCAAAGACTTTCTTTACCTGATCAATAAGCGCCCAAACTATACCAACGAAGGACCCATTGACGCCAACCAAAGCCCTTCTGCCTACGCGCTACGGGCGGCCCAATCAACCGGAGCACTGAGTCCAATCCAGAACGATGTGTTTCTTAGCCCAAGGCCTACTGAGGAGTTCTTCGATTGCCGGACTGACATCATTCAGGAAAAGAATCTGTCAGGTAATGCATCGTACCGCAAAATAGTAGAAAAGCTCCGGATTATCCTTAAAAAATGGCAGGACCAAACAGGTGATACCGTACCCGATACCCTTACGCCCGACTGGTACGATCGTGACACCGGAAAACCATTACCCGCCAAAGGCACTCGGGGCGAAATGCCAGGCCAAAGAATGAATGCGGATAAAATCAATCACAAAGGCCCTTTTTAAACAACCCCATAGACTTATGCGTATTTACACCTTACTTACGACACTCCTGCTAGTTACCGCCTCCCTCGCTTTAACCGCCCAATCGGCCGACAAACCCAATATTCTTTGGATTGTGAGCGAAGACAACAGTCCACTGCTGGGTTGTTACGGAGATACCTTTGCAACTACCCCCAACATTGACCAACTAGCCACGCAGGGCATTCGCTACCTCAATGCGTTTTCAACGGCCCCCGTCTGTGCGCCTTCCCGCAATACCCTCATCACGGGTATGTACCCACCCTCGCTGGGTACCGAAAATATGCGTAGCACCTACCCTAGCCCCGACTTCGTGAAGTTTTACCCGCAGTACCTCAAAGAAGCGGGCTACTACGTGAGTAACAACGTGAAAAAAGACTATAACACGGACGACCAGGAAAGCGTCTGGGACGAGTCGAGCAATAAGGCTACGTACAAAAACCGTAAGCCCGGTCAGCCTTTCTTTGCTATTTTTAATACGACCATTTCGCACGAGAGTTCCATTCATAAATTCATTCCCAACGAACAACTGCGCCACAAGCCGGAGCAAGTAACGCTGCCTCCCTACCACCCCGACACCCCCAAAATGCGGCACGATTGGGCGCAGTACTACGATAAGGTTGAGGACATGGATACCTACGTGGGCAAAGTACTGGACGAGTTGGAAAAATCTGGCGAGGCCGAAAACACCATCGTATTTTATTACAGCGATCACGGTGGAATTTTGGGGCGTAGTAAGCGCTTTATGTACGAATCTGGTTTGCATATACCGATGGTGATTCGTTTCCCAAAAAAATACGCCAACTTGGCTCCCGGCGGTGCCGGAAGCACTACCGACCGCATCGTGACTTTCCTGGACTTCGCCCCAACGCTACTAAGTCTGGCCGGAGTACCTATTCCCGAATACATGCAAGGCAAGGCCTTTCTCGGAGAGCAAAAAACACCCGAACGCGACTACGCCCACGCCTTCCGGGGCCGCATGGATGAGCGCATTGATCTGGTGCGAAGCGTACGCGACAAGCAGTACCGCTACATCCGCAACTACATGCCGCATAAGATCTACGGACAATACCTCGAATACCTCTGGAAAGCCCCGTCGATGGGCTCCTGGGAGGCGGCTTACAAAGCCGGTACACTCAACGATGTGCAGAAGAAGTTCTGGGAGACCAAGCCGGTAGAAGAGCTGTTCGATGTGAACGCTGACCCACACAATGTCAATAACCTGGCCGGTGATCCGAAGTACACCGCTGTTCTCAAAAGGATGCGGGAGGCTAATCATGACTACTTGATTGAAATTAAGGATGTAGGATTCATCCCCGAAGGTCGAGTAGAAGCCATTGCCGGCACCACCCCTTTATTTGACTACGCTCGCAGTGAGAAATACGATGTAAAGAAAGTGATAGAAACCGCCGAAATGGCTTCGTTGGGTAACCCGAATAATTTGAAAAAATTAACCAAGCTACTAACGAACTCTGATCCCGTGATTCGTTATTGGGCCGCCACCGGTTGCACTATTTTGGGAAGTAAAGCCGCCGGAGCGAAGAGTCGTTTGCTACCTATGCTCAGTGATTCCGAAATCACCGTTCGCATTGCGGCCGCCGAGGCGGTGGCTAAAATGGGCGAAAAGGAAAAAGCCGTGGATACCCTGATCGATGCTCTGAAAAAAGGAAATCAGATGGCCCGGGTGCAAGCCTTGAACATACTGGATCAGCTTGGGGACGACGCCCGCAAGGCGTATCCGGCTGTAAAAGCCGTCATCGTGGGTGAAATTGCGGATGGTAGCTACGACATTCGCGCCGCCGAACGGATTATTTTTAAAGCGGAAAATAAGTAACCTACCCATTTAGGGCAGGATTTTAAGCCGAATATCCTTGTAGTAAACCGACATATTGGGTCCGCGATGTACTTGTAAAGCTATGATACCCGAGGATGCTCTTTTATCAATCTCCTTATCCATTACATCAATGGTCTTTTGACCGTTGATGTAATGGATAAGGTGGTTACCGTTGGCCACGATCCGGTAAGTATTCCAATCTTCTTTAAGGATGCTTTTCTGAATTTCCTGGCTATCGGCAAATTGGGTAATGGCCTTATTCCCTGACTCATCTACCAGTACTTGTTCACCCCTTTTCGCAAGGATTCCTCGGCCTTTTTCTTCGTACAAAATACCCGAATACTGGTCTCCGGCTTCCATGTCTCCCTGATAGCCACCTACCACAAACGTTTCCTCATCCATTACCTTGGCCCGATACTGAACTCCGCTATTTCCACCAGTGAGCTTATACGAAAACGTAAGCTCAAAATCAGAGTATGGTGTATCGTAGATGAGAAAGGTGTTTTTCTTGATCTTATTTTCATCGGTTGTCCGTCCCACAATACAACCTTCCTCCACCGACCAAATGCGGGAATCTCCCCGCCATTTATCAAGATTTTTTTCGTTAAAAAGAAAGACAACTCTGGAAGAATCACTGGTCTTTTTTGAGGGTACTTTACATCCCAAAAAGACCAGGCAAAACAGGCTAATAAAAACAAAATTCACCTTTAAGGGTAGTAAGTGGCTGTTAGCAACTGGGCGGTCCGCTGTGCGGTCAATAGCTATTAGTTTGTTTGTCATGTGATTATTTTTACATTTAAAACCCATCAAATTCACCTGTAATAATTTGATAGTCAATAAAATAGAAAAGCTATTAGCTAACAGCTACGTAGTATTTCTCAGGTAAATAATTCTAAAAAGAAACTATCTACTTCTCATATACTTGATGATTCTTATCTCCTCCCGATACCAGAAAGGCCAGCAAGTCACTTAGTTCTTTTTCGTTCAATCGATTTACGAGCCCCGAGGGCATGGGCGAAACTGGCGAGTCTTGTTCCTTGATGATCTGATCTTTCTTGATCATCGTGCGCAGCGTGGGTGAGAAAGCATTGGTACTAACTTGCAGCTCCTTGGGGGTTTCTTCCACCACTTTACCCGTCACAACTCTCCCTTCCGGCAAATGATAGTCGGTGTAACGGTAGCGGTCTGAAATGGTACCGGATGGGTTGACGATCGCTTCCGCCAGATCTGCCATCGAAAAGCGGGTACCCACTTGCGTCAATTCGGGACCGGTATTACCGCCCACCCCGCGAATATTGTGGCAATTGGCGCAAAGCGTTGCCTTGAAGTAGTTTCGTCCATTTTCAAAACTAGCCTTCGATTGGTTCTTCGCAAAAACCTTTTTAACGTCCTCTACCGTCCAGTCCTGCCCCGGCCCTTTGGGTTGTTTTACACCTTCCATGAGGTTACCA
The DNA here is from genome assembly GCA_041689775.1 of Spirosomataceae bacterium. Lineage (GTDB taxonomy): Bacteria > Bacteroidota > Bacteroidia > Cytophagales > Spirosomataceae > JBDNFP01. The sequence continues at coordinate 6,226 of JBDNFP010000199.1, forward strand.
GCCTCCGCCATTACCTCGCTGGCCAGGGCTTCGTAGTACTGCCGTTTTTCTAAGGGGACGTTGGCCAACGCATTTTCCTGAATAGCCCGGATAAATTGGATATACGAGTGCCCACCCGATTTTTTGAGGGCTTTATTATACCAATTAAAATACCGCTCTCTCGACTGATCCGTCCAGCCTTCTTGTAGTGCACTCAAACTTTTGGCGTAGCTGATGTGCTGGGCGTTAGGCATGTTTTGGAGCATTTCCTGTACCTGAATACCATACTCTTTGCTTCTTTTGGCGACGTCTTCCGACAAGTACAAGGCTTTTTGGTCAGGGTTAACGGCGTTCGTTTCCAGGATAACAAGCGTCGGCTCAACAATACTCCCTTCTTGCAAATAGCTAAGGATCATGCAGAGCTCCCGGTTGATATTTTCTGCACTTTTCAAGTAGACGGGCAGCAGGGTGGCCACCAGCTGTTTTATCGACGCCTCAGGCAGTGGCTGTTTCGTACGGGTCAACAGTAACTCTACCGCCCGGAGATAGTCTAATTGCCGGGACTGGTCCAGCTGTTTCCAATCAAAGGCCAGCAGTTTGGTCAGGGCATTCATCCGGTCGGCATCAGTACCATTTCGGGCGGTTGCGATGGCTAGCACAATAGTTTTGAGCGTCGAAGTACTGGTATTAATTTGTGTTTTCCATAGATCATAGGCCTGATTTACCAGGGCAATCCGGGCCGAAAACCGCGTAAAGCGGTCGGGGTGATCCAGATTTTTCAGGATAAAGTCGAGTTTGTCCGGTGCTTTTTGGGTGTGGTATTGTTCCAATTCTTTGCGCAGCTCTCTCTCCGCTTTCCCCTTCGTATTTTCAGCGAGGGTTATTATTTCGGTGGATCTTTCTCCCTTGTAGCTTAGCTTGTAGAGATTCGATTCCAGATTTCTCCCTCCCGTCAGGAAATACAGGGAACCATCGTCACCCACTATTCCATTGGTAAGCGGCAGTGGTACTCCCGAAATAAACTCTTCAACTTCGGCGGCATAGCTGCTACCCTTGGGAATGAGGCTGGCAAAATACATGGTACCATAGCTCCAATCAAACAAGTACATTCCATTCTGGTAGTAGGCCGGAAATTTGAGTCCTTGCCCATTCATCAGTCCGGTGGGAGAGCCCTGACCAAGATTCGCTATCCCCGGAAGGTTGTCGGGATAATCTGGTACAAACTTGCCCGTACCGGTGCGCCAACCAAACTCGCTTCCGCTCGTGAAATGGCACAACCGGATGGGTCGGTACCAGGGCATACCCAAGTCAAGTTCCATGTCGGAGTCAAACCCAAATAGCTCGCCATCCTGATTGAAAGCAATATCGTAAGTGTTACGCATACCCACATTGTGTACCGTCCATTCCTCCGTTTCAAGATCCACCTTAGCTACCCAGCCGCCGGGAGCTTTCAGGGTATTGGCGTGGCCACTCGGGTCTTTAATAATGGGCAGCAAGTTATCTTCGTCCCACACCCTGGGCGCGTAGCTCGGGATATTATCCGGAATAACGATCCGGTTACCTAGTACCAAATAAAGCGATTTCTTATCGGGCGACAACTCAATATTGTGCGGTCCGTGCTCCCCAAAGCTCCCCTCAAATACCCTCAGGGTGGTTACCTTATCAAAGTCTCCGTCACCGTTGGTATCCGTAATTTTATAAAATCCACTCAAAATTTTCAGGTCACGATTGGGGTTAGAGTTTACCAGCGCGTACAGTACACCTTTGTACCACAGTAATCCCTGCGCCAACCCAAGATGCAGGTCCAGCTTTTCAACCTTTATTTGTTTATTCTGCTCATCAGGCAAGGTTACCCGGTAGAGGTAGCCAAACTGATCTGACGTGTATAGTCTACCGTCATCATCTTTGGTCATACTCACCCACGACCCCTGACCGTGCTCGGTGGGGGTATATACTTTTTCGATGACAAATCCTTTGGGCAGGGTGATGTTGTCCACGGTGATTCGCTCCTTGATAGGCCCCTCTTCTTCATATCGAAATGACATGATTGAAATAGCTAGGACGAGTAGCGCACAGGCAGCGAGGAGAAGGTAGCGGTTTTTCATATCTGTTTGAATTGTTTATACCCTTTCAAACTTTAATATGGGAGAAAAGCAGATAGGGGCTGAAGAAAACAGTTTTTTTTATTCTGTCGCGATGTTTGTTTGAATGAAAGAACTTCGATGAATAGCCTTTTGGTGAAGTAAAAGGCTATTCATCGAATGATCAACTCAGAAGTGCGCTTACAACATATAGTACTGCTCCCATCCTTTGCGAGGCGTGGCTCCTTCGAGCAGGAAGTTAGCCAACGGATTGTTGGTAATTCGTTTGGTCTCCCGGTCAAATACCAATTTAGTGCCCAACCGTTGCGCCATTACACCAAGGGTAAACACCTGGCTCAGCGGTCCGGCAATATCAAAGGATGAACGACATTTTTCTTCTCCTTTACAGGCTTTCAGGAAGTTAGCAAAGTGATTAGAAGGGCTCTGGGGAACTACGGGTAACTTGGAGGCCATATCTTTGGCTTTATCTTCCGGAATGATAGATAACGTACTTCCGTGTGAACCACCTTTAAAGGTGAGTTCTTTGCTGTAAATTATCTTCCCGGGATTCAGTTTAGCCGGTTGCAATTGTCCGTTGCTTGGTGGGGGAATGTTGGGGTCCAATTGAGAGACTCCGTAGCCAGCCGGAACCGTGGGAATATTATTCATTCCGTCGTACCAGGTAATCTCGACCGGAGGCATCGCTCCCCGTTCCGGAAACTTAAACGAAAGGGTGGTTGAAAATGGAAAGAAGAACTGATTATGGCCTTCTAATTTGAGCGGATCTACCTCGTAGGGCAATCCCAGATCCAGAAACTGATGGGCCGTATCGATGATGTGGGCACCCCAGTCGCCGAGTACTCCCATTCCGAAGTCATACCAGCAACGCCACTGTCCGTTTATAAAATCTTTCTGATAATCGTGCTCCATGGCTGTCATCGTCCAGGTATCCCAATCGAGTGTTTTCGGAATTGGCTGCGCTTTGGGATAGCTCGTCATCTTAGGGTCCCAATCATGCCAACGACGGCGGCTATTCATGTGGGCCGTAATGGCAGTAACATCTTTTATAATCCCTGCTTCTTTCCAGGCTTTGAACTGGAAGTAGTTAGCCTCCGAGTGGCCCTGATTTCCCATTTGGGTAGCTACCTTATACTTTTTGGCGGCATTCATCATCAGTTCTACCTCATTGAAAGTACGCGCCATGGGCTTTTCTACGTACACGTGCTTACCCAGCGACATCGCCAGCATCGTGATAGGAAAGTGGGCAAAGTCAGGTACACCTACGCTAACCGCATCTATTTTCTTCCCCATCTTATCAAACATTTCCCGGAAATCCTGAAAGCGGGGTACATCAGGAAACATTTTCAGCACTTCAAGCGTATGAGGAGCACCCATATCGACGTCACAAAATGCCACAATATTGGCGAGGCCGGTCGCATGCAGCGATTTGGTAATCTCTCCTCCCCGATTCCCAATACCACAGCAAGCCAGGTTTACTTTATCGCTGGGCGCTATATAGCCCAGCGGTTTTCCTATCACCTTCGACGGGATGACCGATATTCCCGCTGCTGCTCCAAGGGCACCCGCTTTTACAAAGTCTCTTCTGTTCATTAGTATTTTAAGTTTATGGAATAATCACCTCTCAATATAGACGATAAAAAAGAGTTTTTCCCTTTATCTCGCGATTCGGTTTTCTAAATAAGCAAAACAGTAACCCCTTTTCTAATCCCCGCAGCAGCTGCCCCTTCATTCTCTTTCTTCCCCTCACCCTCCTCCTTCCACCCCCTTCATCCACTCATCCTTCCATGCTTTCATAATCCCTTGAAAATTATTCTAAATTTTTCACAGTGTACACTAAGTAATTATTCCAGCCGGATCGTCTTCCTTAAAATGCTTGGGATACAATTATTCCTGTAATAATTATTCATTTTCACATAAAGAGGTAGGGGACATGCAAGAAAAAGACTGCCAAAGCAACAATGACAGCGTGATTCCAAAAGTCCGGACTCCTCACTGGCAGGGTAAAAAAGCCGAAGAAACGGATCTTTCTGAAACTCTGATCCGGAAAGCCTTTGCGGAAAACCCCAACGAAGGCATTCAGCGCTTGTTTCATTGCTACCACAGCCTGCTGTGCAGCCACGCCGTGCGGTTTGTTTCCTCCAAAGCCATTGCCGAAGACATCGTTTCTGATATATTTTATGAGTTCCACTCCCGCGAACTCTACCGTACCATTACCACCTCCTACCGGGCTTACCTGTTTGCATCGGTACGCAATCGGTCCTTCGATTATGTCCGCCGCGAAACCCGCCGTAGTAATTCACTGGAATACGCCTCTCACCTGAGCATTCAGTCCGCTCAGGAACCCGACTCCATCACCCAGTACGAAGACCTGTGTCAGGATGTGGAAGCTGCGATTGGCGCTATGCCCGTCAAAAGACGACAGATTTACATCATGCATCGTTTCGATGGCCGCAAAAGTCTGGACATTGCCAACGAGCTGGGCGTATCAGTGCGCACCGTAGAAGCGCATCTGTACCAAGCTCTCCGACAAATTAAAGAACAGCTCAGTGCCAAATGGTTTGTACTGCTCTTGCTCTTTATGGTCTAACCCACCCTACCTGAACTACCATGAAATCATTACCTATGAAATACGACCAGCTTTACCAATACTTTTCCGGGCATTCCAGCAGCTTTCAAAAAAAACAGGTAGAAGAATGGATAAAAGAAGAGGATAATCTGGAACAATTTTACCTGACCCTGGCAAATTGGGAAAAGCAGAATCTTCAATATTCGTCCGACACTGCTGAGGCCATCAATTACCATCTCACGCGTATGGAGGAAGACATTAGCGAAACAACCCACGCCGACGAGCAGGTTTCCTACCGAAAAGTATACCGCCTCCGCTGGCTAATCGCCGCCTCTTTTGCATTACTATTACTGACGGGTGCCGGACTGTATCAGGCCTTCTGGCAGTACAAGACCTACGCCACCGACTACGGGGAAACACTCTCGTTTACACTGACCGATGGTAGTCAGGTAACGCTCAATGCTAACTCCTCCCTTCGGATTCCACGTTTTGGTTTCGATGAAGATTCAAGAACGGTACTACTCAGAGGAGAAGCGGAGTTTCTGGTAAAGCATACCCTGGATCACAAACAATTCATTGTAAAAACTCCCAGAGCACTGGATGTGATTGTACTGGGTACAGAGTTTACGGTGTTTACCCGCGAGCGCGCTACCCGGGTAGCCCTGAATAGCGGGAAGGTGGAGCTATCGTATACCAACCAAAACAAGACCGAAAGGAAACTGATGAAACCCGGTGAGCTGGCTATCCTCGACGATAAAGGGCAAATTGAAATCCAACTGATTCTGGCGGCCGAAGATCCGGCGGCCTGGAAAGACCACCGCTTTGTCTTTTCTTCCACTCCACTCTCCGAGGTAGCCCTAATGCTGGATGAGGTTTTTGGGGTGCAAGTCATCATTCCGGAGCAGCAGGTTGCTCAGATGACCGTTTCGGGCTCTTTTACGGCTCACTCCGCCGAAGAACTCATCCAAACGCTTTCGGAAGCATCTACCCTATCCTACCAGAAAGAAAAACGAAAAATAATTCTCCAAACCCGATAACCTTAATCATCCTAAACCTACTTTTCCTTATGAAAAACCGATTACTTACGCTGATACTTGCTGCGCTGGTGTTGGGCCAATTTCCCCAGCTAGTGCAGTCGCAGGTATTTGCCCGAAATCAGCGAAATATTTCTCCTTCCAGTACAGCACCCCGGCAGGCTAAAAAGCAATTGACCGCCGTATTGCAGGACCTAAAGGACTATTATAAAGTAGACATCCTGTACTTTGATAATGTGGTCAGGAACATAGAGGTTTCCACCAGTCTGATTGATACCGACCAGAAATTAGAGAAAAATCTGGACGCTATCCTTCGGCCGCACGGACTACGTTACAAGAAAACCAATTCTGGTGCATTTGTAGTGGTTTCGAAGGACGAACCCAAAACAGATAGTAAAGAGAACCAAAACCCCGCCCCGCCCAAAGATCAGGCGTCGGTGCTACCCGCCAGAACCGAAGTACTGGTTAGGGAAGTTGAACGCGTCAAACCAGTAGCTATCCTCCTACCCATCACGGGGTCGGTTTCTGACGAGAACGGCACGGGACTTCCAGGGGTAAGCGTGGTGATCCGGGGTACTACCCGGGGTATCACCACCAATACCGATGGCAAATTTGAGCTGGAAATTCCGGAAGCCAGCACCAACTCCACCGTACTGGTATTCAGTTTTGTAGGCTACAAAAGTCAAGAAGTATCAATTGGTAACCGGACCAGCCTCACTATCAAGATGGAGCCCGAAAGTAAGGCTCTCAACGAAGTGGTGGTAGTGGGATACGGTACGCAAAGGGCCAAGGATTTGACGGGCGCCGTGGCGACCATCAACCAGGACATTGTAAAAGAACTGCCCGTAGCTACGTTGGATCAGAAGATGATCGGTCAGGTGGCAGGCGTACAAATCACACAACCTTCGGGCTCGCCCGGCGGCGGAACCTCCGTCCGTATCCGGGGTAGCGGCTCGCTCGGCGCGGGCAACGAGCCCCTGTATGTCATTGACGGTATGCCCTATTCGTCGGGTCTGAACCAGAACCTCAATCCGCTGATGCTGATTAATCCCAACGATATTGAGTCCATTACAATCCTGAAAGATGCTTCCTCCACGGCTATTTACGGCTCACGGGGTGCCAACGGGGTTATTTTGATCAATACAAAAAAAGGCACTTTCAATCGTACCCAGGTTAGCTTCTCGTCCATGACCGGCGTACAACAGGTACCACAGCAGGGCCGCCCGAATCTGATGGGTCAGCGCGATTTTGCGGAGTATCAGCGTAACAAGATTGACATTGCGGTTTTTAGATCCGAAAAAAGAGCCGCTACCCTCAATGACTATCCCGTGGAGTACCGCGACCTGGACAAATTACAAGGCAAGGGTACCGACTGGTACGATCTGTTGCTCCGGGATGCCGCCATCCGGGATTATAACGTGAGCGTTCAGAAAGGCTCGGAGGATTCTCGGATGGATTTTAGTCTGGGCTATTTCAAGCAGGACGGAGTACTAAAATACACGGGTGTGGAGCGGTACAGTAGTAAGCTAAGTATGGAGTCCAGTCTGGGTAAAAGCGTGACCGTGGGTGCTACCGTGCAGCCTACTTTCATCAAGCAAAACCGTACGAACACCAACTCCAACCGCGAAGATGTCATCGGCGTAGCCAACTGGGCCAATCCGGTGGTGTCGCCCTATGATGCCAACGGCGAGCTGCTACCCTACGTGCGTTCGCCACAGAGCAAGTACCACTCGGCGTGGAGTTTTGCCAACCCGCTGTTTGTACTCCGCGAAACCAGCCAAACCCAGGAGCAGTTTCAGAACCTGGGCTCGGCGTATGTGCAGTGGGACATTATCCCCGGCTTGGTAGCCCGTACTTCCCTCAATACCATCTGGTCTACCTCCAAATTTACGTCGTTCACTCCCAGTACCGTGGGTGGTTCCAACCGTCCGCCAGTGGCAGGTACCGGCCAGTCGTCTAATTCGCGGGCTGAGTCTTTCAATTGGCTGATCGAAAATACCCTGACCTACAATAAGGCCTTCGGTAACCACCGTATCAACGTGCTGGCGGGCTATACTTCGCAGAAAAATACCGGCAACAGCATCAACATCAACGCTAGCCCCTACGCCAACGACCTCATTCAGACCATCAATGCCGCCCAAGCTATCAGTACCTGGAATCAGAATGTAAATGAGTGGAGTATCCTCTCCTATTTGGGACGTATTAACTATAACTATCAGGACAAGTACCTACTCACCGCCACCATCCGTTCCGACGGTTCGTCACGGTTTGGAGCCAACAACCGCTACGCTACGTTCCCTTCTATTGCGGGTGCCTGGCGGGTATCGAAGGAAAACTTCCTGGCCAACAATAAAGTCATCAGCTCCCTTAAAGTACGAGCCAGCTACGGTACCAGTGGCAACAACAACATCGGTAACTACTCGCACCTGGCCAATATCAATGCGGGGTCGTACGTATTTGCCAACAACCTGGTTACGGCCTCGTTCGTCGGCTTGTCTAACCCTTTCCTGACCTGGGAACAATCTAGTCAGATTGACGCAGGGATTGACCTGGAACTATTCAAAAGCAACCTACTTCTGACGGTAGACTTCTACAACCGAAAGAGCGAAAACATGCTGCTGAATGATGTTATTCCGGCCATTACCGGTTTCAATTCTCAGATTGTCAACAAAGGCAACGTCCGGAACCGCGGTTTGGAAATTTCGCTGGGTGGCAGTCCCATCGACCGGGCTATTCGCTGGGATGTCAACGCCAACATTGCTTTTAACCGAAACGTCGTGCTTTCACTAAACGATAACAGCGACCGCATCCTGTCCGGTAACAACGACGGAAATCCTACCCACATTAGCGTGGTGGGCAAGCCCATCGGGCAGTTTTTTGGCTTCATCAATGATGGTGTATATTCCGCCGCCGATATTGCCAATCCCGAAATCATCAAGACCCCGCAGGTATACGAAGGAAACCCCAAGTACCGCGATACCAACGGTGACGGTATTGTGAGCGACCTGCTGGACTACGCCATTATCGGCAATCCCCAGCCCAACTTCATCTTTGGTCTCTCCAACAACCTTTCCTACAAGCGTTTCACGTTGGGTATCATCATCAACGGGCAGCAGGGCGGGCAAGTTATGAACGGCCTGCGCCAATCCATCGACAACCTGCAAGGCTTCTTTAACGTACGGCAGGAGTGGGTAAATCGTTGGAGAAGTACTGATAACCCCGGCAGCGGCCAACTTTCTGGCGTGCCAAAGCTTGCCCCAAGTTGGGGCCACCGGGTCAACTCTATCTGGGTGGAGAACGCCTCTTTCCTGCGCATTGCCAACATCAACATCGGCTATTCGCTACCGGATAACCTGATGAAGAAAACCGGTTTTGTTCGCAGCGCCCGGATTTACGCTACGATTCAGAACCTGGCCATGTTTACGAGGTACGAAGGAGCCAACCCCGAGGGACAGTCGCGCAACATCGACAATACCCTGTCGCCTGGTTTTGATATGTCATCGTATCCGTTATCCCGGACCTCTTCGGTAGGTATTAACCTGTCGTTCTGATCCACTTGATTTTAAAGTCATTTACCCCAAAAGATTCTAGCAATGAAAAAAATAGTCTGTATCCTGCTCATCGGCTTCCTGACTTCCTGTTCCAACAGCTTTTTGGAACTGTACCCCAAGGATTCCCTGAACGAAGGCAACTTTTACCAGTCAGAAGTGGAGTTTATTCTCCTGGCCAACGGCTGCTATCTACCCATGCGCGATTACGAGAGAAATCAGCATTGGGTACTGGCCGAACTGATTTCGGACAATGGCTCCAAGCAGAACAACATCCGGACCGGGGAAGCTTCGCGGGGGGTGATTGACCAGTTTATTCTGGGTTCCGACAACGCCGCTTACCGCGACTTCTGGAACCTTTCCTACAACGGCATCACCCGCTGCAACAAACTCCTCAGTGAGCTGGGCCGCGAAGGTGTCGTATTCTCCAAAGAATCGTTTAAGGATCGTAGCGCCGGGGAAGCTTTGTTTTTGCGGGGACTGTACTACTTCAACCTCGTTCGGCAGTTTGGCGGGGTACCTTTGGTGGTTAGCCCCATCACTTCGCAGGAAGCAGTGGGTATCAAGCGCGCCACCGAAGAGCAGATCTACGAGCAGATCGTAAAGGACTTAACGGAGGCTAGCGCCCGTTTTGCCAAAGCCACCGACGTGGAAGAAGTCGGCCGCGCCAATCAATGGGCCGCGCAAGGCATGCTTGGCAAGGTGTACCTAACGCTAAAAAAATACCCTGAGGCGCAACAAGCCCTCTCGACTGTGATGAGCTCCGGTAAGTACCAGCTGCTGCCCAACTACGCCGATTTGTTTGATCCTTCCAAGAAAGACTACAAGGAGACCATTTTTGCGATTCAATACTCCGAAGCCAGCGCTGAGGTAGCCAACCAGTTTATTTTCCAGTTTGCGCCCCATACTTCCGGGGGATCCGTTACGAAGAGACCCAACATCAACATCGTAAATGCCGGCTGGAATCAGCCTACTGATGATTTGATCAACGCATTTGAGCCGGGAGATAGCCGTAAGAATGTAAATGTTGGTTTTTGGACCGGGCTGGACTGGGATAACATTGTGAGACCAGTACCTTACTGTGCCAAGTATAAGGCACCGATCGCGGCACCGGACAATCGCTGCGGTGATAACTTCCCGATTCTTCGCTACGCCGATGTGTTACTCATGTACGCCGAAGTGTTGAATGAGCAGGGAAAAACCAGTGAAGCCCTTCCCTTCGTGCAGCAGGTACGCACCCGCGCTGGCCTTACCGTTCCATTATCGGGCCTGGATAAAACGGCCATGCAAAACCAGATTGCCAAAGAACGTCAGGTAGAACTCTGCTTCGAAAATCAACGCTGGTACGACCTGAAACGAACGGGCAAAGCCATTGAAGTCATGACCGCCCACGGGAAGCGGGAAGTAGCTCAAAAATCCTTTTTGTTCGATGGTGCCTACACCATTACGCTCAACAAACTATTGGCGCCTATTCCTACCAATGAGATTCTAGTCAATAAGTTGGCGCAGAATCCGGGGTATTAATTCACCATCCCTACGAGTAGCTAAGCCATTTTTTGTCTTTATTCTTAATAAGAAAATGCATCCTGCAATCAAACACTAGGTTTGGTGGCAGGATGCTCTTACTACCAAACCCATGAAAAAAACAGCCAGCCTCATCTTTGTATTCGGAGCATTGTTTCTCATTCTGGGCGCCACCCACCCGGCACCAAAACCCGCCAAAAAACCTAATATCGTGTACGTACTCGTAGATCAATGGCGGGCGCAGGCGTTTGGCTTTGCTGGTGACAAAAACGCCCACACTCCCACACTCGACCGTCTGGCTGCGCAGAGCCTCAACGTCCGCAATGCGGTATCGGGTATGCCGGTGTGCTCGCCCCACCGGGCTTCGCTCCTGACGGGACAGTACCCGCTCACGCACGGGGTATTCATGAACGATGTACTCTTAGACACTACCGCTACCACCCTGGCCAAGGTATACCGCGACAACGGCTACGCTACGGGCTTTATTGGCAAATGGCACGTGGATGGCCACGGCCGTCGCAGCTACATTCCCCCCACCCGTCAGCAAGGATTTGAGTACTGGAAAGTGCTGGAATGTACGCACAACTACAACCAATCGGAATACTACGAAGGGGCCTCCGATCAGCGCAAAGTATGGGACGGCTACGATGTAATCGAACAAACCGACGACGCCATTCAGTACATCAAAAAGCAAGCAACCCAAGATACACCCTTTGTCTTGTTCGTCTCCATGGGCGCCCCCCATGACCCCTACCAAACGGCACCAGAAAAGTACCGCAAAATGTTTGAGAATAAGGAAATCATCCTGCGCGACAACATCCCAGCCGACAAGCGCGAACGAGCCATCGAAACGTTACGCGGGTACTACGCCCACATGGCGGCGATTGACGATAACGTGGATAAGCTCTGGAAAACACTGAAAGAAACGGGTATTGAGGAGAACACTATGCTGGTTTTCACCGCCGACCACGGCGACCTGCTGGGCTCACACGGCTGGTGGAACAAGCAACAACCCTACGAGGAGAGTATCCGGGTGCCGTTTCTTGTTCATTACCCCAAGGCATTGGGTACTTCTGGTAAAACCTCCGACGTCCTGCTCAACACCCCAGACATCATGCCTACTCTGCTAAGTCTTAGCGGAATCAATATCCCCAAAACCGTAGAAGGTACTGACTTTTCGCAGGTGTTGTTGGGTAAGAAGAAAAACGCCGTCCAGGAAACGCTCATTTCCTGCGTGCAGCCCTTCGGGCAGTGGACCCGGGCAAGAGGCGGTAAGGAGTACCGCGGCATCGTAACCCAGCAGTACACCTATACCCGTGACTTGAATGGCCCTTGGCTATTGTTTGATAATGCAAAAGATCCTTTTCAGATGAATAACCTCGCGGGAAAGCAGGCATACGCCAAAGTACAGGCTGACCTAGACAAGCGTCTGACAAACGTTCTGCGGAAAAGAAAAGACAAGTTTCTGCCCGGTTTGGAGTACGTAAAAAAGTGGGGCTATGTGATCGACGAAACGGAGACCGTACCCTACAACAAAATCAATTATGAGGGGAAGCCGATTGTGGAATAGCAATCAACAACTACATGGCAGGGTATTAAGGTATTAACCCTCATGCTCTGCTAAACGCAAAAAACAACCTAAAAGCAGAGGCACAGCCCACTTTTAATGAACTTACCCTTGCCCTAAGCATCCTTTTTTTCTACATTGTCCGTTGATATTTTCATCATAGACAAAACAGAAAAAATATATACAGATATGACAGAATTCAAGGAAGTTCAGAAAATCAGACAATGGTGGATCTGGCTAATCTTATTCGGGGTAGCTAGTATTTGGGTGTGGGGGATTGTCCAGCAAATCATCCTTGGTAAGCCGCTTGGTACCAATCCGGTTTCCAACGCCGGGCTCATCGTCACGAGCGTGATTCCCATCATCCTGATCGCCCTTTTTTACACCATAGCCCTGAAAACCGAAGTGAGTTCCCGAGGTATTAAAATACAATTCTATCCCCTCATGAGTACCTTTTATAGTTGGGATCAAATCAGAGACGCTGAAATCATTACCTACAGGTTCGTGGGGTACGGTATCCGCTATTCCAGTAAATACGGTGCGATCTACAATGCCCACGGCAATGTGGGTCTGCAAGTACACAAAACCTACGGCGAGAACCTCCTCATCGGCACCCAACGGCCGGAGGAACTTAAAGCCGTTGTATCTAAGTACCTTTGATTGGATTTTATTTCAAATAAGAATCAGGAGCATCCCTGATTCCGGAGTTTTTTATGTTTAAAGTATGGATCCTCAAAACCGGATCCTGGTATTCGATTTTCTCGTAGTTTTACTTAAATTGTCCTAGTTTTATTTCAAACCCAAACCTCACCGTACTATGGCATTTCAATTCAAAATTCAGATCCGAAACATCACCAAACCGCCCGTTTGGAGGAGAGTTCTGGTCCCCGAAACCTCCGACTTCGAATACTTCCATTTGGTCATTCAGGTAGCGTTCGGTTGGGGAAATTGTCACCTATACCAGTTTTCGAAGGCTGGCTTTAGATCCGTTGAGGTAGTAGGGGTACCCTCGGATGACGACATGGATTGGGGACCGAAAATACTTGATGCCGCTGAGATGCAATTAAAGGAAATATTCAACGAGGAAGGCCAGAAGTTGATGTATAATTATGATTTTGGGGATAATTGGGAGCACCTAATCATCCTTGAAAAGATTACCAATGAAACCATAGCTCAACCTAAACTATTGACTGCCAAAGGTGCCTGCCCACCAGAAGACTGCGGCGGTCCTTGGGGCTATGAAAACCTGAAAGTCATTCTGAATGATAAAAAACATTCCGAGCACAAGGAGATGAAAGAATGGCTTGGTATGGGTGCCCGCCAAAAATGGGACGCTGATTATGTAGACAAAGAAATTGACAGTATTCTTCGGGAACTCTGAAATATAGACCATATCCTGTCAGAACCACAACATAAAACTATGTCCAAAAGTATATTTTTGGACACGGTTCGCTTCTTTCGAGTAAGTTTCCTTGCAACCTCACTTGACTATGGAGCAGTACATTACCCAATTCATTGCAGATATGCGGGCAAAGCACAAACCCGACCCCGAGCCCAAAACACCGTATTTTGGCGATGGTAACGATCAGAACGATGTCTTTGGGGACATCGAGCGCTACCTGAGTGGGGGAAACGAGCAGCGCATCGGCAATGTACTGCAACTGATTCCCGAACAATTTCCACCAGCCAATCAGCTAAGCCCCCTGCACTTGACTCAACTAATCCGGGCCTACAACGATTTACTTTTTAGCTGGAATATCTGTGCCGACATCCCCGATAAACTATCCCTCCCAATTACCTATTCTCTATTGGTAAGTACCCTAAATCGAGAGGTGTACCTGTCGGAGGATGGCTTCGTGACCATTGAGTTCTGCACCTACAACTCCCACAATTGCCCCTTCGTAGAAGTGTGTCGCTGTGACGCATAAGGTGAAGGGATGAAAAAGTTTATCAAAAAAGTGCTGAGTTGTGCTTTTTAAGCTACTCTTCGGTAACTTGAACGACTTTTATTTTCTTTTTATGCAAAAAAATAAAGGAAAGTTACTATTCGGTTTGCAAGTAATTAGGTAACTAGTTTATATTTCGGAAAAATTTCCTCTCACCCGGAACGCCTAAAATCCACATGTCCGAAATCCCCAAAACAGAGCGAATCCTCCGACTCATCCGCCTACTCCGCGACCGCAAAAGAACCGTATCCCAACTCGCCCAATTGCTTGAAACGAACACCCGAAATATTTATCGGGATATTGAGGCGCTGGAAGGCGTAGGGTACCTGATTCATCGTCACGACAAGCATCAATACTGTCTCGAAGAAAATCCTGCCGCTACCCGCGCCCAGTTTACCATTGAAGAAACCCGCCTGATCCGTGAACACCTCTCGGCCTTGTCGGTGGTCCACCCGCTCAAAACAAGCATCGAGCGCAAACTCTACCTCAGCAGTGAACTCATTCCGTTGGCCGACGAACTAGCCGACAAGCACCGGGGTACACTCATCAGTCGCATCAATTTGGCCCTGACGGCCGGTCAACAGATCCGGCTCGTCAAGTACCATTCCAACAACTCCACCACCATCGAAGACCGTTTGGTAGAACCCATCAGTCTCACCGACGACTACGCCATTCTTACCGCATTTGAGCTTGCATCCCAAAAGCAAAAGACCTTCAAGCTGACCCGCATGGACGACGTGGAAGTACTGACCACGGCCACTACCCACGTTACGGACTCCGAAGAACTGGACTTCTTTGGTTTTTCCGGCCCCGCACCGCTCCCCGTGGTGGTCCGGCTGTCGTTTTTGGCGCACCGGCTACTGCACGAGGAGTTCTCGGCTTCGCGCGCCTACCTCAGCCTAAAATACAAGGACGAACCCTACCCCTGGGAGTTTCGGTACTTCGTGCGTGATTTTCGGGGTATTGGCAGATTCTTGCTGGGTCTACCGGGGGAGGTGGAGGTGGTGGAGTCGGAGGCGTTGAGGAGGTTTTTGGGGGAGAGGGTGAAGCGGGCTGGGTGGTGAGGGAGATCACTTACCGGTTTTTCCTTCGGAATTCCGTCCGGTTCTCATTCATCGCTTCCGTACGTTTTGCGATGTCTTCCGGAGTCTGATTCTTATCCTTCAGTACCTGTTCGATTTCTTGATCCAGTTCATCGGTTAGGTGTCTTACGAGCGTGCTTTTTAGCGAGTTTAATTCGTCAGAAGACATTTGACGATGCTGGAACAGTTCCAGTAAGGTCATTTGGGCCTCGTTCAGGCGAAGGGGAGAATTAGTAGTATTAGCCATATATTCAACTACCTGATAATAAGCAATATATTATATTTACCAAAAAATAAACTTCTTCTTATCTTGGAAAACAAGATTCGATTTCATACTTTCGATTCATAAAATCTTTACATGATGTTTTACCATTAGCTTTCTAAAATTTCAAAGCAAGATTGAAACCATGAAGTTTTCCCATTTAAGTTATCCATAAAAGAAGGATTGCAAAGTTAAAGAGCAGACGAGGATTACGAGGCCCGTCGTCTGCTCAGAGAAACCTTGAATAACTAAACCAAAATTTCTTATGTCCAAATTTAAAAGTTTCCCGTGTCAATACCAAGTTGACGAACACAAGCTAATAAATCGCTCTTTCAAGAAGTGCCACAACTGCGGACAAGAGCAATTCTATGAATGTGATATCTGCAATGGTCGAGCTTTTGATGAATCTTCGATTCCGTAGGTACTAGGAATACCGCTTGATAACAATTTTCAAAATATTTCACCGATTGACAGCTATTGTCACTCGGGTTAGTGACCTTGCCAAAGAGTTTAAAAATAAGACATTTATGCTAGACACCCTCATTAAACTAGGAAAACAAGCCAGCCAAGGCTTGGGCGAATGGGACGATATCCTGGATAGGCCCAAAATTCAAACAGAGACTAAGAAAGGAGATAAAATCAAAAATTACGTAGCAACGCTAATTTTCAACCTTAATTCTGGAATTTTAGGCCTAGGAGAACTACTGGAATATGACGAAGAGAAATCACCAGAAAGATTTTTCAACGTGAAGATTCAGGGAGGTAATAACAAGTCTATCTATACCTGCACTGAGTTAAAAGGCCTTGAGCAGATAAGAAAGACTTTTTTTGGGAAACCTGACAAAAACAATGAGCCTTCTACTCAGGGGCAGTTTACCGAAGCGATCGATAAAGACTTTGAAGATTTCGTCGCTACTGACCTTTACGAGACCTTAAAAGAGACCTTTAAGCAGCGTGAAGGCTTTGAAGAGTTCTATTTATCGGATAAAGGTATAGCAGATCCTAAGCTCATAACCTCTCAATGGTCGTTAAATTCAAACGAGCAGATAGGCTTAGTAGTTGTTGGGGTAATCTGGTCTGACAAAGGGTGGCACGCACCCACCTATTTTAGGGATATAGCAGGATACAAGGACTTTTTACGTAAAAAATTTATTGGTGACGATCTAAATGAAAACTCACCTTTAACGTCTCCCAAGATCTGCTATGCAACCGGAGAATTTAGAGATACTGTCAAAGAGTTAGAAATTAGCTCGAGGTATAGTCTCAATAAGATGTTTGTGACGACAACTATTAACTATGCAAACGCTTTCGATGGTGGCTCTTTCGCAAAAAACTATCAAGTAGATAAAGACATTCAGAACTACCTTGAACGAGGTTCAAAAAGTTTACTTGAAAGGTACAAAACTAGAATTGCCGGCATTGACCATTGTATAATACCACAGCTGTTTAGTCAAGAAATGGTTGATATAGAAGGAAAGCTTGAAAAGATTTCAGGCAAGTCTGACCTTCTTTTCCAATATCGACCCTTTGAAGAGATGGTTAATGACATTGAAGACGAAGTTGATGAGACACCTTATTGGATAACATTCCTTGGTTTCGAGTCAGATGGCAATTTCTTTAAGACAGTCAATATCATCAAAGACGTAAGCCGTACCCATTTCCAAAACCTTATTCTCACTTTCAGGAGAACCAATAAATTATTCAAAGATATTGTTGGCATTAATTGGGATACTATCATGAGTGCTGGGGAGGGTAACCCTCTTGAATTCAACCTTTACACAGTATATACTCTAATTCCTCTCCGTAAGGACAAAGAAAAGAAAAACGTAGCTCTTGCCCTGTTTAAGCAGATTTTAGAAAAAAGACCCCTTGAAAAGGAAAAGCTATTCGGGTACTTCAAAGAACTAATTCTTTGCCATAAGTTCGAGCGGTATAAAAGCTACACCAATATTTATGAGGGAAATCCTTTTGATTTTGCCATACGAAATGCTGTTTTTCAATACTTAGCCCTTTTTCAAGTACTCAAACAATTCAACCTGATAAAAAATATGGAAGAAACTAATGACCAAAATCAAGAAACCGAAGAGCCGCTGGTGCCGCTATCCGATTATCAAAAAAAAGTAGAGGACTTTTTCATCAAGATGGGCTATTCCGATTCTCAGAAAGCACTGTTTTATCTGGGTAGAATACTAAATACTGTTGCATACGAACAATACCGCAAAGGTTACCAGTCAAAGCCCGTGCTAAACAAACTAAATTTCAACGGAATGGATAGAGATGATATTTCTAGGCTTCGAAGGGATCTTACAGAAAAGACTCAGCAGTTCAAACTACATAAGTTCACAGAACCTATTTTCAACAAGTTCACCCCGCTGTTCGACTATAATAACTGGGGACTAAAACCAGATGAAGCATTATTTTTTATACTATCGGGCTATTCATTCAATTCAAAATAAATATTAACTCCTTACTATTTCAACTCAATGAGCACCATTTCAAACAACGCCGACTTCTTGTTTATTTACGAAGCTTCCCAATGTAACCCAAACGGTGATCCTGATCAGGAAAACAAGCCTCGTATGGATTACGACACCGATACTAACCTTGTGACAGACACCCGCCTCAAACGGTATATCCGAGACTACTTAAAAATGATCGGGACTGAAATATTTGTGGATATGGAAGGGGATAATAAAGTAAGTCCAGAGCGAAAACTAGAAGCTGTTGTTAAACGTGCCTTAGAAAATCAAGAGGTACTTGACAGTTTATTCGTAGAAGACGAATCCAAAAAGGAGGCCCTCAATAAAATCATTCAGTCAGAAAAAACACCTGATAAGATTTTTAAGAAATTACAAGATAAAGCCAACCGGCAACTAAGTGTATATCTTCTTGCACAAATGGTTAAGCTAAATTTTGTAGATATACGTCTTTTCGGAAGCGCATTTGCGGTAGAGGGCTTTACAAAAGCATATACGGGCCCCGTCCAAATCAATTGGGGCTACTCGCTACACAAGGTTCAGTTGATGGAGTCCAGCTCTATCGTAACCATTATGAATGACGATAGTAGCACTTTCGGTAAAGACTATCGGGTGCATTACAGTTTACTTGCCTTCAATGGTACTATCAACAAATTTGCTGCACAAAGTACCGGGCTAACTAACACTGATATTGCCACATTCAGAGAGGCTATTTGGAATAGTGTACCGTCCATGCCTACCCGTTCAAAACTCAATCAATACCCAAAGCTTTATGTCGAGATCATCTATAACGATGGGTTCTTTAATGGGCACTTTGGAGATTTGAGAAATTACGTGAGTGCCGAACCAAAAGCTGGCATAGACGTCAAACAGATTAGGAGCTTTGGTGATTTAACCTTTGATATGTCCCAATTAAAAGAATTAATCACCGAAAACAGAGGACAAGGGAAACCCATTCAGGAGGTAGTAATAAAAACTGCGTCGGGTATATCACTAACTATCTAACCCATGGAAGTTATTCAAATTGATGTAGGGGGCAAACTCGCCCACTTTCGAAAGTATTATGCAAACAACACTGCTATGACTTTTAGTATCCCTCCACGCACTACGATCATGGGAATGTTAGCAGCAATATTGGGAAGACCAAGAGATAGTTACTATGAAGAGTTTGCCTCAGATAAAATCCGGATTGGGATAAGAGTACTCAGTCCATTAAAAAAGTCATTTCACCGGCTGAATTTACTAAGCATAAAAAGCAAGAGTGATTTTGACGGCTCAGGTGGCAGGATTCAAACCCCTTTTGAAATAGTTAGTGGTTTGGATATAAGCCGTGACATGGTGAAGTATCGGCTATTTGTTTCATGTACAGACGCCGGTGCAAAGACCTTTGATGAGCTAAAACTTTGCCTGAGGGAGAATCGACAAAAGTTTGCTTTAACATTTGGAACAGCAAACTTTACTGCGTCTATTTTACAACATTATAATTACGGGAGTATACTTGAAACTCCAAGCGAAGGCTGGATTGATATGGCATCTGCAATTCCATCTGCCTTCATTGAAAAACTAGACTTTGACAATGAGCGTGAAAGAGATACACTTGAAATGATCGAGGAGGAGCTACTTCCTGCTGATTTTGTGGCTGATTTTGATCGCGAATTAAGCAAGATGAACCGTGTTCTATTTTCAACAACATCCAGAAAAATAAAAGTACAATTATCTCAGCCTCACCTTACATTGAGAAACGAGGACGAAGAACAGAAAATACTTTTCCTTGAATGACAACATTTTTCTCCCATAGCAAGAAAAACCCCGGAGGGCAGACATACGGTTCTAAACAACTTATTGACCACACTTCCGGGGTTTCAGAAAAAGCATTTCATTCGCTTTTCGTTCGGTCGGATTTAAGGCTATCCATTCCAATTAAGGAATTTATAAAAGATGTATGCCTCTATCATGATTTGGGAAAATATACCACTCATTTTCAACGATATCTGTTAAATCAAGGAGAGTATAAAAATGAGCTGAAGCAACATGCCAAATTTGGTGGATTTACCCTCTATCAAAAGCTAAAATCTAAGTCTTTGGAGCGCGAAGCAGTTTTGGCCGCTTATATTATCATTCATCATCATGCAAGTCTGACAAACATTGCATATCTAAAAGAATACGCTGTAGAAGAAAGCAATGATGAAGATATTTTCAAGAGACAGCTTGATACAATTAAGGAGAATCTAGAACAAATTTCAAAAGAGATTGGAGATATTAATCTGATCAATTTTCTAGTTTATCCAAGCAAAAAATTCAGGAAAGAAGTCAAGAGTATAGAGGCCGAGTTAGACATTCAAAACTACTTTCTAATCAATTATCTATTCTCGCTATTGATTGAGGCAGATAAGTTAGATGCATCCGACACAACACTTTATAATAGGGTTCCCATTCCTGAACTCTTGGTAGAAAATAGAATTGGCAAGGTAGACTTTAACTTAATTCAAAAAACCACTTTAAATAATCTTTCTCAAAATGAGTTGCGAGCTTTTGCACGTGCAGTGGCGCTCAACCACCTCAATAGTCCGGAGATTCTAACGCATCGACTATTTACACTGACTGCGCCTACCGGCATAGGCAAAACCTTAACTGCACTTGACTTTGCACTCAGATTAAGGGCAAAAATACAAGTTAAAGAAGGTTATGAGGCTCAGATAATCTACGCCCTCCCTTTTATCAATATTATTGAACAAGCCATCAAGGAGTACGAAGTAGTAATCGGAAAAGAAGGGCTGGTATTGGCTCATTATCAATTTGCCGACGCTTTTGAGCAATTGACCAAGGGGCAACTGTCAGAAGTACAAGAAAACAGGGAATACAATCAGCAAACCATGTTGCTGGACACATGGCAAAGCGACATTGTTATCACTACTTTCGTCCAATTCCTTCAAACCCTGATTGGAAATCGGAACAAGCTTTTGAAAAAATTCCACCATATGGCAGGGTCTATCGTTATACTAGACGAAGTACAGACCATCAAACTTGATCATCTTCCCTTAGTAGGCGCAGCGTTGTTCTATCTTTCCAAATTTTTGAACACGCGGGTACTTCTGATGACTGCAACCAAGCCGAAAACTTTTGAACTAGCTAACCGGGAAATTATCCAAATTCAAGGCGCAGAGGAGAAAGCGGAGCCTCTTGAATTATTGACGGGATTCGAAAACGTATTTACCGCTTTTAGTAGAACTAAAATTGTTCCTCTCATTGAATCTCAAATATCCAGTGAGGAGCAATTTCTAAATCGTTTTTTTTTAGATAAATGGACGCCAGATAAATCCTGCTTAGTAGTTGTTAACCTAGTAAAAAGATCTGTCGATGTCTTTTCAAAAATCAATGAATATGTAGCTCAGAAAGGCTTGGAGAACCCAGTTTATTACCTCAGCACCAACATAGTACCTTGTCATCGGCTCGATATTATTGAGAAGGTGAAGGCTGATCTGAAAGCTGGACTGCATCCAATATTAGTATCTACGCAATCGGTAGAAGCCGGAGTTGACCTAGATTTTGATATGGGTTTTCGCGATCTAGGGCCGATTGATTCCATTATTCAAGTAGCCGGGCGAATCAATCGTGAGAATACTCCTGAACGAAAAGACTCACCTCTATACATTATTGATTTCGATGATTGTATAAAGATATACGAACGCCTGACGACAATTCAGGCACGGAATGCGCTAGAAAAAGGGATAAAAGGTTTTGGTGCAGAGATTCACGAACGACATTACCTAAGCCTGATCGAAACATACTATGAATCTTTATCGGCTATTGACACCAAGTCTTTCCGTGAGGCGCGGATGTTTTTTGAGAGTATGAGAAATTTAAATTATACCAATGAGGATAAGGGTACCTACCCAGTGTGTGATTTTCAGGTGATAGAGCAGCGAGGCGGTATATCAAGCGTCTTTATCGAAATAGATGATAAGGGAACCGCAGCAAAAGAAGCTTTTCAACAACTTTTAGCCAACAATTCGGAAGACAAAAAGAAAAAACTGAAAGAAGAATTTGATAAGAAGTTTAAACTGATTTTTCACCAGCGTATTATCAGCATTCCAGACTATTTGCCAAAGGCAAAGGAGTTGAAACTAGACAAACGGAACAAATTACATGACAGCCTATATATCGTGAACACAGATGAGATAAGTGATTATTATGATCTGATTACAGGTTTTGATAGAAGCAAGGAAAATATATTAGCTCATCAGACTGTAATGCTCTAACCCCCATGCCCAACGACTACTCACAGTATCGCCGCCAGTCTTTCCGGTTGAAAGGCTATGACTACCGCCGGGAGGGTATGTACTTTGTAACGATCTGTACCAAAGACCGCCTAAATTATTTTGGTCATATCCGGGACGGACAATCGGTATTATCAGACATTGGGCAAATCGTGTTGGACAATTGGTTAAAAATCCCTCAATTCTCGCCACACATCATTTTGGATGAATTTGTGGTGATGCCCAATCATATTCACGGGATTTTGGCCATTATTTATCCGTTGGTAGCATCGTTGCAGTGCAACGATGCTACCGATACAACGGATACCAACGATACAACGGGTACCAACCATACAACGGGTACCAACGATACAACGGGTACCAACCATACAACGGATACCAACGATACAACGGACACCAACGATACAACGGGTACCAACGGTACAACGGATACCAACGATGCAACGGATACCAACGATGCAATGGGTACCAACCATACAACGGATACCAACCATACAACGGATACCAACGATGCAACGGGTACCAACCATACAACGGATACCAACGATGCAACGGGTACCAACGATGCAACGGACACCAACCATACAACGGACACCAACCATACAACGGACACCAACGATGCAACGGGTACCAACGATGCAACGGACACCAACAATACAACGGATACCAACGATACAACGGACACCAACGATGCAACGGGTACCAACCATACAACGGGTACTAACGATAACAACACCAAAAACCAATTCATGGCGTCCATTTCTCCAAAATCGGGTAGCATCTCGCGGGTCTTGAATTCTTACAAAGGGGCATGTTCTAAGGAAATCAGGCAGAAACACGACACTGGCTTTGACTGGCAATCCAAATTCCATGACCGCATCATCCGAAACAAGGAAGAACTACACCGAATTCAACACTACATCATTCAAAACCCTTTGAACTGGAAAGAAGATGAAAATTATGTCGGATGAAATATCCTTGCACAGTCAAATCGACACCAACATGACCCAAAACACCACCCAAATCCCAATCACCACCATCACCTTCCCCGAAATAGCCCTCCAGGTGCGGGATGCCCACAAACTACGGGGGTACTTCGGGCGGCTGTTTCAGGAGCATTCGCCGCTGCTCCACAATCACTTTGACGACAGCGACCCCACCACCCCAAAGTACCGCTACGCCTACCCTTTGGTCCAGTATAAAGTACTGAAAAGGGTACCTACGCTCGTCGGGCTGGGCGAAGGAGCCGACTTACTGGTACAGCTCTTCCTGAAAATGCAGGAGTTGAAATTAGACGGGGAGGTGTACCCCGTACTCAGCAAACATATACAGCATCAGAAAGCCACCATCGGCCTGTCAGACGACCTCCACACGTATCGGTACGAAACGCTTTGGCTCGGACTCAACCAAAAAAACTTTAAAGCATACACCACCGCCGATCCGATGGGTAAAACCCAAATCCTGAAAAATACGGGCATCGCTAATATCCTCACTTTTGTGGAGGCGTTTGGGTTGCGGTTTAAAAAAAATGACCCAACGCAGCGCGTAATGCTCAAACTTTCACCCACCGAACCAGCCATCACGAAGTTCAAAAACGTGGAGTTTCTGGGCTTTGGCGGCAGCTTTACCACCAATGTGCTCCTACCCGACGACGTAGGACTAGGCAAGCAAGCCGCCCGGGGCTTTGGTACCATTCGGAAAATCAATTAGTCTTATGCAGCTTCACATCAACACCTACGGTACCTACGTCCACGTAAAGGACGATATGTTCGAGATTCGTAACCGCGATGAGAACAAGGAAGTCCAAAAAAAACACTTTTCAGCCCAGAAGGTAACGGCTCTTTGGCTATGCACAGGCACGGCGCTTAGTACCGACGCCATCAAGCTGGCCATGACCCACAACGTCGACATTGTGTTTCTGGAACAGGACGGCGAGCCCTTCGGTAGGGTATGGCACAGCAAACTAGGCAGTACCACCAAAATCAGAAAGTGTCAACTCCAAGCCAGCCTCAGCCCCGAAGGCCTGCGCTGGATCAAAGCTTGGCTAACCCAGAAACTCGAAAATCAGCGGGATTTTATCAAAGATCTCAAAAAGCACCGGCCGCAGCACGCAGATTTTCTGAATGATAAAATCAGCCGGATCGAAGCTCTGATCGTTTCTATTCAAAGCCAGGAAGCTGATACCGTGGCCGCCGTGGCCGATACCCTGCGCGGACTGGAAGGAACGGCGGGGCGCCTCTACTTCGAAACCCTCAACTATGTGCTACCCGAAGGGAGCAAATTTGCCGGTCGAAGTATGCGCCCCGCCAAAGATGCCTTCAACGCGATGCTCAATTATGCCTACGGAATCATGTACAGCAAGGTAGAGAAAGCCCTGATTATTGCGGGGGTTGATCCCTACCTCGGCTTCATGCACCGCGACGACTACAATCAGCTAAGTATGGTATTTGACTTTATCGAACCCTATCGTATATATGCAGACGAAGTAGTATTCCGCCTGTTCTCCGCCAAGAAGGTCAATAAAGCACATATCGACGAACTAACCAACGGGGTAACCCTCAATAAAGAGGGGAAAGCCCTGCTGGTAACAGCCTTCAATGAGTATATGGACGGCCAACCCATAAGGCACGGGGGCCGCAATATGGCCCGCAGCACCATTATCCAATACGACGCCCACAGCTTTGGCAATACATTGATTGGAAAAAAATAAAAAGCTATCGGCTGTCGGCTATTAGCCATCGGCTTTTGTTGAATTTTAACATGTAAGAAAAATGCTTATCTGGGTACTATACGATATTGAAAATGACCGCAGCCGCACCAAAGCGGCCAAGGTTTGCAAACAGGCTGGGCTGTATCGGGTACAGTTTTCCTGTTTTCTGGGTACCCTGACACCCGCCGCCAAAAGCGCCCTGTCGTTACAATTGGAAGAGTTAATCAACGAAGAAAAGGACAAGGTGTATATCTTCCCGATGAGCCAGGACGAACTTCGTAACACAGTACTACTGGGGCAAGCTTTTGATAAAGGCCTCGTAAACGATCAGATAAGGGCATTATTTCTATAACTATGCATAGCCTCACACCCTCACATATCATTGAGTACCTGTACTGTCCACGCTTTACCTACTTTGAGTACGTACTACGCATACCCCAGCACGAAGAAGCCAACTATCTGGTAATGCGGGGCCGCAACCTGCACGACGACAAGCTCGAACAAAACAAGGAATACCTGCGCAAGCGGCTAGGCGTAGTGGAAAAGCTATTGGACCAATATCTGACTAACGACCTGATGCGGGGCCGGGTGGACGAGGTACTGACTTTGCAAGACAACAGCATGGCACCGCTTGACTATAAGTTTGCCGAATACAAAGACCGGGTTTACGACACCTACCAAACCCAACTGTACTGCTACGCATGGCTCATTGAGGAGAATTTTGGTAAGCCCGTCAACAAAGGGTTCTTGGTATATACCCGAAGCCGGAACAAGGTAATCGAGGTAGAAATCAGTGAAGAAAACAAGGCACACGTCAAGAAAGCGGCGGCCGATATTTTTGATATTATTGAGCAAAACAGGTACCCAAAAGCTACCAAATATAAGGCACGTTGCGTATTTTGCACGTACAGAAATATGTGTGTAAAATAACCCTTTCCGGGTGGTAATTTATGGAGCGAGCACTAAAATCAGGGCATTATAACCTAGTAGTCAAAGACTTGGCTATTCGGAGAGCCCGTAAAAAAACACCCAATAACCGTTCTTTGACGTACTGTAAATCAATAATTGAACAAGAGCAAAACACCTGTAACTATTTATATATAAACCACTTAGGAGCCCCGGCGGACTTCTAAAGTACCTGTCCATAAAAGATGGATTGAAACAACCTGAAAGGCTTAGAACAGAGTGCCGGGATACCCAACTTCTAAAGTACCTGTCCATAAAAGATGGATTGAAACTTTTTCTTGCTTTTTTTGTTGCTTCTATCGTACCAAACTTCTAAAGTACCTGTCCATAAAAGATGGATTGAAACTTTTGCCGTCCGGAAACATACAAGATCCGTTACTCCTTCTAAAGTACCTGTCCATAAAAGATGGATTGAAACGCGTGCCTTTTGTATGTGAAATGTTTTCCGTATCATACTTCTAAAGTACATGTCCATAAAAGATGGATTGAAACACTGACCGCGGCCTGGCA
>JBDNFP010000200.1:0-3430 GCA_041689775.1 Spirosomataceae bacterium
CTGCTGGCCGTGGTGGTTCACCGGGCCGACATGGACGAACGACGGGGCGCGGGATTCGTGCTGGCTCGGCTTGACAAGCTTAGAGTGAACTTTCCGCGCCTGAGAGTCATTTTTGCCGACGCAGGGTACAGCGGCGAGTTCGAGAGGAAGGTCAAGAAGACATATAGGTGGTTATTGGAGATCATTCGTAGGCCCCTCGGTGTCAAGATGTTCGTACTGTTGCCCAAGCGCTGGATCGTAGAGCGAACGTTCGCCTAGCTGACCAACTAGCGGCGGCTCAGTGTCGATTATGAGCGGTCGGTAAAAGTCTCCGAGGCCATGATTTAACTAGCTATGATCCGCATAATGATTCGCCGATTATAAAATTGAGACAGTCTCTTATTGAAAGAAAATACTTGGGTATGAAATTGAGTAAAAAAATCAGCTTTCTGGCGTCATACTCCCTAGTGCTCGTTATTCTTGTTAGCTACTACGTCGGCGGCCCGGCCTGGACCTTTTCGGGCGTTGTATATGCCTATCTTATTATTCCTCTGCTGGATCAATTCATCGGTCGGGATCCTAATAATGTACTGAAAGAAGAGTTTGAAGCCCTCGTTCAGGATCACTATTTTGATGTGCTTGTGTATTCCCACGTGTATATTCAATGGGGCTTACTACTGTGGGGATGTTACGTCTTATCCTTTGATAGCCTCTCACTGGCTTCTACAATCGGGCTTATTTTGAGCCTTGGCGTCTACGCCTCTTCCATTATTAATGTAGCCCACGAGCTGGGACACCGGCAGCATCCACTGGCGCAGTTTCATGCCCGTTTGGCCTTGTTATCGGTTAGCTACATGCATTTTGTAATCGAGCACAACCGCGGACATCATGTTCACGTAGCTACCCCACGTGACCCGGCTACTTCGCATAAAAACCAAACAGTGTTTGCATTTTGGTGGCAATCGGTGGCGGGAGGCTACCAAAGCGCTTGGGAGCTGGAAAGAAAACACCTCGAAAGAATCGGGAAATCTGAGTGGAGTACTGCCAACGAAATGATCCGGTTTACCGTACTTCCACTAGTACTTCTGGTGGCACTCACCGTGCTGTTTTCTGTGGCGGTGGGAGCGTGGGCGTGGATAGTCCCGATTTACTTCGTAGCCCAAAGTATGCTGGCAATACTCTCGCTCGAATGCGTGAATTACATTGAACACTACGGAATAGTCAGGAGAGAACTGGCGCCGGGGCGGTACGAGCGGGTCAATCCTTTGCATTCCTGGAACGCCAACCACTTTCTGAGTAATCTGCTGCTCTTTCAGCTGCAACGACATTCCGACCATCATGCTTTCGCTTCGCGACCGTATCAGGTACTTCGGCACTTTGATGAGAGTCCGCAGCTACCATTTGGGTATCCGGTTATGATATTGATGTCGCTGGTGCCCCCACTTTGGTTTCTTGTCATGAACAAGCGTCTGGAACAATGGCAGGAACGGGCGTATGATGCCAACAAAATCACGGCGGTAGTCAGGCAATTTGCCTAGCCCTTCTTTCGGGTTAATTCCAACAAGAGTTCTGGCTCATCGGTGGTAATGAAGTCGAACTTACGTTCCAGAAACCATTCCATTAGGCTTCGGTCATTGACGGTCCACACGTTGAGCGAACGTTTCTCCTATTTGGCCTCCTGTACCCAATCTTCATTCCGCTTGTAGACACTGTGGTTATAATCCATGCCGTCGAGGCCGTCGGCTTTCATCTGTGTGGGTGTCTTGTCGCCGTTGAGGTAGATTACCTTGGCCTTGGGGTCGAGGGCTACCACTTTTTTACACACATCGTAATCAAAACTAATGTAGTCAACCAAGGCACGAGTGCGGGTTTGCTTAACCATCTCCACGCATTTTTGGGCCAATAACAGCGAACGCTCTTTACCAAGTTGGGAAGGTTTTATTTCAAGTATCAAGCGGGTTTTCTTTTGCTTCTTACCAGCGTTGAGGTAGGCCTCTAAGGTAGATAGGGTTTCAGAATTAGTTAGTTTGACCGCGGTTAGCTGGGCGGC
The DNA here is from genome assembly GCA_041689775.1 of Spirosomataceae bacterium. Classification (GTDB taxonomy): domain Bacteria; phylum Bacteroidota; class Bacteroidia; order Cytophagales; family Spirosomataceae; genus JBDNFP01. Next base: position 2,030 of record JBDNFP010000200.1, read on the forward strand.
ATTACTTTTTTCTATGGGGATATTCTGAATGACGTGATCGTGACTAACGTAAAGCCCAGAATCAGCCGACATATGCACGTCGAATTCACTGCCGTAACATCCTAGCTGAATTGCATTTTGGAGCGAGGCGAGGGAGTTTTGATGCGCACCGGTATTTTTCCAGGCACCCCGATGGGCGATCACCTTAGTAGTAAATGGCTTCATAGCGTAAAAACCGGGGAGAGTACTCAGTAAAAGTAAACCTAGCATAAGGGTGAAGGATGATCTGATCATAAGGTAAGCACGAAATAAATGTCGGATTTATTAGTCGAGTAAAACAATTATAAAACGGGGGAAAGGTATTCCTCCACTGTTCCAATAGGAGAGTATCCTGGATCAGAGGAGCACTCTGAAAAAATAGTGGTGGGTCAATTTTTGGCGGAATCTTGGGATAGCCTGCTCGTTCGGTTTGTACGGAGGAGGAACCACAGGATACTGACGATAATGACCAAGGAATAATCTTTGATTTCGGAGGGGCCAAACAGTACCCACGAATTATTGGTAAAGGCGTGAAATAATGCCGCAAAAGGAAGGTTACGGGTAGCGTAATAAACAAAGAAGAAGGCGGCGCCCATGGTAAACGGACTCCACAGCGACCAAAGAGAAATTTCGTATTGCCACAGGTAGGCAGGAATATGGGTGGCGGTAAAAAACAAGAGTACGGCGAAAAATAATAGTATCGTTTTAGCTTGGGATAGCCCTTTATTTTCGGCAAAAAGTACGGGAAGGTACCGGAAAAGAAACTCTTCAATCATCGCTCCCGGAAAGGAATTTAGCAGAAAAATGGTCAGATAATGGGTCAGACTCCTTGTGGAGTTGAAACGAAGTTGATCTGGATGGAGCCGATAAGCAAGTGCTATATTAGCAAGGAGCCAAATACTACTACCTATACCAAGAGCCCAATACCATTCTGATACTTTGAAGAGACGGGTTCGCCAGGAAGCAGGTACAAAATGTCGTACGAGGTAATAGATTAGAATAATTTGAATGGTGTATACTCCCAGACCTAGCAGTACTGGTGGCCATAGCCCGGCCGAGGACTGAATAGCATGTACATCATCAATCAAAAACAGGAGATTAGCCAACAAGGCAAATAAACCATTTGCCAGTAAAATGCCCCATAAGTGCGTATGTTTCATCAAAGGCAGTTTAGCAGATTTCCACGAGTCCGTTTTGGCCTCCTGATGATTTCAAATTATTCGAATAAAACCTATCCGATTGATTTAGTAACGATTAAAAAATAAGATGGTAAAATTGCTTTTCACCTCACGACTAACTTACATTGATCAGCGAAGACGAAATCAGATATTACAGTCAACTGGACGAGCGCCAGCATCGGGTTTTCCTCGGCTTGAAAGCCAA
>JBDNFP010000201.1:0-13160 GCA_041689775.1 Spirosomataceae bacterium
AGATGCCAAACGGTTTCAAACCAAGTACAAAAAGGTATCCCCGGCTATGAAACAGGGGCTCGTGAACCAAATCTACCCCTTGGAGGACCTCCTGTTAATGAAGCCCTTAATGTTTACCATAGATTAAATGCCCAGTACCCTTTTTTGGATGTATGGTTTAGTGAAAAATTAATCGCGATGTCCCGCAGGAATACCATTACCTTTTTCTTACCATAGCTTCTACGGCCCCCAGCAGGTAGACCAACGGGGCGTTCCAGTTGATTGCGATTTCGTTGGAGGCGTAGGAGCAGTCGTCATCGGTAAAGGCTTCGTCGGGCAAATCAGAGGTATAGGTAGTACACTTGTCCTGCTTATCCGGATTTGGGCCGCCAGATAGTAGCCCAGGTACGGGCTCAGCTACGCCATCAGCAATGGAGGGTCGATGGTGCGGGTGCATGACTTGCTTGTCGCCAAAGCCCGTCAGAAACGAGTAGCCCGTTCCGTTCCGGCCCAGCAGATAATCGAGGTTCATAAGGGCAGCGTTGAGGTACTTTTTGTTTTTGGTTAATCGGTACGCCTGCAAAACGGCCACGCCCTGATTGGCTGCCACGGCGCTACTACCCCACACGTAGTCTGACTTTCTGTGCCCCATTACGGTATTCAGGTAGTGTGAATCGGTGCCTTCAATTAGAGAATCGGCTGTGGCCACGATTCTTTTGCCCAGCATATCCATGTCTCTTTTTATACCAATATGTCTTTGAATATAAGCTTCCGCAGGTAACTCCGACGCGTGCCGCAAAAGCGAGTAATAGCCCAGCAGCCGTACTTGGGCCCAGGAAGGGAGCGGCATCTTATCGTTGGGGTACAGATTAACTTCTGTATAGTAGATTTCGCTACGGGTGGTGATGTACAGCTCGCAGGCCGCCCAGATGAATTCGTCCTCCAACGGGCGGTCTCCGTATGCTCCTGTTTTTATGCCTGGATCAAAGGTTTGATTCAGCACATTCTGGTCATACTCTACGTCGGGGTTCACTTTCGCCCAACCCCAGGCGTGCTGCGCGGCAATCAGGCAGCTATCAGCCAGACCAGGAAGCTGCTGATCGTACCGTTTGTAGACTCGGCTCGCCTGTGCCATCACGGCCGTAAAATCCAGAGCGGCAGCCGTACTCTTTTGGACTACGTAACGGGTTTTGACTGCTTCGTGGGGCATAATCATCCCGTCGAATGAGGCGTTGGTAAGCTTATGGTACACGCCACCGTCGGTTGGATCCTGCATGGTAAGCATCCATCGCAGATTCCAGAGTACTTCGTCCAGTAAGTCGGGTAGTTGGTTATTACTTTCAGGAATGTGCAGGTTTAGTTGATCATAGTATTCTGGAAAATCCTCGTAGGCCGACAGGAGTGTACCCATCGTAATACCCGAATTGACAATATACTTGTTATAGTCCCCGGCATCCAGCCACCCGCCCGGGCTGGAAATGCTGGTTCTGGCCGGGCGGCCCGGTCCTGCCGCCGAGGGGTGTATTTTTACATCTGTATCCGGGTTACCCGACAGCCTCGCCCACTTGCCCGCGTATTTCTCGTTCAGGGGCATTGAGAGCCGCTGATAATAATACCCCTTGATGGCGGCTTTAGAAGCGGCATCATGGACGTTGTTATTAATTTCAAAAGGATAGGAAGTACCTATACCAAGAACTTCCACCACATAAGTACCGGGCTGGGTTAGGGCCGAAAAATCGGCGACACGAGTAGTCTTATCCGAAAATGGCGAATGACGACTTTCGCCCAACTTGCCTTTGAAGAGCACCTTCTTTTTTCCGGGCTCATGAACGGTAAAGATACCTACTTCGGCCCCCATTACTATTGCTAATTTAGGTGCTTGTGGGTAAAACCCCAGCTGATTAAGGCGGATGGTCTCGGTAGCAATTTGCGCCTTTATACTGAGCGGAAATAGAAAAATACAAAAGATAGCTACGCGTACGAGTCGTTTCATGCGTGGTGTTTTAGTGGAAAAGAGGTCTAAACGCCAAAGCTACTATCCCCATGCCCCTTCCCGAATAGCTAACGCCAGCCGGATCATTCCGTACTCAATGCGCTCGCCCAAGAGTTCGAACAGGGGCGTCAAAGGATCTCCGGGCTTTACATTCAGTTCTTTGGCTCCGGCCAAAATTTCCTCATACATACGATCCGAAATCAGTGATCGCAAGTTGATATCGTACCCTTCGCCCCGGAGTTTTACCAGGTGCCCTACTACCGTGGAGGTCGTCAGGCCGCGCTGCTGGGCGATGTCATCAATGGTAAAACCATCCTTGTAGAGTTCATGGGTTTGGATGAAGGTCATACCCTTTACCACGCGGGTGCCGGGTTTGGTATTTTCCTTCGCAAACTTCACAATCTCTTGCACGAAGGCCTCACCGTAGCGGCGGTACTTTTCGGCACCCACACCAGATACCGCCTTCATCTGGGCCTCCGAAACGGGGCGCTTTTGGGCCATTTCCGAAAGGGTAGCGTCGCTAAAAATAACGTAGGGAGGTACGTTGAACGCATCCGCCATCCGCTTTCTCAATAACCGGAGCTGTTCAAACAAGGCATCGCGGATGATCTCCTGCTTGGGCTTTTCCTTCGGAACGAGTTCTTCTTCGCGGGCTTTGCGTTCTGCGATCGGAATAAACTTCACGAGTTCGAGCTTGCGACCTTCTTTCAGGATCTGCCAACTCATGGGGTTGAGTTTAAAAGCATGAGCTTCGTCGTAGGCAATATCCATCACCCCCGAGTTGAGCATCTGCCCGATGTACTCCACCCATTCTTCCCCGCGGAGGTCGTTGCCGACACCAAACGTAGGCATCTTGTCGTAGCCGTGATTGAGAAGGGTGCGGTTGCGGCTACCTCGTAAAATATCAATGAGCATACCCATCGCCACGCTTTCGCGGCTGCGGGCAATAACCGACAGTACTTTTTGGGCAAGAAGACTACCATCAAAACGAGTACGCGGATTCTGGCATACGTCGCAGTTGCCGCAGTCTTGCTCCACGGCTTCGTTAAAGTAGCTTAGCAGAATACGCCGCCGGCAGAGATCGGCCTCGGCGTACTGCTTCATACGGTTCAGCTTAGCTCGTAGTAATTCTTTCTGCTCTTCTGGTTGCTCCGAGTTTACGATCATGTCTTGCCGCATGATGATATCCTGGTAGCTGTAAAACAGCACGGTGTCGGCCGGAGAGCCGTCACGACCTGACCGGCCAATTTCCTGATAGAAGCTCTCTACGTTAGGCGGGAGATTGTAGTGAATCACCCAGCGGACGTTGGACTTGTCAATGCCCATTCCGAAGGCAATAGTGGCTACGATGATTTGGATATCATCTTTCAGAAAATTCTCCTGCACCCGCGACCGCAAGGCGGCGGGTAGGCCTGCGTGGTAGCATTCGGCCTGGTAGCCTTTGTTTTGTAGCATAGCCGATACCGACTCAGTTGTTTTTCGGCTGAGGCAATAGATAATCCCGGGTTGTTTGGGGTGTTTTTGCAAAAAATGCTCGATTTGCGGCAGGCGTTTACGGCCCGGTAGTACGGTTAGACTCAGGTTGGGGCGGTCGAAGCTCGCTACAAAAGTAGGAGCAGACTCGGCACCCAATTGAGCCAGAATATCCCGTCGGGTTACGCGGTCGGCGGTGGCGGTCAGGGCAATAACCGGAACCTCGGGGAAGCGCATCTTGATGGAAGATAACTGCCGGTATTCTGGTCGAAAATCGTGACCCCAGGATGAGATACAATGGGCTTCATCAACGGCAAAGAGCCTCACGTTCCAATCGCGCAGATGTTCCATGGTATTGCCCGAAAATAGTCGTTCTGGTGCAATATAGAGTAGTTTCAATTCCCCTAGTTTAGCTTTCCAAAGTACCGAATCCTGCTCGCTACCCGATTGCGATGAGTTGAGGTAGGCTGCTTCAATACCGTTGGCGCGCAGAGCTTCCACCTGATCTTTCATGAGGGCAATCAGCGGAGAAATTACGATTGTGATGCCTTCTTGTACCAGGGCGGGTATCTGATAACAGACCGACTTACCGCCCCCGGTTGGCATCAGTACCAAGCAATCCTCCCCTTTAAGTACCGTATCTATAATCTCGGCTTGCTGGGGGCGAAACGTGTCGTATCCGAAGTATTGTTTAAGGACTTGTTCTTTGGTAAGGGACATGGATAAATCTTGTGTTGGTAAGCCAATAGCCGATAGCCATTGGCCAACGGCTATTTAATATTTTTGCCTGAATAGTACCAAAACTAATCAATAGCTGCTTAAATTCCTGCGTTTTTCATTTAATGTCCATTTCTATTTTGACCACCATTTACTTACTTTTAGGATCTAATCTGGGAGATCGCCGGGCTCTGATGCAATCAGGCATTACCTTGATTGGTGAGTGGGTAGGCGAGATTACCCAGGTATCTTCGCTGTACGAAACAGCCCCTTGGGGTGGTATCGAGCAATCGGCTTACCTCAACCAGGTAGTTGAAGTAGTCACTGACCTTGCTCCCGAAGAAGTACTCCGGATAGTTCTGGATATTGAGCATGAATTGGGACGGGTTCGGTACGAACGTTGGGGAGCGCGGCACCTAGATATAGACCTCCTCTATTACGGAGCCTTGCAAATGGATACGGCCCGCCTAACGGTACCGCATCCTCGCCTGCACGAGAGGCGGTTTGCCTTGATTCCCCTGACCGAGATTGCGCCGGAGTTTGTCCATCCGATTTTTCAGAAAACGAATACGGCACTACTAGCATTCTGTACCGACGAATGCGAGGTCAGCCTATTTGAAATATGATTTTTACCCTTAGTATCACAATTCAATTCTTTAAACACTAAACCCATTACCCAAATCATGAATACAATCCGCTGGGGTATCATTGCCCCGGGCCGTATAGCCCATAAATTTGCTCAGGATCTACTCACCGTACAAGACGCCACCCTTTCGGCTGTTGCTTCGCGCAGTCTGGATCGGGCCAAAGAATTTGCCCAACAATACAATGCTCCGTACGCGTATGGTAGCTACGAGGAGTTACTGGCGTGTCCCGAACTGGACGTTGTATACATCGCTTCTCCGCACGTGGGGCACCATGAGCATACCTTACTGTGCCTAAAAGCCGGTATCGCGGTACTGTGTGAAAAGCCATTTGGCATGAACCTGGGTCAGGTACAGGAAATGGTAAGTGTGGCGCGGGATAAGAAACTTTTTCTGATGGAAGCCCTGTGGAGTCGCTTTATGCCTACTACCCTAAAAACCATGGAACTGATCAAGGACGGAACCATCGGGAAGGTACTGGGTGTCCGGGCTGACTTCGGTTTTAAAGCTATTTATGATCCGGCGGGGCGCTTGTACAACAAAGAACTAGGCGGCGGGGCGTTGATGGATATTGGTATCTATCCGTTATTTTGGTCGTACGCCATACTCGGTATGCCATCCACTCTGAAAGCATCGGCGCAGTTTAGCGATACCGGGGTAGATGTAGCCAACGGAATGGTACTGACGTATGACAATTGTGCCTTTGCTTTTCTGGACTCTACCCTGCTGACTCGTACCGACTGTGAGGCAATTGTGTACGGAGAAAAAGGAAGTATTCGGGTGCATACCCGCTGGCACGAAAGTACCACGCTTACCTTGGAGTTAATCGATCAGGAGCCGAAGCTATTTACCTTCGAACGAGAGACGAACGGATACGACTATGAAATAGAATCCGTTGGCAAAGCATTACGGGCCGGGCAAACCGAAAACCCGGACTGGTCGCTGACGGATAGCCACAACCTCATGAGCTTACTGGATCAGGTCCGGGAAGAAATTGGACTTGAATATGAAGGGTGAGCCAGTGATAGAATGACAGAATGGTTGAATGAGTGAATGATTTTTCGGTTCTTTACACTTCCAATTCTATCATTCACTCATTCAATCAATTAAAATTGACTACTTCTGACCGTTATTTACAGCGTGGCGTATCTGCCTCCAAGGAGGATGTCCATAAGGCCATCGAAAAGCTGGACAAAGGAGTTTTCCCCAAAGCCTTCTGTAAGATTGTTCCTGATACCTTAGCCGGTGACCCCGACTATTGTACGATCATGCACGCCGATGGGGCAGGCACCAAGACCTCGCTTGCTTATCTGTACTGGAAAGAAACCGGAGATGTGTCAGTATGGCGCGGCATTGCTCAGGATGCGGTAGTAATGAATACGGATGATTTGCTCTGCGTGGGAGCTACCGGACCGATGCTTCTTTCGTCGACCATTGACCGTAATAAAAATAAAATACCAGGAGAGGTCATTGCCGAAATCATCAACGGTACCGAGGAGGTATTAGAGATGCTGCGCGGCTTTGGGATAGAAATATACAGTGCCGGTGGCGAAACCGCCGACGTGGGTGATTTGGTACGTACCATCACAGTCAACAGCACCGTAATAGCGCGGATGAAACGGGCAGATGTCATAGATAACGCCAATATTCAGGCCGGTGATGTGATTGTGGGTATGGCATCCTACGGACAAGCTACTTACGAAACCACCTACAACGGAGGGATGGGGAGTAACGGACTAACGTCAGCCCGGCACGATGTACTGGCTAAGTACTTGGCCGAGCACTATCCCGAAAGCTACGACCCGGCAGTGGATGAGTCATTGGTATACAGTGGTACCAAAAGTCTGGTAGATACCGTGGAAGGTACGCCGCTGAACGTAGGGCAGCTGATTTTGTCGCCAACCCGTACCTATGCCCCCGTCGCCAAAGCACTTCTCGACGAGCTACGACCTCATGTACATGGCATGGTACATTGTAGTGGCGGCGCCCAAACCAAAGTATTACACTTTATCGATGAGCTACACGTACTAAAAGACAATCTATTTCCGGTACCACCTTTGTTTGCCCTGATTCAAGCCGAAAGCGGTACCAGCTGGCAGGAAATGTATAAGGTGTTCAACATGGGCCATCGCTTGGAAGTGTACCTGTCCGAAGCACACGCTACCCGCGTGATCGAAATTTCAAAGTCGTTCGGGATAGATGCTCAGGTTATAGGGAGAGTAGAAGCTTCGGATAGTAAAAAATTAACGATCCGATCGGAATTTGGAGAGTTTGTGTATTGAGGGGAACTAACGATATTGGAATGCAGAAACCCTGTTCAGCTATGGACGGGGTTTCTATTTTCATATCCCGATTGGGAATTTGTATCCTTATACCGTTTAACCCGAACCACTAATGCCGAATATTTTGGATTGATTTTCTTTATTTATACCGAAGATCATTTTCCCATTCATGTCCATGTAAAGTTATGCTGAGTACGAGAGTAAATTTGAATTGCTTTACGATCTGGGCGCTTTGGAGATCAAGATGCGGAGAATAAGGGGTAAAAAGTCTTTACCTATCCGCGCAAAGGAAGGATGCTGAACAATTCATCCGGGCCTTTGAGTAGGAGTATCGTGGAAAAGTGGAATCGGATTATGGTGTATCACCTTCCGGTGGAGTAAGTTCTAACGCAGAATTAGTTTGTACTATTAATTTGGCTAAATTCATAGCTAATATTCTATATATCAATTATTTAAAAAAAGCTAACAGCTACAAACTAATAGCTGTTAGCTACTTATGAGAAAATAACCAAGAAATTGAAATGAAGACTAAAAAAGTAAAAAATATTCGGGTAGTCCAGGCAGAATTCGTTTCTGACGGTCCGCCGCGCGGATACACGTTTAGGATTCAATTCAATTCGATGACGGAACGGTACGTGACGTAGACTTTACTGCGCCTTTCTCCCGTCTCCGGGGTTACTACGCCCAATACCGTGAACCCGAAAGATTCAAAGCGTTCAAGATCGAGAATGACACCGTGGCCTGGGGCGAGAATTGGGACGTGATCTATCCCGTCTGGAATCTTTACACCAATAGTTTTCCCGTTTAAAACACCATCTTGAATTCTTGATTCCTTACCTACCCCCCCAAGATCCGCTTTACCGTATCCTGCATGGCGACTTTGAAAGCGTCGTCTTTGGCGATCATGCGGTATAGTTCAAGCTCTATCTTCCGCTGCTTGGCCATCACGTCGTCAAATATCTTCTGGAAAGCGATGTTGCGGTTCTGCTCGTCGGGGTTGTCGGCGTATTTTTCCTGGTAGTCGGGGTGTTCTCTCATGCTTTTGGCCAGGTTGATGAACTTCACCCGCTGTTCTTCGGGGGTAGCATCCCAGCCCTGAAACCACCGCTCGTTGAAACTGCGAATTATGAGATCCAGCGGATCTTCCACTAACACCCCATCGTGGGCACCGCGTGGGTTAGGGTTTTGTGGGTCCAGGCTGCTTTCGGCATCATCCAGTTCGATGGAAGCGTTGAGCTTGACCCGTTCCAGGCCGTAGGTGGACAGATCAACGGAGTTCAGTAGTTCGTCGAGCCCGTCTAGCACTACGTCTTTGATGGGTAGCTTCGGAATCAGGAATTTCAAATACCAGAAGAGTTTCTCCCAATCCAGTACCTCAAAGGGCAGAATCGCAGCCATTTGGCCGTAGATTTTTACAAAGTGTTTCGCTTTGATTTTGAAGTCGGCTTTATCCTTTTCTTCGAGCTCCAATTCGTGTTTAAACCGTGCTTCGCCTTTTTGGATAATCACATCCAATTCTTCGGCAGGTTTGCCCTGGAAGTATTTCACCACAAACTCTTCCACTTCTGCCCACTCGTATACACCTACGTCGTCCAGGATAGTTTTCAGCTCGTGCAGAATATTGACGTCCGTGGCACTATTCAGCGTAGTAGCCGTGTAAAATGGATCAAAGGCGGCTTTGATATCTTCGACGGAGTTGAAGAAATCCAGGATAAATAGGTCTTCCGTTTTCTTGCCTAATCTATCGGCGGCTCGGTTGAGGCGTGACAGGGCTTGCACGGCCAACACGCCCTGCAAGCGTTTGTCTACGTACATAGCCGATAGCTTGGGCTGGTCAAAACCCGTGAGGTACTTGTTGGCTACCACCAGCATCCGGTATTCGTCTGAATTGAACTTGTCGCGGGTGTCCTTCTCGGTAAAGCCATTCATGTTTTCTTCGCTGTACTCAATACCGTTGACGGTTTTTTTACCCGAAAATGCGATGGCTATTTTGAACGGATTACCCAGTTGGGTCAATTGCCTCTGTAAGGCGAGGTAGTAGCGGATGGCGGTTTCGATATTATGCGTCACCACCATCGCCTTAGCTTTGCCTTTCAGCTTCTTGGTGTTGACTACCTTGCTCACAAAATGGTCCAGCATGATCTCCGCCTTGGTACCTATTGTCTGCTCGTTGTTTTCCACGAAGGCCCTCAGCTTTTTCTGGGCTTTGGCGGTATCAAACAGCGGGTTGTCCTGAATAGACTTTTCTATTTCGTAGTAGCTGCGGTAGGTAGTGTAGTTGGCCAGCACGTCCAGAATAAAACCTTCCTCAATGGCCTGTTTCATGGAGTACAGGTGGAAGGGCTTAAACTCACCGTCGGGCTGTTTGACCCCAAATTTTTCGAGGGTATTGGGCTTTGGGGTAGCGGTAAACGCTAAATACGAAGCATTCCCCCGCATTTTGCGGGTCCGCATGGCTTCGAGGATCTTGTCCTGCCCGTCCTCCTCCTCCTCCTCATCGTCTTCATCATCTTCGGACTGAGTACTACCCATAGCCCGGTTCATGTTGTCGTGGGCGGAGCCACTCTGTCCGCTGTGGGCTTCATCAATAATGACCGCAAAGCGTTTGTCGCTCATGTCGGCGATGCCATCCACGATAAACGGGAATTTCTGGATGGTGGTAATGTTGATTTTCTTGCCTTCTTCCAGATTCTTTTTTAGCTCCGCCGAGGTTTGGGCGTGGGCTATGATGTTTTTTATCTGGGAAAAACTGTTGATGTTTTCTTTCAACTGCTGATCCAGCAGCCTCCGGTCGGTCACAACGATTACCGAATCAAACAAGGGGTTTTCTATTCCCCTACCACCGGGAGTGCTGACGGTTTCGGGGTAGACTTCAATGAGCTGGAAGGCGGCCCAGGTAATGGAATTAGTTTTTCCCGATCCGGCGGAGTGCTGAATCAAGTAGGTTTGGCCTACGCCTTGGTGGCTGGCATCGGCCATGAGCTTACCTACGACGTCGAGCTGATGGTACCTCGGAAAGTACAGCGTCGTTTTCTTCGCCAGCGGGTCGGTGTCTTTGCCGTCGAACCACACAAAGTGCTGGATGATCTTGGCAACGCCTCGGCGGGTGAGTACTTCCTCCCAGAGGTAGGATGTTTTGTAGCCGGAAAGGTTGACTGGATTTCCTTTTCCGTAGTTATCGCCCTTGTTGAAGGGTAGGAAGTAGGTAGACGCCCCGCTGAGTTTGGTGGTCATGTACACCTCGTCGGTGTCGGCGGTGAAGTGTACCAGGCAGCGGCCAAATTGCAGTAATGGTTGATTGAAGTCGCGTTTCTTGTACTGATTTTGGCCGTGAACGCGGGCGTTCTGGCCCGTCCAGTGGTTTTTGAGCTCGACCGTGGCAAAGGGTAGGCCGTTTACCATCAGTACCATGTCGATTTCTTCCAAAGGATTGTCGAGCGAGTGCCGGAGCTGCCGCGTGACGCTGAACTCGTTGGCTTCGAAGTTGTCCCGCACTCGTTCGCTGCTGCTGGACAGGGGAAGAGGGTATAGTAGGGTGAAGTGGGCATCGTCTACGCCCAGGCCTTTGCGGAAAATGTGCAGCAGGCCGTACTTTTTAATCATCCGGTCCAGCCTTTCCACTATTTTTAGTTTCCAGTCGGACTGCTTTTTCAGCTTGGCCAGCTCCATGGGCTGGGTAGCTTCCAGAAAATGAAAGAGGCGGGTTTCGTCCAGGGCGTAGTGAGCGTTGAAGTCGCCCGGCTCGCCGAGGTAGTAGCCGTTGCCCGCCCGGTACAGCGCAGTGCGCTCCGCTATGGGCGTGGCCGCGATCTCTTCCCGGCAGGTACCCGTTAGTTTTTTTTCAATGGCTGCTTCGAGGGCCTGTTCGTTGGTGTGGCTGTTGACCATGCGAGGGTTGTTTTTGGGAGGAGAAAACTAAGGAATTTTCGTCTGTCCGAATCCTAGTCAAATAAGAAAATGCTGAAATTCAGGTAGTTATATATATATTCTAATTGTGAGTCAAATAAGATTAGGCCCAATAAGGCCAGTAGAGTGCGAATTTTTTGGAGTCGCTTTCAGTTTCTTTGGGCTTTATCTTTCCTACCTCAATAGCAACCTTGATTAACCTGGAAATTTGGGAGGCCTGTTTATCACTCATTTTAAACCGCTGCCGTAAAGAAGCGTTTGTCATCCCTCCGCTTCCATAGTACTGGATAACCGCATGTTGATAGCAAGCGTCGATTCTTTCCTGATCCGTCATTTCAGAAAAAGATCGGGGAGCCGATAAAATCACTTTGAAAGAGTTTTCGCTTTCCTCAAACTTTAAGGGAGGAAGCCCGTACAGTTCGATGGCAATCACAGCCTTCTCAAAACCCGAACCACGCTCTTCGCATATATTGTACCGACGAAAGGCTTGCGCCAGAACTTCGTTTCTTGATTCGGGCGTGGTTCTTATCAGACGGTCGATCTTCTTGCTAGGCAAAAGCTTACCGGGATTGGAAAATTCTATACGGTCATCAAATAGCTCGATCATCGGTCCGCTACCCCGGATAGTAAAATCCTGGTGAATCAAGGTGTTAGCGATTATCTCACGAAGTGCGATTTCCGGGTAGATAGAGGTTTCGTGCCGAAGGGCATCCTTTATTATCTCACTTCCCGGCAGCAGGCTTTTGACAAACTGGATCAATCCCTCGAATCCGATAGCGTAGCCCTTATTACCAGGATACTCCTTGCTGCCACCCGCTTTGTTTTTACCCTCGTACTTTATTACCCGCACGCTCTTACGAGCCAAAGAATCAAACTCGTTCAAACTCTGGGCAGCGGCCAACGCACCAAAATTAGTGATGTAGTACCCCTGCCCGTCCACATCCACAATCATCTTTTCCTGCACGAGCCAATACATGATCTCGTCTGCATTGGTAGGTACGGGCTTTCTCAGGAGTTTGTAGATACTGGCATAGTCGAGTAAAGTCATCACCTCTACCTGATTTTTCAGTTTAGAGGCGTGGAGTTCTTCAAAAACGGGCGTTTTGCTATTAAGCAATAGTCCGCCTACTTCCTGCCGGGATGCTTTGCGGGTTGTGCCGCCGCTCCTTATGAAGCTGTCTTCAATACTTTTGTGGGCACTGTGTACAGGCTTAACCGCACTTTCCCGAATGAAGACAAGGAGAAGAGGAACGCCTTTGAATTCTTCGATTGCATGATCAATACTCACCAATGGATCAACTCCTTCACGGCATAGGTTGGCCAGGCGACGCACAATATCGTCAGCCTCGCTTCTGCTGATGCCAATGATTTTTGCGGTACTGTCTTCTATGCCAAAGACCATGAACCCCCCGCCCGGATGATTGGCAAAGGCACTGATGTGCTGGCATAGTTTCTCCTTTTTGGGGGATAGTGTTTCCTTCCAATCCAATTCGTTCAGTTCCTGAGGGACCTTGCCTAAGCTTTGGTCGAGTAGCCCCATGGCCCTGTTTATCCAGGCTTTCTGCATCGTTTTTTTATTTTAGCTCACTTTTATCTTCCCCGTCACCGCGCTGTTGATGAGGGTTGCTTTGTACTCTTTTAGCTTGGCGATTTCTTTTTGTTTGAGGGAAATGGCGGTGTCGATTTCCGTAGTTTTTTTGTCTAAATATCCTGATATTATCGCTTGCTCATTGATTGAAGGTAACAGCACTGGAAGACGTTTTAATAACTCTTGACTCAGTGATGCTCGAATCACTAAATTCATTTCTCCTACAAAAAAAGACTGTTGCTTTTTATTGCTGAAAAAGTACTTTGAAAATTCTTTGTGTAGAATATTCGACAAAGGTCTGAATCGTATTAAAAATCCTGAAAAGGTAGCATTTTCAATAGTTTTAAGGCAGGTTGAAGAAAAACCAATTTCTTCCGTAGTCTCGGAGGTTCTAGTAAAAAATACATCTCCTTCAATCACTGAGTAAAGTAATCTATCATGTACTGATGACTCTGCGAGTCCTTCAATTTTTTCCGGCAAGGCTATCTGTTTGTAAACATTTCCATAGCTTACAAATGGGTATCCACTACCAAAGTATTCTGACCCTTTGCTCACACCATTTTGAAACGTTCCACAAA
>JBDNFP010000202.1:0-39740 GCA_041689775.1 Spirosomataceae bacterium
AGAGAAAATCAAAAACGTATGGGCATTGATGTCCAGCAATGAACCCGATGGCGGAGATATTCGTAAATTTGAAAGCTTGGGTACTCGTTCTTTTGCTTCGGAGATGGCCATAGGGTCAGCCGTTGACTTTCATAATGGTATTGGCAGTGAACGCAAATATGCGCGGCTGCACTACCTCCAACGCTACTGGACCGATAAAGCGCGGGAAATGCCGGGGGTAACCATCCATACCCCGAAAGACCCAAAATATTGCGGAGCCATTGCGTTGGTATCCGTGCAAGGTATGACGCCCGCCGAGGTTGACCGTGAGTTATTCAACCGATCAAAAATACATACCGTGGGTATTGTCTGGGAAAATATCAGCGGGGTCCGTATTACTCCTAATGTTTATACTTCTTTGAAAGATTTAAACCGGCTTGTTAATACCCTCGATGGTATTGCCAGGGATGCCCGCAAAAAAGAGAAGAGCTAGCAAAGTGAGTGATAAAATAATTGCTTCACATTTCAATTACCAGCATTTAGGCGTAATTTTCAACCATTTAACAGTACTCCCTTGGTTTTATTAAGCCTTTTTTTGGTCATGTTTATTTATCACGACACTGAAAACTGGCAAGAACAGTATTCAATTTTTTAAACTATGCTGAATGACGACGTCGCTATTTAGATGGAGTTTCTTGATTCTGGGGTTCGTTGCCATACTCTCGGTGTTACTACTGATAGGGGATGTACCTTCGATGGTTCAGAATGCGAAATTACAGGTATTCTTATCGGGAGCCTTCGTTTCCTTACTTCTTATCTCTATCTTTTTGTTAGTGCTGTTGGGTTGGAAACAGGCCACCTCGCGTGATAATTCGCAAAATCAGATGGAGTTTATGTACAAAATGACCCACGAACTCCAAACGCCTGTATCGAGTATCCGGTTGTCGAGTGATATGCTTTCTACGAATGCCGTGGTTCAAAATCCGGAACGCTTACATAAATACCTGAACATTATCAATGAAGAGAGTCAGCGCATGCAGTGGCATATTGAGAACGTCCTTCATATAGCCCGGGCTGAAAACCAAGATCTTGCCCTGAAACTAGAAAAAATAAACCTGAACGATCTCATCGAAAGTATTCTTAATCGGTACAATGAAGTAGTAACCTCAAACCTAAACGCAGATAATCCGGTGGTTTCGGTCGATCGGGAGCATCTGACCAATGTACTCCATAATCTGATTGATAACGCCTTGAAGTATACTCCAAAAGACCCGAAAATCACCATTTCTACGACCCAAAAAAAAGATAACGTGGAGGTATCTGTATTGGACAACGGGATTGGAATCGCCAAGGAGGAGCAAAAAAAAATATTCGGTAACTTTTATCGTATCCATGATAATGCCTCAAACATTAAAGGGTTTGGGCTTGGACTGAGTTACGTACAACAGATTGCCAAAGCGCATCATTGGCAATTAGAACTAACCAGTCACGAGGGTGAGGGCAGTAATTTTACGATCATCATTCCTACTACTTTATCGTAGTAATTCCACAAAGAGCTCATCGAGGCGAGCCACCGGCCTTACCTGAATTTTGTATTCGTTGATATCCAGTCCTTTAGTGTTATATTTTGAAATATAAATCGTTTCAAATCCTAATTTCTGGGCCTCCGCAATACGACTTTCAATACGGTTTACAGCTCGTACTTCACCTCCAAGACCAACCTCGGCCGCAAAACATACATTACTGGGAACCGGAATATCCTCGTAGGAAGATACCAACGAAGTTACGATCGCCAGATCAAGAGCCGGATCATCTACTTTTAAGCCCCCGGCCACATTCAGGAAAACATCCTGAATACCCAACCGGAATCCACCCCGTTTTTCGAGTACAGCCAACAGCATCTGCAAACGCTTGGCGTCAAAACCGGTACTGCTTCGTTGGGGAGTACCGTAGTTAGCTACACTCACCAATGATTGCAGCTCTATCATCAGAGGTCGGTTTCCTTCCAGCATAGAACCAATCGTAATACCACTCAAAGGTTCATCGCGTTGGGAGATCAAAATTTCGGAAGGGTTGGTCACCTGCCGCAAACCCGTACCCAGCATTTCATAAATCCCTAATTCAGAAGTACTACCAAAACGGTTTTTCATGGTCCTCAGAATCCGGTAGGAGGTATGCCGGTCGCCCTCAAACTGTAAGACAGTATCGACCATGTGCTCCAACACCTTAGGCCCCGCCAATGATCCATCTTTGGTAATGTGGCCAATCATGAAGATAGGAGTGTCGGTCTCTTTGGCGTATTTCATAAACTCCGCCGTACATTGACGTACCTGCGACACACTACCCGGACCGGTTTCGATCAGGGGCGATTGCATGGTCTGAATGGAGTCGATAATGATAACATCCGGCACAAACTCTTCCACTTGCCTAAATATATTCGTTGTAGAATTATCCGTCAGGATATAGCACTGATCACTTTTACTCTCCATCCGTTCGGCCCGCATTTTTATCTGCTGCTCCGACTCCTCCCCTGATACGTACAACACGCGCTTTTCGGAAAGAGTTAGGGCTATTTGTAGCATCAGCGTAGACTTCCCTATACCGGGTTCTCCCCCAATCAAGACCAGTGAACCCGGCACAATTCCGCCGCCCAGTACCCGGTTCAGTTCTCCATCGGTAGTGAGCGTGCGGGGCTCCTGCTCATACTTGATTTCGGATATTGCCTTGGGGCGACTTGCCAACGATACCGATTTCCATACCACCGGGCTACCCTTCTCTTCTTTTTCGAGAACCTCTTCAACAAAGGTATTCCACTCACCACAGGACGGACATTTTCCCAACCATTTGGGTGAATTATGTCCACAGTTTTGACAGAAAAAAGCAGTTTTGGCTTTGGCCATAGGGGTAATTGATTAGTAGGTTGTTCTTATGATGCAATCCTTGATATATTGGTAAATTCAGGAGTGTACTCACGCAAATTACCGAAAACATCCCCACTAAAAAAAAGGCAGGAGGTGTACCTGCATTTCCATTAATTCGTTATAGCTTCTGATTGACTTACAAAACAACCGCCATGAAAAACTACCTTTCCCCTCTACTAGCCGCCCTGATGTGTGGTATTGTAAGTACTCCTTCTTTTGGTCAGGCTAAAGGGTTTTCTTTTGGAATTAAGGGAGGCGTAAATCTGTCGCAACTCTCCATGGGCAGTATACTCACTACCCGATACGACAACGTCGGCAACCCTTATCTTGCCTACAATGGGCAAGAGGTAAAGGATAATATTCAGGAAAGTCTCGACAGCCGATCTGGTTTTAGTGGTGGTATCTACGCCCGCTTTGGCAAACACCTGTTTGTACAACCCGAGGTATTGATATCCACCAAGGGAGGTACTTTTGATATTATTCAAAATGATAATGATCAACCCGTCACCAAACAAGTGGACGTTCGGTATAGCAGTATAGATGTACCGATACTAATCGGATTGAAAGGCGGGCCTTTTCGCATTAATGCCGGACCGATGGCTTCCTTTCGGATCGGCGAAAATCAACGTCTGAAAGATGCATTCAAGTACTACACGTCGGGTAGTGTAAATGACGCCCTATCGGAGGCAGTTTATGGCTATCAGTTTGGCGCCGGACTCGATATTTTCGGCGTAAGTATTGATGTACGACGCGAAGGCACTTTTACGGATATTGCTACATTCAAGGTAAATTCACAATCAGCAGGTAGCAGCAGTACCGTGCGGCAAAAATTAACTTCCTGGCAGGTAACAGTGGGTATAAAACTTATATAAGAAACAAACAGCTATCGTACATGCGATAGCTGCTGTTCGGCGATTTAACCCACTAAAAATAAACAAAAATCGTAGATGATATTTTTAATTTTATTCCTAATCAGGCGCTAATACGGTTTTCGATTCCGTCAAGAAGCTCCACAATTTCTTTTGCCTTACGTCGTGCTACGGTAACTTCCTTCCCGCAGGACATCCTGATAATCCGCTCGTCGTCTAGCCGTTCGGCGATGTAGCATGAGTTAATAATGTATGATTTGTGCACCCGGATAAAACTAGTATCCAAATGTTCCGTGATACTTTTCAAGGTTCTCGAAACCAAATATTTTTTGCCCCGGGAAGTGTAGATGTAGGTGTAATTACCTTCCCCCTCCAAACAAGTGATTTCGCCAGGCTTCACCATAATAGGCTGCCCCATCACACATACAACAATCTCCCTTACGATGTAGGGATCGTTGAAGGATGTAACGGGAGAATAAAGCGGGGTATACGTTGAAGTATTCATGGAGCTGGATAATTAAGGGTTAGATATTTACCTGAGTACTACACAAATTTAAAAAATCGATCTTGCATAAAAAAGTGACTAATTAGCTTTTTTATTTTATAAATAACTGATTTATAGATATTTAACTAAAAAAATAAATTCCAAAAGGAGTATATACACTTACTAAATCACGTATTTTTACGCACCCTTTTCTTATTAATTTTACTTCTAAATTTCTTCCTGGCGCAAAACCGCTGTTGGCTTATTCTAATTCACTCTCCCCAGAAACTCCAAAGAATAGCTATCTTTGTTACTAAAAATAAATATCTATCAAGTCATTACATTTTTTATATGATTTCCGACCGGGTAAAAGAGTTGCTCTCTGAAATAGATCAAACAAAAGTTATTAATAAAGAACAACTTGAATCTTTCAGGCTACGATTTATAAGTAAAAAAGGAGTAGTTACGGAGTTGTTTGACCACTTCAAAAATATTACTCAAGACCAACGCCGTGCGGTGGGCCAGGAGCTGAACACACTTAAAAATCGCGCTCAGGAACGCTTCCAGGAATTCAACACGCTATTGGAAGAGTCTGCTTCTACCGGCTCAGGCCCGGCGGTTGACCTTAGTCTACCCGTGGTTCCTAACCAGTTTGGTAGCCTGCATCCGTTGACCATCGTTCGGCGTCGAATTATCGAAATTTTCGAAAGAATGGGCTTTAATGTGGCCGATGGTCCGGAGATTGAAACTGACTGGTATAATTTCAGCGCTCTGAACTTTCCTGATAATCATCCGGCCCGCGAAATGCAGGACACTTTTTTTGTCGAAAAAAGTACTGGTGATGTGAAGGACGACGTACTACTTCGTACCCACACGTCCAACGTGCAGGTACGCCTCATGGAGCACAAAAAACCACCAATTCGGTCGATTATGCCGGGGCGAGTTTTCCGAAATGAAGCTATTTCCGCCCGGGCACATTGTGTCTTCCATCAGGTAGAAGGTCTCTATATTGATACCAATGTGAGCTTTAAGGATCTGAAAGACACCCTGTATCATTTTGCCAAAGAAATGTTTGATAAGGATTCTACAATCCGACTCCGTCCTTCCTACTTTCCTTTTACGGAGCCCAGCGCCGAAATTGACGTATCGTGCTTTATCTGTAAGGGTTCTGGCTGTAATGTCTGCAAGCATACCGGCTGGGTAGAAATTGCCGGCTCTGGTATGGTAGACCCCAATGTCCTTTCAAATTGTGGAATCGATCCCGAAGAATACACGGGCTTTGCTTTTGGAATGGGTATCGAGCGTATCACCATGCTCCGCTATGGCATCCGGGACCTCCGGTTATTTACCGAGAATGACGTACGTTTCCTGAAACAGTTTGAAGGAGCTTAATCCCTATCACTACATTAAGATATAAAAAGAGGAAGCAGGCGAACCCTGCTTCCTCTTTTTATAGTCCATTCACTCCTTTAAAATCTGGTTTCCAAATAGTGCGGTAACATACGACGCCACACCCACCATTCGTGGGGCATATCGGGGCCCCAAATGTCCAACTCATGGGGAACACTCTTCGTATTCAGAATGGCAGAAATCTGACGGGCAGAGTCCGGATCTTCGTAGTCACCCGAGCCCGACACAAAATGGATATGCCGGCTCTGCCGGTATAAGTCCAGGTGCCACTCGGCATTGAGGTTCCGGAGATAGTGGACCGGCGAATTGAAATAAACGTTATCGTCGTAGTACCCTTGGGTATATTCGCTCAGATCGTAGCAACCGCTCATGGCAAGCACTCCCTGAATTGTATCAGGATGTTTAAAAAATAAGTTGGCAGCATGCAATGCCCCAAAAGAAGCACCGGTGGTTATGATCTGCGTTTCCTGGCTAGTTTTGGCGTGAATGAAAGGGACAACCTCTTTGATAATATAATCGTTGTATTGTTGATGCCTTACACCTTTATCATACCCATGCATATGGCTATTTAACCAGCTTTCGTCGTTGATACTTCCCACACAAAATATCTTTACCTTTCCAGATTCAATGAAAGGTTTGATACTTTCAATAAGTCCATTTTCCTCGTATTCCAGAAAACCTGATGCAGCCGTCGGGATCATAAGAAGGGCAGTCCCGAAGTATCCGTAGGTAGCAATGTCCATACGTTTATTAAGCACCGGACTTTCCCAGCCGGTAATTTCTCGATTCATAACTTTTTGTTGAGCTTAACCAGTAACGATTGTAAGTATTCTAAATTTAATGAAAATTAGCCCGATAAGTTACTTTTCATTAAATTTTGATGCCTTACAGCTTTCTGTCCTATGAAAAGAACTATTACACTTTACGATCATTGCCAATAAATTAACTCCCTAAAGCTTGCTAGGACTCAAATTACGCTTACTTTTTCCAAACCCACTAAACAATACAATTTTATTACTGAGTATTCTTTCTAAAGTTCTAAATTATTATTTATCATTCGACTTATTTAATCAAATGACTGAATGGCGTAAATAAGCAAGTAAAGGTGGTATTTCATGCCAAAATTTCCGGCTAATTGCGGTTAATACATGCTGTATAATGATAGGCACGTCCTTTTAAGGATAACTGTTGTCACACGTATACTAACTAAAAACTAACCTTCCATTGCCATGAATTTTAACCAATATACCATCAAGGCCCAAGAGGTGATCCAACAGGCTGCGCAAATTGCTCAGGCAAATCAACAGCAGGTAATTGAAACCGGGCACGTATTAAAAGCCATCATTCAGGAAGACGTCAATACTTCGAGCTTCCTGATGAAGAAATTAAGTGTTAATCAGACAACTCTGACTCAGGCTTTGGAAGCCATCATCAATGGGTACCCCAAAGTAAGTGGTGGACAAACCTACCTCGGAAATGACCTGAATAACGCCTTAGCCAAAGCTCAAACCTATCTGAAAGAATTCAACGATGAATTTGTCAGTATAGAATTGATGTTTCTTGGATTATTAGCCGGAAAAGATTCAGTAGCTACACTGGTGAAAGATGCCGGATTCAAGGAAAAAGAACTCATAACTACCATTAAAGAATTGAGAGGAAAAAATAATCCCGTGAAAGACCAAAATGCCGAAGCTAAATACCGCTCACTGGAACGGTACAGCAAAAATCTGAACGAACTGGCCAAAGCCGGTAAAATCGACCCTGTCATTGGTCGCGACGAGGAAATCCGCCGGGTATTGCAGATTCTCAGTCGTCGTACAAAAAATAATCCCATCTTGGTGGGAGAACCCGGGGTTGGTAAAACCGCTATTGTGGAAGGGCTAGCGCAGCGCATTGTGCAAGGCGACGTACCCGAAAACCTTAAATCGAAGATCATTGTATCGCTCGATATGGGATTACTCATTGCGGGCGCTAAGTACAAAGGAGAGTTTGAGGAGAGACTCAAATCCGTGATCAAGGAAGTGACCGACTCCGAGGGCGAAATTGTGCTCTTCATTGACGAAATCCATACCCTGATTGGGGCCGGAGGCGGTGGTGAGGGTGCCATGGATGCTGCTAACTTATTGAAACCCGCCTTGGCGCGTGGTGAACTACACGCTATCGGTGCCACTACTCTGAAAGAGTATCAGAAGTACATGGAGAAAGATAAGGCCCTTGAACGCCGCTTCCAGGTGGTGATAGTAGACGAGCCTTCCGTAGCCGATGCAATCAGTATTCTGAGGGGAATTAAAGATAAGTATGAATTACACCACGGAGTAAGAGTACAGGACGACGCGGTTATTGCCGCCGTAGAATTATCAAACCGCTACATCAGTGATCGGTTTTTGCCCGATAAAGCCATTGACCTCATGGATGAAGCGGCTTCGAAACTACGCCTGGAAATGGACAGCGTTCCCGAAGAACTCGACGAACTCAGTCGAAGAATAATGCAACTCGAAATTGAGCGTGAAGCCATTCGTCGGGAGGATAATAAGGAAAAGGAAAGCGTTCTCAACAGAGAGTTAGCTGACCTGAGCGAAGATCGAGATGCTCTTAAAGCAGAATGGGAAAACGAGAAAGGAGTGGTCAACGAAATCCGGGCGTTAAAAGAGCTATCGGACCAACTGCGCTTGGAAGCCGAACAGGCCGAGCGGTCGGGAGACTTTGGTAAGGTAGCGGAGATACGCTACGGACGGATACCAGAGACTCAGAGTAAGTTGGAAGCACTCCAAGAAAATGAGGGGGAACGTCGGTTAATGCAGGAAGAAGTACGGGCCGAAGACATCGCCGAAGTAGTAGCCAAATGGACCGGCATACCCGTATCCAAGATGCTGCAGAGCGATCGCGAAAAACTCCTGAATCTGGAAGATCAGCTGCACCACAGGATAGCCGGGCAACATGAGGCTATTGAGGTAGTTTCTGACGCAGTTCGCCGCAGCAGAGCTGGTTTACAGGACCCCAAGCGGCCTTTGGGAAGTTTCCTGTTTCTAGGTCCGACGGGAGTAGGTAAAACCGAATTGGCAAAGACCTTGGCCGAGTACTTATTCAACGACGAGAACGCCATTGTCCGCATCGATATGAGTGAATACCAGGAACGCCACGCCGTAAGCCGATTGGTGGGAGCGCCTCCCGGTTATGTAGGATACGACGAAGGTGGTCAATTGACAGAAGCCGTTCGTCGGAAGCCATATAGTGTTATCCTGCTCGATGAAATCGAAAAGGCACACCCCGATGTTTGGAATATACTGTTGCAGGTATTGGACGATGGGCGCCTGACCGATAACAAAGGTCGGGTAGCGAACTTCAAGAATACCATCATCATTATGACTTCTAACATTGGTAGTCATATTATTCAGGAAAAGTTTGCCGAAGATGAAGGCTGGAACCACAGCCTGATTCTGGAAGAAACGAAAGTTGCCGTGCTTGATTTATTGAAAGCATCGGTACGCCCCGAGTTTCTCAACCGGATCGATGAGATAGTTCTCTTTGAACCACTAACTCAGAAAAATATCCGAAAGATCGTGGATATTCAGTTTAAAGGTATTCAGAAAATGCTGCTTGACCAGGGTATTACGCTGGATACAACCGAAGAAGCCTTGACCAAACTGGGAGAGGAAGGATTTGATCCGGTGTTTGGGGCCCGGCCACTCAAAAGAGTATTGCAGCGCCGTATTCTGAACGAACTATCCAAAGGTATCCTGAGTGGTAAAGTAGGAAAAGACGCCGTGATCATGATGGAACTGGATTCGGAAGGGCATTTATCTTTCGAAAATGTGAGTGGCGGAGTAGAAATTTAGCCGTAAGTAGTGTTTTTTTTGCGAGTCTCTAACTGAGACTCGCATTTTTTCGTTTAAAAGAGGAATCATTATTAAATCAACAAATTCAGCTCTATGAAATCATTGCTAATGCTCCTTTCCGGAATCACCTTTTGTGTGGTAGTTTCGACCGGAGCAATAACTACCGAGGTAGCTTCTCAACATTCAGGTGACGAATTGAAGGAAAGTATTGCCCGTGGTGAGGAAATATACGGGAGCTATTGCAGTAGCTGTCACATGGCGGATGGTAGCGGGGTAACCGGTACGTTCCCTCCCCTTGCCAAATCAGACTATCTTTCCAAGTCAACCGAAAATGCTATTAAAGCCGTAAAATATGGCCTTCAAGGGTCCATCGTGGTGAATGAAGTAGAATACGATAGTATGATGCCCGAGCCCGGACTGGAAGATAACCAAGTAGCCGACGTGATGAACTACATTACTAATACCTGGGAAAATACATCCAAGGGGAAGATGATAACCACAGAGATGGTTACCAAAGTAAAGGCCGACGAATAGTCATTTATCAGACTGCTTGTCGACAATTTGTGCCCACTGAGCAAACTTAGCGTAGACGTCAAGGTAAGCCCGGTGTTTTTGCATGTCGGGCTTATACTTTTTCACCACGTCGGTAAACTCGTTAGGATCATCCAGGTTATCTAATTGCCCCAACGCTTTCAACCCGATGAGGGCTGCGCCTACCGAGCTGGTTTCTACGGTATCGTTTAGGTGTACCGGTATCCCGAATACATCAGAAAGCATTTGCACCCAGGTATCACCCTTGGCAAAGCCACCACTACCATAGATAGTATGAATAGATTGGTTTTCCATCACCACCCGCCCAATTGTAAACATATTGAGAAGAATGCCTTCCATGGCAGCCCTTACGAAATGCGGTGCGGTATGGTACATGTCCAGGCCCACGAAACCTCCCCTTACTGCTGAATTCCAGAGGGGTGCTCTTTCTCCTAACAAGAAGGGTAGGCAGAGTAGCCCGTCCGAGCCTACCTTGATTTCGGAGGCCTTGTCAAACAAGGCTTCATAACTCTCATTTTGAAAGAGAGTATCTTTCAGCCATTGAAATACCACTGCCCCGTTGTTTGTTGCCCCTCCCACTACGTAGGTAGTCTCATCTAGTAGGTAGCAAAACGTTCTCATGTGTTCATCGGTATAGGCTTCGGGCGTACAAATCCTTACCGCTCCACTCGTACCAATAGTTACGGCCATTTCTCCCGGAGTGGTAGCTCCACTCCCCAAATTCGCCAGGCAACCATCCCCTCCACCCATTACTATTGCCGTCTCAACCGATAGTCCCAAGGTATTACTCTCGGGCAAGTATTCAATATGGTAAGGGCTTACGGGTTCAGAAAGTCGGTCAGCCGAAAGCCCTATGTAGTCCAGAGTCCAGGTATCCCAGCCTAGTTGACGAATATTAAAAAGCCCCGTAGCCGACGCAATGGAGTAGTCAATCAAGTACTTGCCGGTCAGTTGAAATACTACGTACTCCTTGATTCCGACAAACCGGGCCGCAGCTTCAAATAGTTCAGAATTGTGTTCCCGGAGCCATAATAACTTACACACCGGCGCCATTGCATGAATGGGCGTGCCATTGCTGTGGTAGATTTTTTTTCCTTCCTCCGTTTGCCGTAGATCATCCGCAATGGAAGCACTCCGGTTATCGGCCCAGATAATGGAAGGTGAAAGTGGCTTTCCCTCCTCGTCCAATACGATCAGGCTGTGCATCGCCGCACTAAACGAAAGAGCCTTTACTTCCCCATGCTCGCGGCATTCGTCCAAAACTTCACGAATACACTTTTCCACAGCTCGCAGAATTTCGTTTGGATCTTGTTCACTCCAATCCGCCCGGGGATGATATATGGGGTACTCTTCACTATGGACATAGAGTATAGTACCATCCAATGAAAAAGCAACGGCTTTCGCGTTTGTTGTCCCGATGTCCGCACCAATAATATAGGGCATTACTGAAAAATGATTTTCTGTGAAAAAAATTGGAGTCGTAAGATTAGAAATAAATCTGTGCTTTCCCGAAATACAGATTCGGTTTACTTTACTGAATTACCGGACCCATTGCTAAATTCGAGGTGTATGATTGCAAGTAGCTTACTGCCAGAGAAGGATTTTTGTCAAAATTCGGGCTTCCACACTTTACGATTCTGTATTTTTTGTATTTTTGCGTTCAGTAATACTTTGCTTAGTCAACCAATCATTCAAAGAAACATGGAAAATACGCATACAACTGACTCTCCCGAACTGACCAACGGCTTCTTCATAGCGCTCTTTTTAATACTGATGATCATTTTAGGCGTCTTCGGAGACCTCTTTGTTTTCATCGTTGGTCTAATTAGTCTTTCCACCATGTTTGCTTCTTATTTTAGCGGCAAACCTTCAGGTGACGATCACCATTGAGTCATCAGGTTGTTAACTAATTGATTTTAAGTTTATTATACCCTGGATTAACGGTCAGATAAATAGAAAAGCTAAGCACCAACGGCTACTTAGTAGTAGGTAGGTTGTTTAAATTATAAAATGGTCAATTCGGGGTGGGTATAGGTTATATCCCAATCGAGTTGCCCATTTTGCATATCTACCTTCCAGACATCTTCCACTATTTTGGTATCTTCCAGATCACGGTACTCTGCCCTCAGCGTTGTTCCTTCCAGGTGAAGCATCACAAATCCATTGTAGCCTAACTGGTGCCGACCAATCTCCATTCGGATTCGCCGATCGTAGAAAAACATCTTATCGACTTCATTTGGGTGCTTTGGCATTTTGGTTTCTACGGGCATTCCGGAATGCCCAATGCAGCGCCCGTAGGCTCTCAATGCACTTTTATTCTGCCCGATATGGTACCCTACCAGGCGATGGTCGTGCCCCCAAAACCAAACGACTGGCCGATTAGATTCACCCAGTAATTCGCATAACTGCTCACCCGGCTTGAAATAATCGTCGCGGAAAGCTGATACATAAGGATGGTAACTCAAAAAAATAAGTCCTCTTTTATCCCCTAGATCTCCTATTTTAACGGTATCACGCAGCCAGTCGATTTGCTCTTGCCGAAAGTGGCAGTCGGGGGGAGATAGTACTTCCAGAAATGGGCGTTTTACCGAAGTATAACCGGTATCTAACCCGATGATCCGCCAATGTTCATTTTCCAAGCAAAAGAAACCCGCCCGTTGGGTTTTTCTAAACTCCCCTTCTTTGACGTACATGGCCGGAAGCAGATTTTCAAAATAGGCTGATCCATTAGAGTACATTTCGTGGTTTCCGGCTAAAGCCAGGCTACCGGAGGCCCCGTAGTACCAGGAAGCATACGGCGCCGTAAAATTTTCATCTACTTCTTCCCTGGTACCTACAAAATAGATATCACCCAGATGTATACTATAGTCTGGTGCATAGCGTGCCACCAAATGAGCCACTGAGTCAGACTCGTCCGTATCGCTACCCCAGTCTGAAAGCAGGGCCAAAGAAATATATTTTCGCGTTGGGATAGAAGCTTGAAGTTTAAATACGCCACTATCACCATCTTTGGGGTACGATTGGTAGGGATAACGCGGTCCAAACCGACTCCGCAAGTAATGATAGGCGAAACCGAACAGGTTGGTTTTAAAGAATTCAGAGATTATCCGACTCACCGAAGAGGTACGGGCTACGTGATCTTCGTATAGTTTCTGCTGGGTTCGGGCGTGATTTTCAACCTTAGAATGCCCTAAGGACAGGTATTTTTCTACTTTCTTTTCTGAGTTTTCCGGCATTTTTCTTTAATCTAAAACTCTCTTTTTCTGGGATTACAGTATCAACTAATCATGAGAGTAGTCTGTTTGGTGTACAATTTAACTAGGCATCCTATTGCAATATCCAAACCACCCCGGCCTTAGATTCAAATGGGTCCTCCCGCTTTCTCTTCGGGCGATATTCTATTTTCCAGGCGTAAGAATCCGGTGGGCTCATGACCCCTTCGTAGTAGCCGTCCCATGTATTATCCTGGCTTTCGGAGTAAAACACCACACTCCCCCACCGATTATAAATCCATAGTCTTAACTCTAACCCGACGGGAGAATACATCCCAAAAATATCATTTTGTCCGTCCGCATTTGGAGAAAAGGCATCCGGAATCCAAAGTGGCAAGCTACAATCGTCTTTCACCACAAATGACTCCTTTGATTCACAACCTGAATCATTAGTGACTGCTAATTCAAAATTGCCTGGCTGGCTTATCACTACGGAAGCTGTTGATTCTCCTGAGTGAGCCCATTTATAGGTAAGTCCACTTCCGCCAGCCACCGAGGTGAGGGTAATTGGCTCCTCGAAAACACATGAAGAAACTGGTCTGTAAAAACTAGGTAAGCTGGGACGAGTGCGGAAATCCAAAATAAGGGAGTCACTATTTACACAGGCTCCCACCGCGGCAATAAGACTATAAGTGCCTGAAGAAGAGACAGAAAGTGAGCTGGTGGTATCTCCGGTTGACCAGCGATATGATACCGGCCCGGATGCCCCGACAACTGTTTCGTCAAGTTGCATAGTATCAGGAATACAAGCATATCGATCACCGCCGAGGTCAAGTGGAGGTAATAAGTCTACCTTAACGTATACGCTATCACGTGTCAGCTCATTACAAAAGTCGCGATAATCCACTATAAAAAGCTGACTTTGGGCAGGTCGTAGGGTAGGGCTACGGCTAGTGGCATTGTCCAGCAGCGAGGCAGGAGTCCAGTTGTACTTATTATCAATGGAATTACGGGCTACCAATTGTAATGACTCTCCCCGGCACACCCGGAACGTATCCTGGGCTACAATATCTTTTTTGAGACACACCACTTGTGTATTTGAAGATCCTCCGGTAGCCCCGGTAAATCCCCAGAACACTTCTTTCTGATTCCCGAAAATAGTCCGCATTTCAATGGTAGTGCTGATTCTTTTGGCACAGTCAATGTAAACTTCCAGAAGTTTACGTGAAGCCTCCCAAGAAATCCTTACCAGGTGATCCTTACCATCTTCTATATTTGGGTTGGAAGCTAACGCTTGTACCGGTCCGGCGAGATTATAGGCTCCCAGATGATTTACTACACCATCACGTACTACCGCTATATGATCGTAGGCCGGGTCGCCTTCGTCACCATTTTGATAGGTATCAAACTCTATCCCCAACGAAGGTGAGAAGCCTTTGAACCCTATGCCTTGTCCGGGTTGCCCGATGGCGGTATTACCCCTAGTTTGTAGCACAAAGACCATTCCGTCGGCCCCATTAGCATCATTTTGTCCAAGATTAACGGTAAATTCAAGATCAAACGATGCCGCTACATTAATTTTTTTTGTGTACCACACTGCCCCAATCTGCCCGAAGCTATCTGGTGTAATTTGGTAGCAATCACCACCAAGGGCGCGCGCCGAACCTCGTAAATTATAGCTTTGGCCTAGCGAAACACTATAATTCATTAAGAACAGGCCTAGAAAAGTAACTATCTTACGAAGCATGAGGCGTGGCATATATAATAAATCTATCTCGATTAGTAGTACCTTCTTGACGGGGTCAATGTTTGAATTCATCCAATATCAAGCCTCACCTTCGGTCAAGCAAATAATAAAAGTAGGAAATACGCCCAAATACTGATTATTTATTTTCTTACAAGCATGCTCCACTTTTTCTTCAACCCAAATGTTCAGAACACCTTCGGTTTTCTCATCCTTCTCCCACCTCATAACTGCCGAGAGTACCCGGCACGGTGGAGTTAGTCCTACCCCTTACGCGTCCCTCAACTTAAGCCTCTCTACCGGAGACAGCTCGGCAAATGTAGCCAAAAACCAAGAGCTGTTTTGGCAAACCCTTGGCGTACACCCTAATCAGGTGGCCAGTTCCTACCAGATTCACGGGGCAGAAATTCTGGAAGTAGCCCATCCGGGCCGCTGGGAGGGCTATGATGCTCTCATAACCAATAGCAAAGATATTTTACTCACAGTTACCATTGCTGATTGCGCGCCCATTCTTATCTATGATCACCAACAGCAGGCCGTTGCGGCAATTCATGCGGGTTGGCGGGGCACCGTACAGGAAATTGTCACCAAGACGATCAGAAAAATGCAGGGTACTTATGGTACCGACCCAGCCCAATGCTACGCTTACGTGGGTACCTGTATTGATGAATGCTCCTTTGAAGTTGGTGATGAGGTAGCCGATCAGTTTGCTACTCCTTACAAGCAATACAACCCAACCATCGGCAAGTACTTTGTAGACCTCAAAAAGGCTAATCGATACCAACTCACCCAAGCCGGTATTCCCGAAGCTAACATCCAGACTTCTACGTATTCAACGGTAATTCATAACGAGGATTATTTTCATTTCGACACGAAAAAGGACTTACCGGCAGGCTTTTAGCATGTATCGGGCTGAAAGCCTGACATTTGTACTTTTTTTGATAGAATCAGTGACTACTGAAATAAATTTATTTGTACTTTAAGACAAATATTTAATATTATTTTGACAAATAATTAATATTAAATTGATTAGTTTTACATCATCAATTGGGTGAGGCTATTCACTTTGTTAAATTAGTACAAGCCCTTTCGTTGCTCCCCTTACCATTCTAAAAAGCCTGCTAGCTGTTCTGCAAACAATCTTTTGGTTGTGGAATGATACTGTACATTTAAATATTTTTCAGCTCTTCGGATAAATGAGCATTGCTAGAAGCTAAATAAGTGCTGTTCTGACGATCTATCTATAGAAGCCAGTGTAACTTCACATGATAAAAATTTAAATAATTTTATATGTCGATTTAATTTTCACTTTACTATTTTCATAAAAACGAGTTTTCAATCACCTATCTTTTTACAAATTAACCCTACCAATTTAAATAATTTTTACAATGAAAAAAAGCTACGAGAACTGGATCAGAAACGCCTGTCTACTGGCACTTCTGACAATGTTGAATCTAACAGCCTTTGCCCAAGACAAAAGGGTAACTGGTACCGTGAAAGACGCGAGCGGGCAGGGAGTGCCAGGCGTGAATATTGTACTAAAAAGCACGCTGACGGGTACTACAACAGATGCAGAAGGTGCATTTGCGATTAACGTAAAGTCGTCTAACGATGTACTCGCAATTTCTGCAATTGGTTTTAAAGCAACCGAGGTATCCGTTGGTACTAAAAGTACAATAAATGTAACATTAGAAGACGACGTAAGTCAGTTGAGCGAAGTAATCGTTACGGGATATTCGGTTGATAGCCGCCGTGATAATACGGGTGCTGTATCAACGGTAAAATCTAAGGATCTTGCGCTAGTTCCGTCAGGAAACGTCGAGCAGCAGTTGGCTGGTCGTGTGGCCGGTGTAACGGTTGTTACGAACGGTCAGCCTGGTACTACTAGTCAGATTCGTGTGCGTGGTTTCGGAGCCTTCGGTGGTAACGAGCCTTTGTACGTTGTGGACGGAGTACCCGTAGGTTCTACGGACTTCCTGAACCCTGACGACATCGAATCAACTACGGTACTAAAAGATGCAGCCGCAGCCTCTATTTACGGAGCGCGTGCCGCCAACGGTGTAATTGTATATACTACTAAGAAAGGAAGCACCGGCGCCAAAAAACTGAGCATCACGTACAATGGTCTTTTCGGAGCAACAAATCCTGGCACACCTTTCCAAATGCTAAACCCACAGGAACTAGCGGATTGGACCTGGCAAGCTTCCAAGAACGACGCGTTCCAGTCGGGTGGTGCTCCTATCTACAACCACCCACAATTTGGTACTGGCTCTACCCCGGTTATCCCCGACTACATCAACGTAGGTGGTACTCCTGGTGTAGTAGGTTCTGTTAATCTGGAAACCGAACGTGCTAAATACAATGTAGATCCGCGAGTTGGTTCTATTTATCAGGTAGTAAAAGCTAATAAGCAAGGTACTGACTGGTATGACGCTATCACGCGTACTGCTCCGATGATGCGTCACTCACTTGGTTTCTCAGGAGGTGGTGAAAATAGCCGTTTCTACATCGGCTTCGGTGCACAGAATCAAGCGGGTATATTGTTGTACAACAACTTCAAGCGGTATTCTTTCCGCGTTAACTCTGAATTTAAGGTACTGAAAGGTCTGCGCATCGGACAAAACCTACAATTCACGTACCGTCAGGTACTGGCGCAAGGTGGTGAAAATGGTGGTCTTGGTGTTGCTGACGACGAGAACGACATCAACCTGGCGTATCGTATGCCTACCATCATTCCTATTTATGATGAGTTTGGTGGCTACGCAGGTACTGCAGCTAAGGGCTTTAACAACCCACGTAACCCAGTAGCTAACCGCGACGGAGCCGCCAATAACCGTAACTTCAACGGAAACGGATTTGGTAATCTCTACGCTGAATACGACGTAATTCCTGGTCTTACTGTACGCAGTAGCATTGGTGGGCAATTCAACAGCGCCTATGGCTGGAATTATAGTCGTCTACAATACGAGAACTCTGAGAATAACTCGGCGTTCGGTTATGGTGAAGGTGCTGGTTTCTCTTTTGGATGGACGCTTACCAACACCGCTAACTATAAGAAGCGTTTTGGAAAGCACAGTATTGATTTACTCGTAGGTCAGGAAGCATTGAATACAGGTACCGGACGTAACATGAGTGGAAATGGCTTGAACCCATTCTCGTTCGACCCTGACTACGTAAACCTCAGCACCACCAGCGGTACCGGACGAGTGGTAAACTCGGGGTATTTCAAAGGAGTAAACTTCTTCTCTCTGTTTGGACGTGTAAACTACATCTACAACGATAAGTACATCGTAACCGGGGTACTTCGTCGTGACGGTTCTTCACGCTTTGGTGTGAACAATCGTTATGGTGTATTCCCAGCGGCTTCGGCTGCGTGGCGTTTGTCATCTGAGGAGTTCCTGAAATCAGTATCCTGGATCACCGACCTGAAAATTCGTGGTGGCTACGGTATAATGGGTAATTCTAACAACGTAGACCCCAACAATCAGTTTAGCTTATTTGGGGCTAGCATCGGAAACTCTTCTTACGATATCAATGGTAGCAACAGTAGTGCCGCCGAAGGATACTACCGTACCCGTATCGGTAACCCCAACGCTAAGTGGGAGACTTCCGTAACTGCTAACATAGGTTTTGACGGCACATTCCTCAACGGGAAGTTGGACGTTATCCTTGATTTGTGGAAAAAAGACACCAGGGATCTGTTATTCCAGGTTCCTGTGACTTCAACGCTGGGAGTATATGCTTCACCCCCTTCGGTAAACACGGGTAGTATGTCAAATAAAGGTATTGACATACAGGTTATTACACGCGGCAAAATCAAAGGTGAGCTTGGTTACGAAGTAAACGTAACGGCTGGTTTGGTTAGAAACGAAATCACTGGACTTTCAGGAGACCTAACTTACCTTACCACTGTGAACCCAGGCTACCGTGGTATTCAGCCTATTCGTAACCAGTTGGGTCGTTCTATCTCGGCTTTCTACGGTTATGATGTCGTTGGTTTATTCCAAAACAAAGAAGAAGTAAACAGTGCTCCTACTCAGGACGGTGCTGCTCCGGGTCGTTTGCGTTACCGTGATGTCGACGGTGATGGTAAAATCACTCCTAACGATCGTACGTATCTGGGAAGCCCAGTACCGAAGTTCTCAGGTGGAATTGGCTTGACCTTGACCTACAAGAACTTTGATATGAACGTATACGCAAACGGTGTTTCCGGCAATAAGATCTTCAACGCGTCTCGCTGGTTTACTGATTTCTATCCATCATTCCTTGGATCAGGTAAGGCAACGCGTATCAAGGATTCCTGGACCCCACAAAACACCGGTGCTACTATACCCATCTACGAATCAGCGTCTAACTTCAGCACTAACACTCAGTCGAGCTCGTACTACGTAGAGGACGGTTCTTACCTACGTATTCAGAACCTATCGATTGGTTATACCTTACCATCTAGCCTTCTTTCGCGTATTGGAATGCAGCGTTTGAGAATCTTTGCTTCAACCAACAACTTGCTCACCTTGACTAAGTACTCAGGTCTTGATGCATCAGTGGGTGGTAATGCCGATACTCAGTTTGGTATCGACGTTGGAAACTACCCCATTACGCGTAGCTTCAACATAGGTGTAAACATTGGATTCTAACAATCTTTTTAGACAACACGTTATCCCAAAAGATTGCTAAACACAAAAAATTAAAATAACAAATGAGAAAAATAACATTTAAAAATGCAGCGATGATTGCTTCCGTTACGGCGGGATTGACTTTCGTCGGAGTATCCTGCAACGAAGATTTTCTTAACATACCCGCCACGGGTCAGATCAGCGAAGCACAGCTGACCTCCAAGTCAGGTATTGAGGGATCTTTGATTGCCGCTTACTCAACCCTTAACGGCCGCGGGAACCGGATGGCTAGTGCATCCAACTGGGTGTGGGGTAGTATTCGTGGTGGAGAAGCTAACAAAGGTACCGACCCCGGTGACTTCAGCGATATCAACCCAATTCAACGTTTCGAAACGCTCCCAACCCAAGGCGTAGTTAGAGATAACTATGTCGGTAACTACGAAGGCATTGCCCGTACTAACAACGTACTCCGCTTGTTGGGTAAGCCTGGTCCTGACGTATCTGCCAATGATGTAAAGCGTATTTCGGCCGAAGCACGCTTCTTACGCGCTCACTACTACTTTCAATTAGTACGTAACTTCGGACAAACGCCGATCGTAACCGAAGCCGATGACTATGGAAATGGTATCGAGACGATCAAAAACGATAAGCCACTGTACCCCTTCATTGAAGCAGATATGAAGTTTGCGATGGACAATCTATCCGAAACTCAGGGAGCGGTTGGTCGTGCTAACAAATGGGCAGCAGCTACCTATCTGGCGAAGATTTATCTTCAGCAGAAGAAGTACACCGAAGCTAAGACTTTGTTTGACCAAGTGATCGCTACCGGTAGAACTTCCGGCGGTAAGAAGTACGGTCTGCTTGCAAACTACACCGACGTGTTCAGGGCCTCTTCTGACAACAATGAAGAATCAGTATTTGCGATTCAGAACGCTGCCAACACGGGATCAGTGAACAACGCGTTTCCTGATTTTGACTTGAACTATCCATACAACACGGGCCCTAACGGTCCTGGTAACTGCTGTGGATTCTTCCAGCCTAGCTTTGAGTTGGTAAATTCATTCCGTACGGATGCCAATGGTCTGCCATTATTGGACGGATCATACAACAGCGCAACTAACGCGGTTAAAACTGATATGGGGATTCCTTCTGGTACTGCCTTTACTCCTGATGCTGGTAATCTTGACCCACGTTTGGATCACTCGGTAGGTCGCCGTGGTATTCAGTATCTCGACTGGCAGCCACACCCAGGTATTGACTGGATTCGTAATCAGCCCAACGGAGGTCCTTACTCGCCTAAGAAGTACACGTACTACAAGTCTGACCGTGGCTCTTTGCAGGATAACAGCTCTTGGACTCCTGGTTATACCGCTTTGAACTATACTATTATTCGTTTTGCTGACGTGCTACTGATGGCTGCGGAAGTAGAAATTGAAATAGGAAGCTTGGATAAAGCTCGTGAATATACCAACTTGGTTCGTCGTCGTGCTACTACTCCCTCTACCTTTGTTCAACAAAACGGTGCACCCGCCGCTAAGTACGTAATATCTGAATATCCTGCAAGCGTATTTGCTTCTAAGGAATCGGCTCGTACTGCTTTGCGCATGGAGCGTAAGCTTGAATTATCTGGTGAAGGACACCGCTTCTACGATTTGGTTCGTTGGGGCGTAGCCGCACCAGTACTCAATGCCTACCTTGCTTACGATGCTAAGTACCTCCCTACTGCTTTGGGTGGATCTAACTTTGTGGCTGGAAAGCATGAATTACTTCCAATTCCACAGGCTGAGATTGACTTGTTAGGAACAGGAGCCCTGAAGCAAAATCCTGGATATTAATTCGGATCTGTTTCCATGAACTCTTAGAAAAGGCAAGCCAGATGGCTTGCCTTTTTTGGTATATTTGTACCTGATCATATCTAAAACACAGTACCCTCCATGCGTCTGATTAAGTCTATTGGTTTCATAATTAGTATTTTCTTTTTGGCATCGTGCCGCGAAAGTACACTATTTTCGTTGCTACCTGCCGGAGAAACCGGCATCACCTTCTCTAACCGGATCTCTGAAAATGATACGATTAATATCATTGACTTTGAATACATCTACAACGGTGGAGGTGTAGGCATTGCCGATATGAATGGTGATAGCCTACCCGATATTATCTTTTCGGGAAACCAGGTCAACAGCCGGATCTATGTCAATCAGGGTAGCATGAAGTTTACCGACGTGAGTGATAAGGCCGGACTTTCTAACCTTGGTCGCTGGTGTTCGGGCGTTAGTTTGGTAGATATTAACGCGGATGGACGCATGGATATATACCTCTCGGCCACTACTTATAAAACGGAAGCTGAGCGCGCTAATTTACTTTTTGTGAACCAGGGAAACAATGCCGAGGGTGTGCCCCAATTCAAAGAAATGGCCCAAGAGTACGGGGTTGCGGATACTGGCCACTCCATGCACGCCGCCTTCTTTGACTATGATAACGATGGCGATTTAGATCTCTACGTATTGATCGATACCATTGAACAATACCCAAATCTTTATCGTAAAAAAAATAAGGATGGCTCCTCAATCACCACGGATCGACTCTACCGCTGCGACTGGGATAGTACCGCAACTCATCCTATGTACACCAACGTTTCGAAAGAGTCCGGTATTCAGACCGAAGGCTACGGACTGGGTATAAACATCACCGATTTTAACCGGGATGGTTTCAAGGATATCTACGTCACCAACGACTACCTCTCCAACGATCTATTATACATCAACAACGGTAACGGTACCTTCACCGACCAGGCTCAGGCCTATTTTAAACACACCAGCAACTCGGCGATGGGTAACGACGTGGCGGATATCAATAATGATGGCTTGATGGACGTCATGGCCTTGGATATGTTACCCCGTGACAATACCCGGAAAAAGAAATTAATGCCCCCCAATAGTTATCAGGGTTACCTCAATAATGACCTGTATGGTTTTATGTACGAGTACGTGCGTAATACCATGCAAATCAACATGGGTAACAAACCCGGCACCAACGAGCCTATATTTGCGGACCTGGGAATGATGGCTGACGTAGCCGAAAGCGATTGGAGCTGGACTCCCATGCTGGCCGACTTTGACCACGATGGCTTCCGTGATTTGATCGTCACCAATGGATTTCCAAGGGATGTTACAGACCGCGACTTCGCCCAGTTTAGGCAAGAGAGTGGTTCCATTGCGACCAAAGAATACTTGATTAATCAGATACCTACCGTTAAAATCAAGAATTACGCTTTCAAAAATAAAGGTGATCTGACGTTCCATAATACAACCGAACAATGGGGTGTCAATGTCCCGTCATTTTCCAACGGAGCTGCCTACGCTGATCTCGACCTGGATGGTGATCTGGATATGGTAGTGAATAATATCAATGATTCTGCCTTCGTCTACCGGAATAATCTGGCAGAAAAAAAGCCCGGGAAAAGCCACTACTTACGAATTAATTTCGAAGGTAATTATCCTAACCTGAAAGGAATTGGTGCCAAAGCGGAGATATACTATACCGATAGCCTGATGCAAATCTACGAGCATTCTCCTTACCGCGGGTACTTATCTTCCGTAGAACCCATTGCGCATTTTGGAGTTGGAAAGGCTACAAAGATTGATCGCGTAAAAATCATTTGGGCAAATGGAAAGCAACAAGTCTTAACGGATGTCAACGTGGATCAGGTACTGACCGTGAGCCAGAAAAATGCTGCGGAGAATTTTACTCCTGCACCGGTATCACCTAGCCTGTTTAAGGATATCAGCGATTCTCTGGGCCTCCAATGGGTACACGAAGAACCCGAGTTCATCGACTTTAACGGGCAAAAACTACTCCCCCACAAGCTTTCTCAGTACCCACCAGCGCTGGCTACCGCCGACGTCAACGGCGACGGGCTAAATGATGTATTCATCGGAGGATCAAGACAACATAAAGGGCGCTTCTTCATCCAGAAACCGGACGGAACTTTCACCGTATCAGACCTACTACCCGGAGGTGAAGGCATTGAAAAAGAATCAGAAGATATGGGCGTCCTATTATTTGATGCCGATGGTGATGGCGACAATGATGTGTACATAGCGAGTGGGAGCAATGAACAGCCACCCGGCCACCCCAGCTACCAGGATCGTTTGTATATCAATGACGGAAAAGGGAATTTCACTCTGGCTACCGCCGCCCTTCCCGATGCAAAAATAAGTACCTCCTGCGTACGAGCGGCGGATATTGATCGGGACGGCGACCTTGACCTGTTTGTGGGCGGAAGGATCGACGTGGAACACTATCCGCGCTCGGTGAATAGTACCATTCTCCGGAACGACTCGAAAGATGGAATTGCCAAGTTTACCAACGTAACCCAGCAAGTCGCCCCCCAATTACAGAACGGCGGCTTGATCTGCGACGCCCTCTGGACCGACTATAACAACGATGGTTTTGTGGACCTGATCGTAGCCGGAGAATGGATGCCACTCGTGGTATTTCAGAATAAGGATGGAGTCTTGATGCCGGATAAGAAGTTAAACGACTACCTCAACAACTACAAAGGATTTTGGAATAGTATCATCGGCGGAGATTTTGACAACGACGGTGATACCGATTATGTCGTGGGCAATCTTGGGGTTAATACAATCATGCGTACTTCCAGCGCAACCCCAATGACGATCATAGCCAGCGATTTTAATGGAGATGGCCGTTTTGATGCCATTCCGATGGTGTACTACCCTACGGAAGACGGACGCAGCGAACTGGTACCCTTTCACGGGCGTGAAGATATGATCAAACAAATGATTCCGATGCGGGCCCGGTACCAGACTTATAACGACTTCACCAAGGCTACCTTCGATAACCTCATCACGGATGAACAGCGGAAAGAGGCGTTGATACTGCAAGCCAATTATCTAAAATCAGCCTATATTGAAAATAAAGGTGATGGAAATTTTGATCTCCGGCCCCTACCTAATTTAGCGCAGGTTGCCCCGATCAACGGGATGATTACCGATGATTTTGACGATGACGGCAATCTGGATGTGTTACTTGTAGCCAATGATTTCGGCAACGAAGTAAGCGTAGGCCGTTTTGACGCCTCAAACGGACTACTTCTCAAAGGTAACGGCAAGGGTAGTTTTACCGCGCAAAGTATTGCCCAGAGCGGCTTTTACGTACCGGGGAATGCTAAGGGGTTGATACAACTCCCTAATGCCAAAGGTGAGCGCTTATTGTTGGCAAACCAAAACCGTGGGACTTTAAAGGCATTTGAAGGAAAAGCGAATCAAAAGCCTACCCAATGGATTAAAGCTTCACCTCTGAGCTCTTACGCACTGGTAACTTTCAAGAATGGTAGTACCCGGCGCTACGAGCTTTACTACGGTGCCTCTTTCCTATCGCAGTCAGCACGGCAAATACCCCTAACTGACCAAGTCGCCTCCGTAGAAATGATAGATTATAAAGGAGTTAAACAGAAAATAAAATAGGTAGATAGTAGCTTGTTAGCCAAGAGCATTCTATTGGTTTGATTGTAAATTAATAATCAAACAACTTCTAGCGGCTAAAAATCTAATTACTAACCGCTAGATAGTAGCAACAATCCATTGTATGTCAGTCATCTCACTGGTCTACTACGGATTGTAAATAGGCCAGATTCTCCTGCTTTTTAGGCTGCCTGGTACGGTTGGAAGTCGGTGTCCAATAATGATGCTTTTTCATAAATCTCACTTGAATCTGATTCCAACTTTTTTCGTCTTTTACCATCTTTCTCTCCCGTAACTCACAGAAAAGATAGCGCGCAATGACCTCGAAATCATCTCTCCCCAGGTAATCAAGGTCCGCATCACACAAGATCTCTTCTAATTTATTGGTGGGGTTTTGAGGTATTTCAGTCGCCCTGATCATACCACAAATAATTAAAATTTGCTCATCGGCGTAATCAAAATCAGGTAGAATCCGATGTACCATTTCACAGCCCTTTTCTTCGTGACCGGCGTAGGTTTTCAAAAAGCCCACGTCATGAAAAAGAGCGGCTGTCCGGAGTAAACTAAGCGTTTCTACGTCGGTAATACCTTCCGCGAAGGCAATACGAGAAACGGCCTCAGCCACATCCAGAACATGATCAACGCTGTGGTAGTAAAGGGTCTCAGAAAGTCTTTTTCTAAACTCTTTCAGAATGAAGGCTTCCGCCTCACATAGCTTCATGCTGGTAAGATTAAAAAATGTGAATATAGGTTCGTTCTATTCCCACGACGGAAGAACTTGAAAAAGTACAGGGGGGCGTTTGAATCTGTTACTAAATATAACGACTATATTAAAGTTTACAAATACAGCGTATTTTAATCTTCGATTATTAGACTTTATTCAGAAAGATTGGTTTCGCCCCTCACGCCTGCGCGCACGCGCAAAAATTTACTCGAATAAAGTCTATTATTTGATAGGCCACTTTTTAAAATCTATACTTAAAAAAACAGCTCTATTAGTATAATTGAATTCAAACAATGCGTCTATGTTGGCTAGGGTCGGACTACCACTACCCTTTTCTTGTATTGCCGGGTAGTACCCGATACATCAAAGGAGCTCACCAGAAGCAAATAATACCCGGTAGATACTATTTCTCCCCGATCACTCATTCCATCCCACCGCACAGCCCCATCGGTACCCATCAGATCATTACTAAGTAGAGTCCTAACGATGCGCCCTTGTACGTCGTATATTTTCACACTCCCTATGCTCCCGGCAGACGAGGAGGTAAACCGTATGGTCGTAAAATCATCGATCCCGTCGCCGTCCGGGGTAAAGGCTTCTGGTTCTACCATAACTTCGTCTAATTGCGAATTATAAAGCCCTTGGGAGTTAGCATATCCGGGGGTGGCATACCCAACTACCGAGGAGGCTGACTGCCAGTTTTTGGCATCGTTAGCAAGTTTCTCGGGATAGATTCTTTCCAACGAAACGCCATCAGGATCAACAATCAGCGATGCGTGAAAGCTTTCCTGGTAGTAGAATCTGTCGAAAAGGCGCCCGGTACTATCCCGTAGTATGACTCCACCAGCTTCATTAGGGAAAGATGGGAAGATGGTCATGGCAAGGCTATTTCGAGTCCGCTCGGTGGGGTATTGAACCTCCACGACCGATGGGGTAGTTGATAACGCCAAGAATTCGAAAGGATTAAGCACTAAATCCCGGGTGGTGATGGCCCTAAGCGAGCCCTCTGCTCCGTTACTACTATTACTTAGCGTCCAGTTTTTCAAGCTAATAAACTTCGAGGTCCGGTTGTATAACTCCACAAAATCAACCCCATTGGCGCGGGGATTGAACAGAATTTCGTTGATGATCACATCCCCGGAATCGGCTTTGGACGGAAGACCTATTGTAAACCTGACTTCTTTCAGGCGATTACCTGCGCAATCTGCCATATCTTTCAGGGTCAATTCGTACCGCTCACCTTCCAGGATTGCACCTTCTAAATCAAATACTTGCGAACGAAAAGACGGACTTTCCAGAAAGGAACGCCGGATGGTACGTCCCCGCAAGGTATACTGACCGCTTTGCATCGTCAGCAGGCTATCCAAACGCTCGTTGAAATAAACTTTTGACTGGCTTGGGCCACTTACTTCTACCCGTTCGGCCAAAGGTGGTATCAAGTCACGATTCCGGGCAGTTACAGAATTCAGCTGATTGGGGGTACCTCCAAGAGAAGCCGAGGAAACCCGCCAATTCTCCACGCCCGCGCAAGGATTGTCTGTATCAATCATTTCGAGCGCATGCCCTCCGCCACGCTGCGCCGGGGGCCACCAAGAATCCTGATATGTCATAGAGTGTACTAAGGCTCCATTTACGTCCCGGAGGGTCAGGGTAGTGCCGGTATTGAGCAAGGAGAAAGGCGTCAGACCTGCTATGCTACCAAACCCCGCCAATAGTAAAGTCGTGGTTCGGGCACTGACTAACATATACCCTTTCGCAGGTAGGCTAATGGATGGTAGAGGAGCTGCCCTATCGCCGATGATCAGCCGCCAGCCAGCCAATGAGACGGGTTGATTCGTACGATTGAAAAGTTCGAGATATTCAGCGTCCGGAAGCCCAACCACGGGTGTAGGGTCAGACATAATTTCGGTAATGACGACCGAGTTGTACCCCTGAGCCATGAGTGAGCCCGATAGCAGCCAGAAGATTACTATTCTGAATAACTTAATAAAGGGGTTGAATTTCATCAAGTGTGGTTTTTAGACAAAAGTACAGGCTCCGTAACAGAGCCTGTATTCAAAATCCAACTAACTCTTAGTAGTGAATACTATTTTTAATTTATTAAAAACTACGCTTCCCGCCTGACAGACATAGGACTAAACGCCGGAACGCAAAGCGACCAATACTCGGTAGGCTCATCAAAAGGATTCGAGTAGCGCACCCGGGTACCTTTCTGAATAAGAATAGTCTCTCCGGCGTGGAGCGTGATGACCTCATCATCAATCTCCACTTGCTTAGTCCCTTTAATAACAATCGTGACTTCATCAAATTCTGGGGTTTGATAGGGCTCCGCCCAGCCAGGAGGAGCTACCATGTGCGCCACACTGAAAGCACCACCGTAGGTGGAAGCGTGACCAAAATGCTCCTCAATCAGCTTACCATCGGTAGTGGGTACTACAAAAGGGTTTGTTTGTTTTATATAAGGCATACTTAACTACTATCTGAATTTAAAGATTGCCCGTTACTTTTTGGTATCGGTGGTAGATTTGGTTTTAGTAGCTGCTGGTTTAACAGGAGCTTTGGGAGCAGCGGGTTTCGGGGTTGGCTTGGCAGCAACAGGTATTGGTTTAGTTGGCGCTATTGGCGCTGGCGCTGCCTCCGGCTTTGGGGCTTCCGCTGGTGCCGGGGTAGTAGCTACCGTTTTCGCTTTTACTCCTTTCACCTCCTCCGGAGCATTGGTCTTGGCTATCTTTTTAGCTTTTTTACCGGCCGCTCTTGCTGCATTTTTAGCCGCCTTTTCAGCGTTTTTTTTCACCTTATTACTTTCTTTTTTTTTCTTAACTTCGCTTTTCTTTGCACTTTTTTTTGAGTCTTTCTCTGCCTTCCGGGCCTCATCCTTCACAACCTTAGTAACTTTCTTAGCTAGTTTTTCCGCCGTTTTCTCAATTGATTTTTTTAGCTTTTTCGAGCTTTTGGTTAGTTCTTCAAGTTTGGCTTCTAAAGTAGCGGCGATTTCGCTAGTCAGTGCTTTTTTATTAGATTTCATGATGATAGTATTAAAATAAGTAGTATTACTCCTATATTGGAGGCTAAAAATAAAAAAATATACAAATACTTAGCTATTATTCCTCAACAACAAAAATAGTCTGTTATTTTTATGTTAAGTTTTTTTCTACAAACCTCCAGAGCACAATCCCCGCAGATACTGCAACGTTGAAGGAGTGCTTTGTTCCAAATTGTGGAATCTCAACGCATAGGTCCACCTTCATCATCATTTCTTCACTCACACCTTCTACTTCATTGCCAAAAACAAAGGCGTGCTTAGCCCCAAATTCTGGACTAAAATTTTGCAGCAAGGTACTACCGTGCGCTTGTTCTATCGCCACGAGGGTATACCCATCTTCCCGCAGACGGTCAACCAGCGTGAGAGGATCATCGGCTTTTTCCCAGGGTACGGCCAATTCGGCGCCTAAGGCGCTTTT
This sequence comes from Spirosomataceae bacterium, assembly GCA_041689775.1. Taxonomy (GTDB): domain Bacteria; phylum Bacteroidota; class Bacteroidia; order Cytophagales; family Spirosomataceae; genus JBDNFP01. Next base: position 29,295 of record JBDNFP010000202.1, read on the forward strand.
GGTGATTTCACGGTGCGGTGGTACCTGAGTATAGCCCCCTAAGTATATTTTTTTTGCCCGAAAAGCATCAGCCGTTCTAAAAAATGATCCTATGTTGTTGAGGCTCCGAATGTTTTCCAGCACAATAACGTACGGAAATTTATCGGCTTTTTTATATTCGTCGACCGACAGCCGACCCATTTCTTCCATTTGCAGTTTTTGCATCGGATATTCGTTTAGGCTATGTTATGATTGATTTATTAGACCAAACCTACTACTATCCTACCAACTAAAACAATATTCCGCTCAGTAATAATTTCCGTTTTGAAGAAAAGTTAGATCAATACTTCGTTAGAATTGTTATGAATCAAAATTGGTTCACTAGACCCTTGAAACCGTCCTTAACTATGAAATCAGTATTCTTCTTTGCGCTATTTATCACCATCCCATTCCTTGCAAGGGCACAGGATAATCAAACGGTCCGGGTTAGCTCACAATTAGGATCAGCAATCCCGAATGAATATAAGTACTTGTACAAACAGTTCAATCAGGGAACGGTGCACTATCGCAATGGGCAGAGCCCAACGGCCCGGTTAAACTATAACTTACTGCTTCGGGAGATGCAATTCATTCATTTCACCGGCGATACTCTTACGCTTGATCTGGAATCGATGATTCGTCGGGTTAGTCTAAACGATGAGGAATTTATTTACGACCTGAAAAAGGGATTTTTGAAAATAATAGAAAATTATGGAAACGTCAAACTAGGCCTTGATCAATCGATTCAGGTGGCCGGAATGGACAAGGAAGGCGGGTATGGACAATCCTCAGGTGTGTACTCCATCAAAACAATAAATACCTTTTCATCCGGTAATAGCTCTATTGCCAAGCTGGATATTAAGGGAGATGTAGTCTACTCACAAAAGAAAGTCTACTATCTCGTTGATCAAAATAGCCTTGTTTTTCCGGTTTCCCGAAAAAGAATTTTAAGGCTTTACAACCGTAACAAATCCGAAATCCTTGATTACCTAGAAGAGAACCCGGTAAAATTTAGCGAATTAGAAGAGGTACGAAGACTGCTAAGCTATTGTAAGAGTTTACAATAATCTTTGGAACTAGCGCATCAAAACAACCGCGCCTTCTTTGGTGAGATTTTCACCGCTTACATCCCGGTAGCGAATTCTGTATACGTAGGTACCTGGTACAGACTTACTACCTTTTACATTTCCGTCCCAATTAATAGCGGGATCATTCGAATAGAATATTGCGGTACCCCAGTGATTAAAGATTGTAATTTCGTACGCTGAGGAGATGACTCCTTTCACTTCAAAGGAGTCGTTAATGCCATCATTATTGGGTGAAAATGCGCCGGGAATGTAAAACGGTGGGCGAGAAACGCACTCTTCAAATGGTACCTGCGCACATCGGGCTAGACTATAAAAGGTATACTTATCGTGGTTAAGCACCAGTTGGTAGCAGACTTCATTTCCACACACAAATTCGCGATCAGTTAGTGTTCCGTTCTTTCCCAGATTTGTAACATCCTTCCAGTCTTTCCCATTCTTTTGGATCGCTGCTCTGAGGCCCGTTGGAAAAAAAGATAATTCCCATTCTACCGTATTGATGGTAGATGTACCCGCCAGAGTCATTGCTGACATACACACTGGTTTAGAGGTAAGGGAAGCCAAACACGAGTCAACCGGCTGCAATCGAAAGCAAACGGTGGACGGCAAGTCAACCGAAGCCGTCACGCTGTTTCTGGTAGGATCCAGCAACTGTCCACTGCTGGCAAACGTCCCATCCGGAAGGCCTTTAAGTAGCATAAGTTTGGTACCCAAAGGGTTCTCAAATAAGAAATCAATCCTTGTTTCATCGGCGGCTCTCCCCTCGGTAAAGGTAGGTCCCGTGAGAGACTCAGGAGACTTGTAGGTCAATTCCCGGATAGCTCCCCGGCATTGCCCTGGAGTATGCACACCCCGTACCCGAATCTTATACGTAGCCGCACCGCCGTATTTGTAGTGAATTCTATCACCAAAACCCGTGTAGCCCTTTATTTCGGTATCACCCCAATCAATCTGGTAGGTAGGATAATCAGTAGGTTGATTTTCCTCAAAAGTCAGCTGAACGTTACCGTCCGCGCAAGGAATAGCTTTCACCAAAGGCGCTAGCGTATCCCCAACCTGTACCGTTCGGCAGGTAATCCATTCTTTCCCTTCTTTCTGGGCTACCTGAACAATGGTGTAGATACCTGGGCGGGGGTACCGATGGATACTATCTGCTGTGGAACTCGGGATATTAATCGGCCCACCTGTGTAATCAAAAATTGTCCGAGTATTCGTTGCTCCTAGTATCTGGTTCTGCATGACTGCCTGCATCGGCAGACAACCACTCAAGGTCAACTTGGAATTCCCTTCCTCGTAATCAGCCAATGACGGTACAGAAGTTGGGCATTGCGCCATCCCCTTTACCGCCCACACTACCAAAATAAGTACCCGGAAGAAATGAGAAATACCCGGTTGCTTGCTTTTATGTGTATACACCAATTATAAAAGTCAAAAATTCTATCTAGTAAACAAAGAAAAGCGTAATGTGTTTATCCTCACTATTATTTGTTTGCTACTGGATTTCTTAGACAAAACCATAAAAAGTGGCTCTGAACTAAAAAAGATTAGCTTGTTCTTTAAAAAATTTCAAAAATATCGACATATTTGAATTGATGATCCGACAAATTACTTCTGCCTAAAAATCAATCGCTTGAATACCCAAAATATTTTTTCCTATTCCTTTTAACAACAACTACTCATGAGTACCTCACGAAGAGATATCCTAAAATTAGCCGGAGTCGCTCTCGCTGGTTCGGCCATTCCAACGATTATTATTCCTAACCGGGCGTACGCCGGGGTTAATAGCGAAACCCTCAAAGTGGGTTTGATTGGCTGCGGAGGCCGGGGTTCGGGCGCCGCCAAGCAAGCCCTTAGCGCCGACCCCAACGTAGTACTACACGCCGTCGGTGATATATTTAAAGATAAAATGGACCTTTCGCTAGAAAGTCTGAGAAAGGTCCATCCCGATAAAATAAAAGTTGACGAAGGCCATAAGTTTATCGGATTTGATGCCTACCAGAAAGTACTTGACTCGGGCGTAGACGTCGTTATTCTTACCACCCCTCCCCACTTTCGCCCTGAGCATTTGAGCGCCGCCGTGAAAGCCGGAAAGCATGTGTTCTGCGAGAAACCCGTGGCGGTGGATACACCTGGCATCAAAAAAGTATTGGAAGCGGCCAAACTAGCCAAGGAGAAAAACCTATCGGTAGTTTCGGGCCTCTGCTGGCGCTTTCACGAGCCAAAGCGGGCTAGTTTTGGTAAGATCCTGGACGGTGCCATTGGGGATGTGATGGCGGTGTATAACACCTACAATACGGGTACTCTGTGGTCGAAACCACGAGAAGCCAACTGGTCCGACATGGAGTTTCAACTCCGCAATTGGCTGTATTACAACTGGCTCTCCGGCGATCATATCGTAGAGCAGGCCGTGCATAGCATTGATATGATGTCGTGGGCGTTGGGGGATGCTCTCCCCACGAGTGTTACGGGTACCGGTGGACGGCAGGTACGCACCGAACCCATCTTTGGCCAAATCTACGACCACTTTGCTATTACGTACGAATATCCCAACGGGGCCAAGGGTTTCCACATGTCACGTCAGCAAACCAATTGTGAGAACAGCTACGCGGTGGAGTCATTCGGAACGAAGGGAAAGGCTTTGGTAAACTGCGCCCGTAACTCCCACGAAATAGAAGGTGCTAACCCCTGGAAATACACGGGAGTACAAAATGATATGTACCAAACTGAGCATAACGAACTTTTTGCCGGTATCCGTAACAACAAACCCATCAACAACGGAGAATGGATGGTACAGAGTACCATGCTGGCCATTATGGGCCGTATGGCTGCCTACACCGGAAAGAAAATCACCTGGGAAGATGCCATGAACTCCACCGAAACCCTCGGACCAGATTCGTACAGTTTTGCTACTACTCCGCCGATTGTGGAAGTACCCAAACCAGGTATCACCCCCTTTATTTAAATTACTATGCAACGAAGAGAATTTCTGATAAAATCGGGTGTAGCCGCTTCGGCGATTGCGTTTGCAACATCGCAGGCATCGGCGGTACCCCTTACCCCGGCCCGGCCCATGATCAAGAAAAGCCTAAAATGGGGGATGGTGAAAGGCGATATGTCCATCATGGACAAGTTTAAAATGTTAAAAGAACTTGGGTACGACGGCGTAGAACTTGATTCCCCCAATGATCTTAACCCAAAAGAGATACTTGCCGCCCGCGACAAAACAGGCCTCGAACTTCCCGGTGTCATAAATTCGGTGCACTGGAAATCACCACTTTCTGATCCTGATCCCAAAGTTCGGGCGATCTGTGTTCAATCCATGGAGAAGGCTCTCAACGACTGCAAGCTATACGGAGGAACCACCGTTCTATTGGTCCCTGCGGTAGTAAATGCCAACGTCAGCTACAAAGATGCCTACGAGCGTTCACAGGCCGAAATTAGAAAATTGATTCCCACGGCCGAAAAAACGGGAATCAAAATAGCGCTGGAAAACGTGTGGAACAACTTCCTGCTGAGCCCCATGGAAGCTGCTAGGTACGTAGATGAGATCAATCACCCACTAGTGGGCTGGTACTTTGACGTAGGAAACATTGTACGCTATGGCTGGCCGGAACACTGGATTGAAGTACTCGACAAGCGAATCATGAAGCTGGATATCAAAGAGTACAGCCGTAAGAAACAGTCTGACGAAGGAATCTGGAAGGGTTTCAACGTAGAAATCATGGAAGGCGACTGCAACTGGCCCGCGGTAAATAAGGCGTTGGCTACAATCGGCTATTCAGGCTGGGCTTCCGCCGAAGTTGGCGGGGGCGACCGGGCCCGGCTGGCCGATGTAAGCCAACGCATGGATCGGGTTTTCAGCGCAGTATAAATATTTTTAACGTTCAGTAGTACAAGCAGACGGCACTTTTGATGTGCTGTCTGCTTTTTTTGGGTAGCACGGCGGATAAGTGTGCTTTATAGGCAGGTAAGGTAAATATCATTTACTTATCGTCTTTATGTTTCAGAACTCTTACTCATAAGCCTAAATCTAATCTATCGATGAAACCTATTACCAGAAAAGAATTTATTCAGGATTTGTCGCTGATAGCGGCCGCCACTTTGCTACCTGCTTTATCCTTTGCCGAAATAGATCTGCTCAAAAAGTCCAAAATGAAGCTAGGGCTGGTCACCTACCTCTGGGGTAAAGACTGGGATGTACCTACCCTGATTGAAAATTGCACTAAATCCGGTATTGGCGGGGTGGAATTACGAGTAGACCATGCGCACAAGGTGATGCCCGATATTTCGGCGGCCCGACGCATGGAGGTAAAGAAAATGTTCGCCGATAGCCCCATCAAGATCGTGGGGATGGGGACCAACGAGCAATACGACTCACCCGATCCGGCTAAGCTGAAAGCTAACATGGACCGGACAAAGGAGTTCATTAAACTTAGCGCCAACATCGGTGGTACCGGGGTAAAGGTAAAGCCCAACCAATTTCATAAAGATGTCCCCCACGAGAAAACCCTCGAACAGATTGGTCGTTCACTAAGCGAGCTTGGCAAGTACGCCGAGGATTTCGGACAAAAAATCCGGCTGGAAGTACACGGAAATGGTACGCAAGAGCTGCCCAACATCAAGACGATTATGGATTATACCGAAAACCGCAACGCCTCCGTTTGTTGGAACTGTAACGCCGAAGACCTGATCGGACAGGGACTTGAATATAACTTCAATCTGGTAAAAGATCGGTTTGGTGATACCGTTCACGTACGCGAGCTTGACGACACGAGCTACCCCTACCAGAAGCTTATGAATTTGTTCAAGGAAATCAACTACAAAGGCTGGATTCTGCTTGAATGCCGCACCGACCCCAAGGACAAGGTCGCGGCTCTGATTCAGCAGAAAGAAATTTTCAATAACATGATAAAAGGGTAAACTCTCCCACTATAATTCAACGTTCAACGCACTCGCATTTCGGTGAGTGCGTTGAGCGTGATAGGGGCTCACGTCACCCTATCTTTTCAACTACCCGTCCGGCCGCAAATACCGCTCCTTCCAGGTAGCCTCCATGGTGGGGAGAAGTCTCGGTCCCGGCTATAAAGAATCGATCATCAAACCAGCTATCGGCAAATAATTCGTCACCATTGTTCTGATGGGAAAAAAGGTCTGGGCCACCTGGCACTTTGGTAAACTCCTCCAAGGCCCAAATTTTCTCCTGATAATCTAGGTAGTTTTCGGCATCCTCCCCAAAAATCCGGTTGAGTTGAGTCATCACACGATTCTTTCGCTCAAAGGCCGGAAACTTCATGAGGCTTCCATTGACGAAACCGCATAGGGCGTATTTGGTACCGGAGGCGTCGGTGTGATCATAGAATTCACTGATCGGCCCCACATTACTGAAAAGTGTTCCCGACCAGTTTTTATCCCGCCAAAAAGGCTTTTCGTACACAATGCCCGTTTTGATAGAATCCTGCATCCAAGTATGGGTATTGCCACAAATTTCCAGCAAAGCGGCGGGAAGTGATGGTACAAATTCCACCTGACTTGCCAGCAAGGCTGGTGGCAGAGTAGATATCACTTTATCCGCTTCAAAGGTCAAATCATCCGTAAAGACCAGTACATTATCATCCTGAAAGTCAATTCGACTTACAATTTGGTTGAGTAAAATCTCTTTTTGGTCTAAATTATGGGCAAGCGTCTCAATGAGGTTGGAAGTACCCCCGGCGATCCGGTAGCTAGGTTCCCCCTGCGGAATTTCTACCGCTTGGGGGGGCGTCATAGAAAAGGGCTCAAAGAAAGCCTTGCCTTCCATATTTTGCTCAAATGCCGGAATTTCTAACTCTTCCAACAACGCGATCAGATGCCGATGCTGAGGCCCAAACCAAGTGGCCCCCATTTCTACGGGAGTTTCATTCTCCGACCAAGAGGTCAGCACCCTGCCACCGATTCGGCCCCTTGCTTCGAGAACGAGCACGCCATGACCGGCCTTTTTTAACCTATTTGCAATGAGCAAGCCCGACAGACCCGCTCCAATAATGATAATTCTTAATTTCAATACTTTTCAATAGCACGGACCTTACGTCCGTAGGGTTAATTATTGTAAAATAGCCACGTAGTTGACCGCTAATCACTCTACCAGCTTCTTCAATTCGTTTAGTTTGAGCAGCGCTTCGATGGGCGATAGTGTATTGACATCGACCAGCGATAGCTTTTCTTTTAATTCTTCCAGACGGGGATCGTTTGGTTCGAATATGCTAAGCTGAAAGTTATTCTTAGGCATTTCCTTAATCTTCTCGGCCCGATTTTCGGTCAGATGATCTTTTTCTAAATGCTGCATAATTTCGCTCGCCCGCAATACAATCAACTGCGGCATACCGGCAATTTGAGCTACGTGAATACCAAAACTGTGTTCACTTCCCCCGGGTTTCAGCTTACGTAGAAAAATAATTTTATTGTCCACTTCCTTCACCGCAACGTTGAAATTTTTAATCCGGGGAAAATCTTCCGCTAGCTGATTTAACTCGTGGTAGTGGGTAGCGAAAAGGGTTTTGGCCCGGCAGTTCGGCAGCGTATGCAAATACTCCGCAATGGCCCAAGCAATCGAAACACCATCGTAGGTACTGGTTCCCCGCCCAATTTCGTCCATCAGTACCAGACTACGGTCGCTGAGGTTGTTGAGAATACTGGCCGTTTCGGTCATTTCTACCATAAAGGTACTTTCCCCACGACTGAGGTTATCACTGGCTCCGACCCGGGTAAATACCTTATCAACCAAACCAATGGTAGCCTCACCGGCGGGTACGTAGCTACCCATCTGCGCCATCAGTACGATCAGGGCCGTCTGCCGGAGCAAAGCCGATTTACCCGCCATGTTGGGCCCGGTAATGATAATAATCTGTTGGGTTTCGTCATCTAGAAAAAGATCGTTGGGTACGTAGCTTTCCCCGAGGGGTAGTTGCTGCTCAATCACCGCGTGACGGCCATCCTTGATATCTAACTCCTTACCCTCGGTAATGATGGGCTTTGTGTAATTATTTTTTCGGGCTATCGTCGCAAACGAAGCGAGAGCATCCAACACCGACACGATACGGGCGTTTTGCTGGATCGCCTCCAAGTACTCCGTTGCCGCCGTCACCAAGTCGTTAAATATCCGTTGCTCGATGGCATAAATCTTATCCTCCGCGTTCAGAATAGTTTCCTCGTACTCTTTGAGTTCCGGGGTAATGTACCGTTCGGCATTCACCAGCGTTTGCTTCCGAATCCACTCCGCAGGTACTTTATTTTTATGGGCGTTGGTAACTTCCAGAAAGTAGCCAAACACCTTGTTATAGGCAATTTTTAGCGACGGAATTCCCGTTTTTTCGGTTTCCCGGTTTTGTAATTTCAGCAGGTAATCTTTTCCCTCAAAGGCGATACAGTGCAGTTCATCCAACTTGGCATCCACACCCGATTTGATCATCCCTCCCTGACTCGACAGTACAGGGGCGTCTTCCCGTAATTCGGTATCAATTTTATCGAGCAGGAAAGTACAAGGGTTAAGTTGATCCGCATATTTACTTAGCACTCCCAAAAGGCGCCGATCAGCCGTGGGAGTAATACCCTCCTTCGCTGGTGCGGCCACCGCGCTCAACAACTCCTTGATCGGGGCAATTTGTTGCAGTGATTTCTTCAATTGACCCAACTCCCGCGGGCTAATCCGGCGCACGGCCACCTTAGAAATAAGTCTTTCCAGGTCCCCAATTTGTCTCAACGTCTGCACTAAGTTTTCGTGCAAATCCTCGTGTTTGAGGAATAGATCCACCGTATTGAGCCGCTCTTCAACGGGTGTCTTTTCTTTAAGGGGCAACACTACCCATTTGCGGAGCAAGCGTGCTCCCATGGGTGTGACGGTATGGTCCAGGATTTGGATCAGCGGCACGCCCCCCTCCTGCTGAGGATATACCAGTTCGAGATTTCTGATCGTAAAGCGATCCAGCCATACGTATTTTTCCTCTTCCAGACGGGTGATACGACTCACGTGGCCTATTTCTTTGTGCTCGGTTTCCATCAGATAATGGATGATGACCCCAGCGGCCACAATACCTTGGGGAAGCGTATCAATACCAAACCCTTTCAGAGTCGCCGTCCGGAAATGAGAGGTCAGCTTTTCAAAGGCAAAATCATCCCCGAAGCACCAATCTTCCAGCATGAAGGTGTGAAACTTATCACCAAAAAGCTGAATAAATTCCTGCTTGTTTTTCTTACAGAATAGTACCTCCGAGGGAGAAAAGCTTTGCAGCATTTTATCCACGTACGCCACGTTGCCCTGCGCCGCCATAAACTCACCCGTCGAGATATCAAGCAAGGAAAGTCCCAGTTGATTTTCCTTGCCAAAGTGAACGGCAGCGAGGTAGTTGTTCCGACGAATATCCAGTACGTTATCGTTAAAACTTACACCCGGCGTTACTAGCTCGGTTACCCCACGCTTCACAATCCCCTTTGCCTCGGCCGGATTTTCTAATTGATCACAGATAGCTACGCGCTCACCAGCCCGGACGAGTTTGGGCAGATAATTGTCCAGAGAATGGTGCGGGAAGCCGGCTAATTCTTCGTGGGAACCGCCGTTGTTACGACGCGTCAGAACAATTCCCAAAATTTTAGAAGTTCTGATGGCATCTTCCCCAAAGGTTTCATAAAAATCACCTACCCGAAAAAGTAAGAGTGCCCCCGGATACTTGGCCTTAATCTGGTTGTATTGCTTATTGAGGGGAGTTTCTTTTTTTGCTGACTTTGCCAAAGGAATACTGATTTTTTGGTTATAATGGAGAAAGTAGATGTACTTTTTCGTGTAAGTACAAATTTAGTGCTTCCGATTGGTTTGACAAGGCTCTAAAAATTTGAGTGTCCTAAGCATGGGTGGCTGTTTCGCAGAAACAAGTAGTGTCGATGCCTTCTCCTTGCCGTGGCGAAGGTACTTGTTTTTATCACTCCCGCTGCGGCTTACTTCGTAGCCGAAGGCGCAATAGTCCGTTTCCTGTATGCCTGCCCGGCTTCGTCAAAAACCACCGTAGCGACGGCCCGGCCTTGCATTTCCCAGAGGGTCTTTGAGGTAGTACCGCAACGCGAAACTACCAAGGGCCTGAGGGGGACTCAGGCCGCGGAGGAGGAAACACAACGTTTGAAAACCTTGGAAAAACTACCAAATGGTGTGAGTTTTCAATGGGTGTATTTCAGTTTTGCAAAATAGGGAAAAAAAGTTGAGTTTTGAACTCACCCAAAACCTGCCCCCCCCATGACAGAATCAGAATTCGTGGCCCTGGCCCTCAGCAAGTACGAGCAAATCAAGTCGCTGGAAAACTCGGCTGACTTTTACCAGCAC
>JBDNFP010000203.1:0-11880 GCA_041689775.1 Spirosomataceae bacterium
AATCGGCGGTGCAAGTGCTTCAGAATTGTCAAGGAAACTTACAGGAACCATCTCAGGCATATTGAGGAAGTTTGGATTATTGTCTGCGGACTTGTCAACATAAATCTTTGAATATTGATATTTATTTAAGAAAGTGATCTAGTGGAAAACATACCACGCACTCATGAACAGCACCGTCCTTGCTATGGTCGGGAAAATGACGTTTTGGTTGTAGTCGAAGGTCGCCAGATCTGCGAGTATGGTGGATGTGGCGACCTTTGCTACCTGAGCCCGCAGAATGTCGTGGTTGAACTGGGTGGCGGTTTCAAAGAGGCGGCGCACCAGATAGGCGGCGGCCGCACTCAGGATGATCAGCAGCTCATAGCGGCGAAAGGTAGAGGTAGAAAGCATAGGTTATCAGGTCTGTTTTTGACCAAAACTAGGTACTCTTCCTACGCTTCAGCTGAAAATGATGTGAATAGGTCAAAAAATGGTACGAGTAGCCCGCCGGTCTTTACTAGTGCGAAAATTATCCAGGGAATCCTAGATAATTTTCGCTTACAGCTGCTCAGAATTTGACTATAAAAAGAATCAAGCCTATCATTTCTCTGGCACTAGTATCCACGTCCTATCCGCCACTGCCTTGATTTTATCCTTCGAAAAATACACCGGGAAGTACTCATCCTTTGCCCAGCGTTCAAATAAATCTCCATAGTGCGGATCGTTCGGGTCAGCCGATTGACCGGGGGTATTGATGCCCAGTGTTTTGTCCCAGTTTTCGGTATCCATTAGCATTCGGAACGACGCTCCGTGGGTTTGGTTGGAGCTATTACTGGTACTGTTTACGGTTTCACCGTAGCCGCCACGAGATAGCGGACCGAAATCAATTTTCTTACGCATTTCGTTACTGACCAGGGCGCTCAGTGGGTGCTTGATGGCAATGTGCTTGTTGGTAGCTTGCCCATACTGCCACTTGCTTTGGTCGCGACCCAGGCGCTGGGCCAGTACCGACAATGTTTCCCGGAAAGTAGTTTGCAGCAACTCGTCGCGCGTTTTGATCGGCTCCTTGCCAAAGTTCGCCGGTGGGGTGATGAGGTAGTCCAGTAGCAGTTTGGTAGTAAGTCGGCGCAGGTGTGGTTGAGCTACTTTCGGCACCACCCGGGTGTATACCGCATCCCGGATTTGATTTTCCCACTCGGCGTAGATGGCAGCAGCAATGGACTCGGGGGCTAGTTGAAAATTCCAGTTTTTTAGTCGTTCGATTGCTTTCTTCTCTTCTTTATCGTTAAAGTCCAGGCGGGTGAGCATGGGTATCAGCGAGCGGGCGGGGACCGACAGGTAGTCGGTTTGAAGTTGGGTAAAGTCAAAGAGGTTAAACCGCTTTCCCGAACCAAGTACTTCCTCGATGCGCTGCGCACGGTAGGGCGTTGACCATTCCCAGCCGATGGCGTTGCGGAAAGGAAAATCCGGCGAGGTAAGGTTATTATTGGCCGTAGCGATGAACCCTTCTTTCGGGTCGCTGCTGTGGGGTAGTTGCTTGATGGGTAGGTAGCCGCCCCACTCGAAACGGCCATCACCGGGCACTGGTACGAGTCCCGACCAGTTAGTGCGAATAGGAGCAAGCCCCACGGCTTGCCAGCCGATGTGACCAGTGCGGTCGGCCCAAATCATATTTTCGCCGGGTAGGCGGCTGTACGAGCAAGCGTCCCGAAACTCATCCCAGTTTTTGGCCTGATTCATCCGCAGACTAGCCAAGTAGGGCGAGCTACCCACATCGAGCCATCCCGCCCGAACGGCGTAGGCTTTGTTTTTGGCGGAATCTTCAAAAACTACCGGACCGTGACGGGTGTATTTCAGTTGAACTACCTGGGTAGGTTGCCCTTTTACCATTACCGAATCCGTCAGAATGCGCATTGTTTCCCATTGCCCTTTGTAGCGGTACTGATTTGGGTTAGCTGGGTTGATTTCGTACACGTAGATATCTTCGTTGTCGGTTTCGAAGACCGTCAGTCCCCAGGCACCGTGGTCGTTATGGCCGATGGAAACACCGGGCAACGAAGGTTCGCCCGCCCCAATAACGTTCCAGCCGGGGGCATTGAGGTGAATCATATACCGCAGCGACGGACCGGCGATGACCCGGTGCGGATCGTTGGCCAGCATTGGGAAACCGCTCTGCGCCAACGAGCCGTCAATAACCCAGTTGTTGGAACCTACGTACTGCTTTTCTATGTCGTACCACTCCTGAAAATTAAAGTCATCCGTTGGTACTATTTGTCCGGTTCTTTTATCCTCGGCCTTAAACCGGACGGGGCTGCGGTGTGCGGTGTAGAGTTCTAGGATATCCTGCATCAACGCCTCGCCGTCCACTCCTTTTTCCAACGTGAGTTTTGGCTCCGTATCGGCCTTACGCGTGGGGTGAAACCAGTTAAGCTCCCGGGTCTTTTCTTCTCCCATCAGATGTACCTCGCGCCCGAAGTTAAGCTCATCGATGACGTTTGCTACCAGTCCCTGATGCCGGCTAACCACTATCTCAGGCGTCCAGTAGCCGGGTAGGGTATTCAGGGTTTTAAACTCAAAAGGTAGATTAGCCGGGTCGGCGCGGTACTCAGCGACTTTGGCGTTGATGCCTTCGACGTAGGCGTTCAGGATCGCTTTTCCGTGCGGGTGGTAGTGAGCCATTTCTTGTTCCATATTGCCCCGGTATTTAAACAGCTTGGTGCCAATATCCCGCTTTACCTCCGAGGGGCCTAGTAGTTCGGCCACGGTACCGGTTGCCTGCCGCCGCCACATTTCCAACTGAAAAGCCCGGTCGGTGGCCGCCACGTACCCCTGCGCAAAAAAGAGATCGTGTTCATTTTGAGCATAAATGTGCGAAACACCCCACTGATCACGAAAGACCTCGACGGGCTTTTGTAAACCTTTGAGGGTTAACTGCTGGGAAAAAGAGCATTGGGCAAGTAGCAGAAACAGAAGCAGTATAAGATGTCGCATGAAGTGAGTTTTTACAGAAAAAACATATTAAGTACGAAATATACCCAATTCCAATGTGCTGGCGCTTGATATGTTGCTTCTGCTTTCAGAAGGATAAGCAGGTTTGGACTTAAATAAATGGCACCTAAATGGATATAACCCGCTATATAATAGGGTATGAGACCCGATAAAGTGCCTTATTAATAAAATACAACCTACGCTTTCAACCTTTGTGTGCATGAAGATAGCCCTATTCTTATTTTTAGCTTGCCTTCTGCTCAGCTTCACCATCGACCGTCCTGAGGTTTTTGTCGTTGGCGATAGCATTTCCATTCAATACGGGCCGTATTTGGAAAAGTATCTTGAAGGGAATGCGAGCTATGACCGTAAAAATGATGCCCCCGGCCAAAAGGCGGAGGCTAATCTTGATTACCCAACCGGAGCTAATGGTGGAGACTCCCAAATGGTACTGGCTTATCTGAAAACCAAAGTAGCTGAGCCCGACTTCCGCCCCGATGTGTTGCTGCTCAACTGCGGACTGCATGACATCAAATTTGATCCCAAAACAAAAACCCATCAGGTAGACTCCGTGAGCTACCGTCAAAACTTACACGCGATTTATGCTTTGCTCAAAAAGCACACGGTTCCAATAGTTTGGGTGCGAAGCACTGCCGTGGTAGATAGTATTCATAATAGTCGCTCTACTACCTTTCACCGCCACGCCATGGACTTGGAAGCTTACAACCGCATTGCGGATGAGGTATGGCGCGTGCATAGGGTTCCCATTATTGACCTGTATAAGTTTACCATAAACCTGCCGGGCAATAACTACATTGATCACGTGCACTACAATGAGAATACAAGGTCTTTGCAGGCGGCCTATATCGCGGGTTGTATAAACCATTATTTTAATTAAAGTAGCAGGGACTTATGAAAAGAGTTACTAAAATCCTCCTTTTTGCAGTAGCATTTCACTTTGGTACAAGCTATGCATTTCAGGACGTCGACCATGCGCTTATCCTCCGAACGTTGAGTGCAGAAACCATGCAAAAGGGTAAAGAAATCTATACCAAATCCTGCGTAACCTGCCACGGCGCCGACGGTACGGCATCCTTACCGCAGGCTCGCTCGTTTAATAAAGACCCGTTGCGGTTTGGGAATAAACCCTACGATATGTGGAAAACGTTGACGAACGGGGCGGGGATGATGGCATCCCAAACCTGGCTAAGCCCGGAAGAGCGCTACTATGTGATCCAGTACATTCGGGAAGATTTTATTAAAAAAGGGAATCCAAAGCAGTACTTCAAGGTAACACAAGACTATCTCGCGCAACTCCCTAAGCCAGATAAAAATATTGGGGACCAGCTCACCGAAGTAAAAACAGCGGCGTTGAAGGGCTCACTGAAATACGGTCAAGATTGGTTTATGCACAACAAAAGTGACTATGGCTATGCCATTCACTCCCCGCTAAAAGGACTCGCTACCTCGGTGGTAACCCTCCGGCTGGATAACAACGTGCATCTGAGCTACAGCATGCTTCGAATGGGTACGGTAGCGGCCTGGCAGGGTACTCTTAACGTATCTGATACTAAGTTTAACCGTTACCGGGGAGAAGGGGAACCCCTTGTCGAAGGAGAGCTACTACTCGGGTTGGGTACCTGGCAATGGACTTATAACGGCAAGCTGGCAAGTTTACAAACCTCAACCGGAAAACGGGCGCCTTTGCCGGAGCAGTACCTGAGGTACTTTGGGCATTATACCTACGGAAAAGAGGTAGTACTTTCCTACGCGATTTCGGGCAGGAAAATTTTGGAGTATCCCCGGTCCATCAACCAAAACAACCAGCTTATTCTTTCCCAGACCTTACAGATTAGTCCGGGTAGTACGGCCGAGGAACTTTGTGTGGGTTGGATGCAGGACTCGGCGGCAACCTTCAAGGATGGTATCATGACGACGAATGGGAAATTTATTGGATCACAGGGTAGCATAAATAGTAATCTTTTGGTGAGTACTGCCAATCATCAGGATGGAACCTCACAGACTATTGCCGCCGGAATCGTTAGCTCCGCCCCCGGCCTGTCGTGGCGGGTAGATGCCGACCACCGATTGCTGGTAACTTTCCCGGTTAGTAAAGAGACCATGACCGTAGAAATTCTACGAACCTCCGGGAAGGGTACTGACGGTATAGCCCAATTTGGAATCTTAGTACAAGAACGAACTGTAAAAAAGGAGTTTGCTGATCTTGGTCGGATGATACAAGGTGGGGCCACTTTGTGGAGTAATAAAGTTATGACAAAAGGGGAAGTTAACGCTTCCCGACCGCACTTTGATCCACGTTACTTTAAGGATAAAGACAAAACCGCCCCCGAGAAGTTGGTCGCCATTCCGGAAGATTATCCCTATGTGGTAGACAACATCGGTCTGCCCTTCGACAATGCCTACAATGCTTGGGTACGCCCCACCTCGCTTGACTTCATGAGCGACGGGCGCCTGGTATTGGGTACTTACATGGGAGACATATGGATGGCGAGTGGGGTCGATGAGGGATTACAAAAAGTTAGCTGGCAGCGTATTGCCACCGGACTCTACGAACCCATGGGTATCAAGGTAGTTCGTGATCAGATTTACGTGACCTGCCGCAACGGAATCATTCGACTGAACGATCTGAATCAGGATGGTGAAACGGATTTTTACGAGGTTTTTCACCCCGATCAGGATGTGTCGGCCTTTTTTCATGCCTTTAATTTTGGTTTGGCTACCGACAGTAAAGGGAATTTCTACTATACCAAACCCGGAGAATATACCGACAACAAAGATCCCGGTAACCTGATCAAGGTTTCGCCCGATGGAAAAAACTGGGAGAGTCTCGCCACGGGCTTTCGGGTTAATAACGGGCTGACGATTAGCCCCGATGACAAGGTTTTTGTGAGCGATAATCAGGGAAATTGGATGCCGGGAAATAAGATTAATCTAGTGGAGAAAGGGAAGTTTTATGGGTACGTACCCAACCTTACATCCAATGGGTGGAGCCCGGACGGAGTGAAGTTTCGGAAAGAGGATGTGGTGAAGGGGGTAATCAGCCCGGCGATAGTACCTGTGCCGGAGACTTTTAGTCCACCAGCCTTGTGGATGCCGCAGGAGTTTGACAACTCTCCCGGCGGAGGTATTTGGAGCGATAAAAGCTGGGGACCACTCGGCAATCAGTTCATTCATACCAGCTACGGCACCGGATGGCTGTACTACTTTCTGTCCCATGAGGTAGAGCACGTGACGCAGGCGGCAATGGTAGCTCTGCCTTTTCAGTTGGATGCTGGAATACAGCGCGCCGCCGTCAATCCCGTGGATAAGCAAATATACACAACCGGTCTCACGGGCTGGGACGATGGCGTATCAACCCGCTACGGAGTACTCAGCCGGGTGAGGTACACGGGCGGTAAGGGGCACTTGCTTACCGATGCCGTGATCAAAAAGGGTGGGGTAGAGCTTACTTTTAATTTCCCGTTGGATGCCGAGGCTATTAAAAATCCAGGAAACTACGAAATATCAGGATGGAATTATAAATGGGCTAATCGTTACGGTTCGGCGCACTATTCGGTCAAAAACCCAGGAACCGAAGGGGAAGATATATTCTCGGTGAAAGAAGCTGTTTTAGGTACTGACCGCACCACAGTTTTTCTGAGTATTCCGGACATCACGCCCATGCAAACCCTCAGGGTGCGGTGCAAGGCACAGGGGGCCGACGGCGGTCATATAATGGAAACGGTGTATATGACCGTTCACAAAGTGCCGAATTGAATTGGTTTCTTTCAAAGAAGTTTTTTACAAATTATCCATTAGTTGAGTCCAGTTGCGGTAGCCATTTTCTACATCAAACTCGTGGGCTCGCTCCTGACTTTTCTGAGAGTTTAGGGTGATATCCCCATCCATCACCTTGCGCATGGCGACGGCCATTTGCCCGACGCTGATATCGTCGGTAACCAGCCCCATCCCGTCTTGTACGAACTCTGAAATGCCTCCTGAGGGAAATGAGACGATGGGTTTACCCAGTAACGCTGCCTCAATCATTACGAGTGGGAAGGGGTCCTGCCGTGAAGTGAGTAAGAAGCCGTTACCGATATCCAGGTAGGGATAGTAGTCTTCCTTTTGCTGACCTACCAGATGTATCTTTGTTTTGGTTTTTGGGTTGGCGCAGCGCTGTTCGGTGTAGTACACCATGCCGTCGTCAATCCGGCCACCTACCCAAATAATATGTACCTTGGGGTTATCGATGGCCTCCGCAATATCGGGTAGTAGGTCAAATCCCTTACGCTCGGAGGTCATACCGGATGCTACCCACACAAAGGTATCCTCGGGAATGCCCAAGGCATCGCGTAGTTTAGCGCTTCGTTCTGGTCTCCTGATGACCTTAGCGGGGTCAATGAAGGAATAAAGCAGTGCCACATTTTTTCCTCCCGCTTGCTCAATTGCATTGGCTGTTACCTGTGAGCAACCGATTAAGAGCTGCGAATAGGTAATGATATTTTTCATATCAGCGCTATTCAGGTAGAAGTAGGTAAGAGGTAGCTCGTGGAAGTGCGTGATGACTTTAATCGAAAACTCCTTCGCTACCGTCACGGTTTCGGGTAGCATCATGGTGTTGACGTACCAGTAATCGGCTTTAAAATCACGGGCAATTTTTCGCAGAGATTGGAGCGTGGGGTTAATACCCAGGTGATGCTGCACTTTCTGGCAGAAGCTATACTGTCGAGGCACGACGAAGATAGGGATGTCTGAGGGAAATTCTGCAAGTAAATCGCCCTGGGCAAAACTTACGATTCCGATGTCGTAACGGCTGCGATCTATACGTTGAAGAATGTACAGGAGCATCATCTCCGAACCCGTTCGTGTGGCAAAGGGAGTAAAGAAAAGAATACGTTGTTTTTTGCTTATCATACGGGTAAATAAATGTGTGGTGGTTAGTTAGAAGTTAACAAGTCAATATTTTCGGAAGGCTTAATTTTGTAAAGCCCTTTCTTTAAGAATAATGTACGCCAGAAGTACTTCAAAAGTACGAAGGTTTTCCGGACGTAAATATGCTGCGTTTTAAGCTCAGAAAATAGGGCACCATTCTTTTTGAAATTTAGTACCATTTTCCAGGTATAAATGACCGGAATCATTACGATATAGTGAAATATCAGGATAAGGTACGAGATAACTCCGTATTGTTTTCGAACCCACAAGAAGTTAGAAACTTGCATTTGGGTACTGGAACGGTTGATCCACGAAATATTGGTACGCCGAAAAGGATTCTTATTTTCCAGATGGATGAATTTAAAATCCTGAAAGTAGCAAAGTTTTCCAAGCTTACCCAAGCGTCCCGAAAACTCAACATCTTCGCCGTACATAAAAAAATCGTCACCAAAACCTCTCGTCTGTTTGTAGCCTTCGCGCCGTAAAAACACAAAGGCACCTACCAGCCAATCGTATTGATCAGGGTCTTGATAGTTGGGCTCCGGGTATATTTTATGCATAATTTTATCAATAGTCTGGCTGGGAGGAAGGATAAAGAAAGTCCGGCGAAACTCGTTAAAACTTCTGTAAAAAGGCATTGGACTGCCATCCTCATAGTGCTGTAAAGCTCCGCAGGCTATTATATCGGCTCGTTGGTTGAGCCGTTCAAAACAGCGGCCTATAACATTATCGGTTACCAGGGTATCGGCATTCAGAAGCAAAAAGTATTGTCCGGTAGCCACTGACATCCCCCGGTTATTGGCGCGCCCAAAGCCTGCGTTGTACTCCATGTCGATCCACTTAATATCTGGATAGGCCTCCCGTACAAGGGCTCCGCCTCCGCGCTCTGGGTCGTTATCGACCACAATTATTTCTAATGTAAGATTCTTAGTATGGCTATAAATGGATTTCAGGCTATTGATAATGAGGTGAGGTGTGTGATAGTTTATGATAATAATGGAAACATCCATGACGCGTGTATTCGAAATTTAGGAGGGTAAAAATAGGTAATTTACTTTGAACAAAGACAGACAGGGTTAGGATATTGAGTAATGTCCTAACCTGGAAACGGCACTAAGCCAATTAACCCATAAAAAAGGTGCCGTTGTGTAGAGTGTAGCTTATGCAACGGCAGGAAAAAAATAGCCGATATCTTAAAAACCCTGATGAATCCTTATTGCGTTTTCTCTACCTCCACCCAGAACGGAAATATTCTTTTGCCCCCTGCGATGTAGTAAGGTATTAAATCTCCTTCCATGCTGGGTAGGTATACATCCTTCATCTGGATGAGATCAGTGGCCGCGGTCCCGTTTGTTTGCTGGGTGATAAAGCCCCTTGTTTCCAGCATCATTTGTCCCTTTCCAGGCACAGGTTTGATAAATTTATACCGGATGGTATACTTCCCCTCGTTGATCTTGACTTTCCACAGGCCGTAAATCTCCTCCTGCGCCCAGATACCCGTTTGTCCGTCGGCATCATTTCGGTTTAAAGTAACCGGATTTTCCTCTTTGTTACCTAAATGAATAAGCGGTGGGTTTTGGATATTTTCAGAGGTAACTAGTTCACGAAATAGTCTATCTAATTCGGACTTTAATTCGGTAGCTACGTCTGTTTTTTGACGAACGATATTATTTTGTTCGTATGGGTCCTTACTCAGATCAAATAGCTCGAACCGGGTAATCTCGGCGTCGTAATCGGTATGCCCAACCAACTTATAGGGAGGGCGTTGGAGGGCCATATTATTGTACAGTTCGGGATACCGCCGCGACCAGTAGAAAAACAGAGAACGATTGTCCCAGTTGGCGGACTTTCCTTCCAGCAGTGGGCTTAGATTTTTACCGTCGATCTGGCGGTTAGCGGGTAGGGGTACCTTACAAATGTTCGCCAGGGTCGGAAGTACGTCAATGTGAGCGGCGGGTGTTTCGATATCTTTATTACCCGCAAAGCGAGCCGGGTACTTTACGTAAAAAGGTACTCGTACACCTCCTTGGTACACGCTACCTTTACGTCCGCGCATCCCGGCCACGTACCTGATTTGCTGCGGTCCGTTGTCGGTCATGAATATCACAAGAGTATTTTCGGTGAGGTTCAGTTCATCCAATTTTTTGAAGAGCTTCCCGAGGTTGTCGTCAATGTTCTCAACCATGGCGTATACTTTCCGGGCATCTTCTTTATCGCGTTCGCTCATGTTGACGAAGGGACGTCTATCTTTTTCAAAACCAGAGGATGGGTCTATGTCTTTGTACCGCTGGTAATACTCATCAGGTACCTGCAAGGGGGTGTGTGGGGCGTTAAAGGATAGGTAGCAGAAGAAAGGTTTTTTCTGATTTTTTTCGATAAAATTAATGGCATTAGCCGCAAAAATATCGGAGCAGTAGCCCTGGTAGCCCTGCTGTTGGCCGTTGTGCCAGAGTACCGGATCGAAGTAGCTGCTGTCGCCCTTGAAGTAGGTGGTTACGTCGCCGACCTGTCCCATACCACCCGATAAGTGGATCAATGATTCATCAAAGCCTTGGTCTTGCGGTCGACTCGGATAGTTGTCGCCCAAATGCCACTTTCCAAAAATCCCCGTGGTATAGTTGGCCTGTTTGAGCATTTCTGCGATGGTTACCTCACTACTTGCCATCATAGCCCCACCGTTGTAGGTGTCCCGGATACCGGTACGGAGGGAGTAGCGCCCCGTCATGAGGCTAGATCGGGTAGGGGCGCATACCGGGGAAACATAAAACTGATTGAATCGGATACTCTCTTTGGCGAATTTGTTAATAACGAGTGTTTTCACGTGGGGATTACCCGTAATCCCAAGATCCCCATAGCCCTGATCATCGGTAATGATAATGATAACGTTGGGAGGCGGGGCTGTTTGAGCAATACCGTTGTGAGCGTAAAAAATACAGATCAAAACGAATAGGAGGGGCCAATACTTTCTGTTCATTGGGCTAAGGTTTGCGATGAGTGCTTCCTTTCCACGAAGACGTTATGGAAGAAAGAAAGTAAAAGCCCCTTTACTCAGTAACCCTACTGGTTTGACGGGGTAAAGGGCACCAGAAAATCGGAGTTATTGCGAATAAGGTTATAGATTTACCTGCCACGCCCGAAAACTTTCGGCTTGTGTCCGCCAGAATGGATGCTACTAAGGGCAGCTTTTTTGATTTGTCGGAGCTGGCGCATGATTAGAAATTATGACAGGCTCATTGGCAGATACCTAGGGTATTTAAGAAAGCAAATCAGAGTAAATTAACTCGTCGTTCTTGTCTATGTACTTGATTCCAAGAAGGCTTTTTGAGTAGTTTGAAGTAATTTGGGTTTCAAAATTATGCCACAATGAACGACCCTATTCTTTTCTTAAAAATCCAATAAGAATTGCGGCAATGGCTGGAAGAAAACCACCGCACGGAAACCTCAGTGTGGCTCGGCTACTATAAAGTTAAAAGTGGGATTCCGTCCATTCGATACGATGAGACCCTGAATGAGGCACTGTGCTTTGGGTGAATTGACAGCACTGCCCGACCCATTGACGAGCTAAGCTATAAGCAGTACTTCTGACGGCGAAGGCCTACCAGCGTTTGGTCGAGGGTGAATAAAGCGAAAGTAGCCCAACTCAGCGAGCAGGGCCTTATGGCCGAAGCCGGATTAGGTAGTATTGAACTCGCGAAGCAGAACGGTTCGTGGACAATTTTGGACGATGCCGAAAACCTGATCTTGCCCAAGGAACTTCGGGCAGCGTTTGAACTAAACGAGGAAGCCTTGGCTTACTATGAATCGCAAAGCCGAACTACCAAACGCAACCTGTCGCAATGGCTTAGAAGCTGTTTGAGTTAATTTGAAAAAGCGGGAAGGCTGGCTATATTGATGAATGCGAATCAAAACATACAGTTCAGACCTCCCCGCCGCAAGTTGGCAAGTTATTAAAAAAATCATCCAAGTCCTCCGCCGCCGCAA